>CAYMGG010000036.1:0-25797 GCA_964389915.1 uncultured Planctomycetaceae bacterium
GGCCTTGAAGGCGGGCAGGGTCGAGCGCTTCCGAGGCTACAGGTATTCGTTCGGATCGCCCAGCGGCAAATGCCGCGAGATCATCCGGGCTTCGGCCAGGTTGGCGCAGACGGTGAAGATGCGGTCCACGCCGATGATCTGCATCATGTTGGTGATTTTTTGATTGGGCGCGCTGACCAGGATGCGGCCGCCGGCTTCCAAGCGGCCGGCGGCGAAATTGGCCAGATTGGCCATGGCGATGGACGAGAGATAGCTGCATTCCAGCAGGTCGAGAATCACGTCGCCGGCCACGCCCTGGATATGGTCCAGGATCTGCCGCACGATCTGCAACGAACCGACCCCCAGGGTGCGGCCGTGGATCCGGATCAGCGGAATCCCCGGCGGCAGCAACTCCAGCTCCAGCCGGCAGCCCGTCTCGTCCGGAGTGGAGAGATCCACATCTTCCAGTAATCTTTCCAGCTCGACATAGGTCAGATGATCGGTCGACATGGTCGTCTCCGGCAATACGGAACAGGGGATATTCCAGAGCATTTACTAGGCTATAACATTATTACATTATTAGCAAGTGATATGACAATGTTAGGAGAAGATTATTTGCTGGGCGGATATCTAAGGATAATCTCCAAGGCGGCATGCGCGGCTCGCAAGCCGAAGATGCCGGTAATCGTCGGCAGGCTGCCCAAGGGCCGGCGCAGGCGGCCTCGAACATGGAAGTCTTTTTCTGGAGAAGAGATGCCGATTTCATTCTCCGGATCAAGATCGCCTGGCGGCGTCTCTTCGGAATAGACGCAAAGAATCTCCCGGGCGGAAGGAAGGTTTTTCAACCGCTTACGGATTTGCCGGGCGAGCGGGCAGTTATGGGTCTGATTCAGGCCGGCCAGGCGGATCGGCTCGATTTCTTTCCGGGTGGCTGCGCCCATGCAGCTGATGACCCTGGTCAATCCGGCCGCGCCGGCCAGCAGCGCCGCCTTGGGGCCGACCGAATCGATGGCGTCGATCAGCAGGTCCGGCCGCGGCGTGAGCACTTGTTCGAGCGTATCGGTGTGGACGAAAATTTTCAACGCTTCGACCTGGCACGCCGGAGTGATCTGGCGGACGCGCTCGGCGGCCAGGTCGGCCTTGAACTGGCCGAGCGTCGCCTCCAGGGCGTAGAGCTGACGGTTGAGATTGTTGGCCCGGACCTGGTCGAAGTCGACCAGCCGCAGCCGGCCCACCCCGGCCCGGGCCAGGGCCTCGACCGCGAACGAACCGACCGCCCCCAGGCCGCAGACCGTGACGCACGCGGCGGCCAGCCGGTCCAGGCCCGCCTGACCCACCAAGAGCCGCAACCGGCTGAAACGTTCATCGTCCGTCAAAGCCCCATCCCCCGGCCGATTTTGATCACCAGGGCATATAATAATATTTCGGGGAACCTTTTTTACAAAAAAGGTTCCCCGAACCCCTCGAAAAAATTCTCATCCGGCTTTGCCGCTTCGATGATTATGGACATGGTTTGAATAATAGGCGCTCGACGCGACTCAACCTCCAAGCTGGATCGGTCCGCCGCTGCGGTCGGAGCGGTAGCAGGCGTTGACCACGCCCATGATCCGTTCCGCCCGGTCCAGGTCGGTCAGATAGGCGGTTTTGCCGCCCAGGGCCAGGTGGAGCTGGTCGTACATCACGGTGAACACCTGGTCTTCGGGCTTGGCCTTGATCTCCTCGGTCACCTGGCCGTCGGTGAAGAGCTGGCACTTCTGGAGGTCCAAACCCACCGCGTGCCGGCCGTTCACGAAGGTGAAGTCGAAGCGGCTCTGAGGCCAGGTGTAGCTGACGAAGAGGTTGGCCTGCAACTGCTCCGGGTAGTCCAGCCGGATAGTGGCCCGGTCGTCGATCTCGGGATAGGCGGCCAGATAACCCAGGCTGGCCTGGGCCGCCGTCGGGCCGCCGACGAACCAGTCGAGCAGGTCCAGGGCGTGCCAGCCGCTGTCGATCACCGCCACTCCGCCGCTCTGGGCGCGGTTGCCGCGCCAGCGGATCTCGCCGAACGCCGCCCCCCACCAGTAGGTGAAGGCCGCGGCGATCTGGCGCGGTTGCAGCCGCTCGACGTGAGCCCGCGCCTGAAGGAAGTGGTTGAAGTATTTGCGCTGCGCAGAGACCCAGCCCTTGAGGCCGGCGCCCCGGAGTTCGGCGCTGATCGCCCGGCAGTCGGCCAGGTCCTTGCCCAGCGGTTTCTCGCAGAGCACGTGCGCCCCGTGAGCGGCGGCCAGCTTGACCGTGGGCAGATAGAGATAGTTGGGAAGAATCAGGCTCACCACGTCCAGCCGGTTCTCGGCGAAGAGCGCCGCCGCGTCGGAGTAGGTCTTGACCCCAGACGGGACCGCGGCCAAAGCCTGGGGATTAACGTCGCAGGCCGCGACCAGCTCAAAGCCGGCATGCGTGGCCAGCACGTCGAGATGAGCCTTGCCCATGCCGCCGCAGCCGACAATGCCCGCGCGGTAACGTCGCTTGCTCATGAACCTTTCTCCTGAAAGTATGTTTAGGTGATGATCCGGGGGAACCTTTTCATAAGCAAAAAAGTTCCCCCGGGCCCCTTCAAAAATTCCCACCCAGCTTCGCCTTTTCGGACGTTCAGATGGACGGCTTCAGCGTCTACCCCATTCGTTCGACTCACCCATCTGAACCGGTCGGGCGCGCGAAGCGCTTTATGCGCGTGCGGCACGCACTAGGCAAAACGAGTTTTTCCGCAAACCGTTAAGGAATCAAAAACCGGGCGTCGGTTCGCATAACGCCCGCAGGTTTTCCACCGGCGTGCCGGACGGGATCTCGCAGCCGGCGCCGACCATGTACGGCCGGCCGGCCGCGGCGCGCGCGGCCTGGACCGCGGCGCGGATCGCGGGCGGGCGGCTGTTTCTGACCGCGCTGACCGGATCGAGGTTGCCGGTCAGGACCACCTTTTCACCCAGGGCCGCGCGGGCCTGGCCCAGGTCGACCATCCAGTCGCAGTCGAGCAGGTCGATCCCCAGCCCGGCGATGACCGGCAGGTGGCGGGTGATGTTGCCGCAGATGTGCAGCCGGACCCAGGCGCCGGCGGCGTGGATCGCCTCGACCAATTTTTTCTCGCGGGGAAAGACCAGCTCCTCATAGGTGGCCGGCGACATCTGGCTGACCACCGCGTCGCCGATGCCGATGGTGTCGGCGCCGGCGGCGATCTGGGCTTGGGCGAAGGCGATGGCGGTTTCGATGCAGCGGTCCATCAGCTCGGCGCAGAATTCCGGCTCTTCCAGCAGGTCCACCAGGAAGGTGCCGACGCCGCGCAGGTCGGCGGCTTCGGCGGCCGGCCCCTCGACCCAGCCGAGGATCGAATGGTCCTGGGTCCGCTGGCGGTAGGTCTCCACGGCCCGGATCCGGTCGAGCATCCGCTCGGCCGAGAAGGGGTCGGGGCGGGGCAGGGCCGAGAGGTCGGTCGAGTCGGCCAGGGGCGGCAGGTGACAGCGCGGCACGCCGTCGCGGACGTATTCGATCCGGCCGCCAAAGCCGGCGGTTTCGCGGTAAGGGTCGGAGATGGTGCTCACCTGGTCGAAGCCGAACTCTTCGGCGCAGCGCAGGTTCGCCTCGGTCAGCACGCGGTAGTCGGAGGCGAAGGCCCCGTAATTCGAGCCGATGTGTTCGGCGGCGTACTGCATCAGGATCGGCACCCGGGCGAGGTGGTCGACCGGCTGGCCTTGCAGAGTGTTGACGTAACGTTGGCGGCCGTTCATCGGCGATTCTCCTGAACTGGGGGTATACCTGGATATTAAGCTGCCGGCGGGGCGGTAAGCGTTGGCTGAATCGACAAAAATGTATCTTGATCGCTTGTTAACAATACGATGCGTTCTTCCCGGATGGACAGCACATTAGCCCATTGATCATTCTATTCAAGGAACGAAAAGATTCAGTCCTGCTTCCAGGCGGTTATTTATCTATAATAACATTATTATTAAACATAATTTATGAGGTGATAGATTTTTTAAATTAGTGATTTGCGCTTTACTATAATGTGATGTAATATGATATCATATTTAAAGGAGAGCATCGTGCCCCTGCGTCCGATCGAGCTGAATCGCCATTTTGAAACTTCGCTCGTCGAGCAGATCGCCAATGGTCTGCGCCGGCAGATTCTGGCCCGGACTCTGGCCCCGGGCGAAAAGCTTCCGCCCGTGGTGGAGCTGGCCGTGGAATTAAAAGCCGGCGTGGTCACCGTCCGCCAAGCCCTGGAGAAACTGGCCCAGGAAGGGGCGGTCATTAAGCGGCCGCGCATCGGCACGTTGGTGCAGGCGCCCGAAGTCTGGAACCAAGCGCCTCTTGCCGAAGCCTCGACCTGGGCCCGGGGATTGCACATCGCCATCGTCGGTTCGGAAGCCATGCTGCCGGATTATCCGGGCGGCAAGCGCAGCTACCGGGTGGCCGAAGCGTTCGAAGCCGCCGTCAGCGCCGAGGGCGGGCAGTGCGCCTACCTAATCATGGATTCGCCGGCCGCGGTCGCGACCCTGCCCGGGCGGCTGCGCGATTTCTCGGCCGTCTTCTGTATTTCGCAGCCCGACGAGGTCATGCGCTCGCTTGTGGAAACCAAGCTGCCCGTGGTCGCCTGCGATTATGCCGGGCTGTATAAGGTCAACAACGTGGCCGTGGATTGGGAGTTCGCCACCCAGGAGGCGCTGCGCCAGCTGATCGGCCTGGGTCACCGGCGGATCGCCATGGCCAGCTATCACATCCTCGGCGTGCCCGAGAAGGCGATGAACTGGGCACGCGAGCGCGAGCGGGTTTTCGTCCAGGTGGCGCGGCTGGAGGGGCTGCCGGTGGGCGAGGCCGACATCTATTATGAAAGCCATCCGGTCGAGGAACTGTGCGATCCGAGCCTGATCCTGGCTGGCCGGCGATTGGGTACGCGGATTCTGCCCGAACCCTATACGGCCGTGCTGGCGGTGAACGACTATATCTCCGTCGGCCTGGCCCAGGCTGCGGCCGCGGCCGGCCGGCGCATTCCCGAAGACCTCTCCCTGATCGGCTTCGACAACTACGAGGGTGCGGCCCGGCTGGGCCTGGACACGATCGTGCCCGCCTCGGCCGCCGACGGCCGCACCGCCGCCCGCCTGCTGGGCGAGATCGTCCGCCACCCGCAGGCCACGACCCTGGTCAATGCCGTCAACCGCCCGGTCCTGCTCCAGCGCCAGAGTACCGGCCCGGCGCCCGAGGCCGCGGCCGTGGGCGGAGCAAGCTCGGAAAAGCGGAAGGTTGAGATGGAAGGGAACCGCTGAAAAAGCTTTCAGGTTTTGAGAGAACTTTTTTGAAAAAAAGTTCTCTCAAGCTCTTTCAAAAAACTTTATCCACGCTTCGCGCGTCCGGCAGGCTCAGATGGGCGAGTCGTACGAATGGGGTAGCCGTCGAGTCTGTCCATCTGAACGCTCGAAACGGCGAAGCCAGATAAGAGTTTTTTGGAAGGGTCCGAGGGTAAAGCAGTTAGCGCCGGCTGAACGGTGAAGTTGTCCGTCCCCTAAAGGAGAATGCCCGATGCGGCCCCTGACGAAGCGGCA
Source organism: uncultured Planctomycetaceae bacterium (assembly GCA_964389915.1). GTDB lineage: Bacteria > Planctomycetota > SZUA-567 > SZUA-567 > SZUA-567 > CAYMGG01. The sequence goes on from CAYMGG010000036.1 coordinate 5,550, forward strand.
GAAACTGGCGGTGCTGGGAATCTGGTTGGCCCTGGCGGGTCTGGTCCGGGCCGAGGAGCGGATCGAGACCGGGGTCAAGCTGGCCTGCCTGGCGGCGGCCAGTCATGATTTGGCGGTGCTCGACGATTTTCCCGCCGCCGCCCAGCCGGCCTGGGAGCTCAAGACCGGGGTGGAGGTGAAGCTGGATTTCGGCACCCGCCTGCCCGGGCTAGAGGGCGATTTCCTGCGGATCGAGGGGATCAAGAAGGCCCCCAACGCGCGGGAGAAGGGGCGGTCCTGGTTCAGCCTGAGCCGCCCGGTCGAGGCGAAGCCGGAATGGAGCCAGGCCGAGGGGGTGCGGGTGGTTCTGGGGCTGCGCCGGCCGGGCAAGTGGTGGCTGGGGGTGGGCGTGACTTGCAACGGTGTGCACTACAGCGGCACGCTGCTGCCGTATGAATATACCGAGTCGGCGGTGGTCGACCGGGTGGTGAAGTTCAGCCAGATGGTCAAGGACGGCAAGCAGCCCGATCCGGCCAAGATCACGGCCATCAGCCTGGGCGGGGCGGTCGAGGAGAACGTGCTCTACGTGGATAAGCTGGCCCTGACGGCCAGCCCGCAGCGCACGGGCTGGCTGACCTTCAGCACGACCAAGCCGGAGCTGAGCCTGTTCGAACGGGGCGCGGCCGTGGGCCTGCGCTTCGGCCGGGAGGGCACGCCGCCGGCGGAGGCGGTCGGGGTGCGCTACGCCCTGACCGATTATTGGGAGAAGCCGGCCGGCGGGGGCGAGTTCAAGCTCGCGGCGGACCAGACGGAATATAAAGTCGAGCTGGCCGGCCTGGCCTCCGGTTATTACGAGGTCCGGGCCTGGTGGACCGATGCCAACGGCCGCGACCTGGAGACCGATTCCTGCCTCAAAAGCCCGGGCAGCGTGCTGCCCGGGCAGGGCACTTTCGCCGTGCTGGCCAACACGGCCGCGGAGAGCACCGAGCTGTTCAAAAAATACGGGCAGAGCGCGTTTCTAGGCCTGCACGGCGACCGCTTTGGTCTGGCCGACCTGTGCGGTTTGAGCTGGCGGAACGAATATTGGAAATGGCCCTGGATCGAGAAGAATCAGCCGGATCGCTCCGGCGGCCTGGCCGAGTGGGCACGTAAGCAGATCGCCGACGGGCCCAAGAATCCCGACGGCTCCAAGATCGCCGAGCCGGCGGGCGGGGCGCCCGGGGCCTGGCCGGCCTACCGCTCGCACATCTCTTCGTTGCGGGCGAACCTGGGGGAGGAGGCGCCGGAGTGGGCGCGCCGTTCCGATTATCGCACCTCGCCGCCGCCGGCCTATAAGGAATGGTCCTATCTGCTCGACATGTTCCGCGATTACATCGAGGTGGAGAAGGTTCGCTATCCGCACTTGCAGCCGCGGCTTTATGACGTGGCCTGGGAGATCAACCTCAACCTCGGCCTGGGCAGCTTCCAGAAGCCCAGCTACTCCTACGACGACGTGGTCGAGCTTTACCGTCGCTGCCGGCCGGTCCTGAAGAAAACCGATCCGGCCGGCTTCATGATCGGGCCTTGCTACTCCTCGCTGCTGGAGGGGAGCGCGATCGAGTCGCACGAGGAGCTGTTCAAGCGCGGGCTGCTCGAATATCTCGACGCCATCGATTGCCACGCCTACCATACTCCGCCGCCGGAACGGATCGGCATTCCCGAGAAGACCAGGCGCTTCAACCGGCTGGTGGCCCAGTACAAAAACGGCCTGGTCTTGCCGATCTATTGCACCGAGTTGGGCTTCCGCAGCCGTTACGGCACGATCAGCCGCCACCGCGAGCAGGCCCAGTGGCTGGCCCGGGTGGCCACCATCTTCAAGGGCGAGGGCTGGCGGGCCTTTTTGCCTTTCTACATTCTCGACGGCGACGACGTCGAAGGGTCATACGGCATCTGCTTCAACCCCTATACCAAACCCACGCCCTGGAGTCCCAAGGCCCTCTTCCCCAAGCCGGCCGTGCCGGCTCTGGCGGTCTGGGCCCACCGGCTGGAGGGGACGACCCCCGTGCGCCATCTGCGCTTTTTCGGCGAGGACGTCTGGGGTTATGTCTTCGCCCGCGACAACCAGCCGGTGCTGGTGCTGTGGACGGTCGAACGGCTGGCGCCGCTCTCCCTGCCCGTGGGCGAGGGGCGGGAGGTCGAGCTGGTCGATTTCATGGGCGGGGTACGCCGGATCAAGGCCGAGGCCGGCGCGGTCCGGCTCGAACTGGGGCCCGCGCCGCAGTATGTCTTCGGCGCGGCGGCCGAGATCTATCTCTCCTCCCTGGCCCAGGAGCGCGAGGCCGACGTCTTCGCCCTTCACGCCGGGCAGACCCGGGAGGTGGAACTGCCGCTGCCGGCGGGGGCCAAACTGGCCGCGGTCGCGGCCGGCGGGGGCATCCTGGCCGAAGCGACGGGCGACAACCGCGCGCGCCTGAAAGCGCCGGCCGAGGCCGAATGCGGCCCGCGGGCGCTGCGGATAGAGTATACTGACAAGGACGGGCGCAAACAGGTCGCAGCGGCCTGGGCCGTGCTCCGGCCTTCGATCCAGCCGGGCGATTTCGGGCTGGTGGTGGAGGGCGGCCGGCCGTACATGAAGCTGGATCTGGCCAATGTCGGCGCGTTGGAACTGCCGGTGCGCGTCGAACTGAACGCCGACGGGGTGCGAACCGAGGAGCCCAACGTGGTCATCGCGCCGGACCAGCCGTGGTCCAAGCTGCTGCCCCTGCCGTTTGAGGGGCTGCCCGATCCGCAGCGGCGCTTGCAGGTGGAGCTGACCGTGGCCGCGCGGGGCGAGCCGGCCCTGACCCTGAAGCGGGAGGTCAACTTCCTGGGCGCGGCGCGCCTGGGCGGCAATGACGCCGGCGCGCTGCCCTGCCAAGCGGTCATCGCCGGCACCGGCTCCAGCGGCCAGCTCGATAAGGCCGAGTTGAGCTTCGCCTGGGACGCGGAGAATCTTTATCTCACCGTCGAAAGCCACGACGACGTCTTCCGCCAGGAGAAGACCGACGCCAACATCTGGCAGCAGGACAGCCTGCAACTGGCCTTCGATTCGCATCCGGAACAGACGGAGGTTTACAATCCGCTGGCGTCCATCTTTACTAAGCGCATCTGCGAACTGGGCGCGGCCTTGACGCCGCGCGGGCCGCTGGTTTGGCGTTACCACAGCTTCGACAAGAACCGCCTGGACGAGGGCGACATTAGCGCGGCCTGCCCGGCCAAGATCGAACGCGACGAAGCGAAGAAACTCACGCGCTATGAGCTTACTTTCCCTTGGGCGCAACTGGGGATGGAGAAGGAATGGGTCAAGCCCGGCAAAGTGCTGGGGTTCTCCCTGCTGGTCAACGATTCCGACGGCCACGACCGGCCGCGGCAGGGGCTGGAATTCTTCAGCGGCATCATGCGGGACAAGACGCACGAGCAGTACGGCCGGCTGACGCTGCAATAAAGCGGCCTGCGACCAAGGGCAGGATTGAAAACCGGAGGTTCTGGGGCCGATTGGACGTTCGACGCGGCGAAGCTGAGTGAGAGTGCGTGCCGCACACCCAGCAAACGCTTCGCGTATCCGATCGGTTCAGATGGGCGAGTCGCACGAATGGGGCAGGCGTGGAGTTTGTCCCTTTGAACGCTCGAAACGGCGAAGCTGGGTGAGAGTTTTTTGGAAGGGGTCGGGGAACCTTTTTTGCAAAAAAGGTTCCCCGGAAGCGGAGGGCGAAGCATGCGGTGCAACCGAAAATTCACTCTGGTCGAGCTGCTGGTGGTGATCGCGATCATTTCGATCCTGGCCGGCATGCTTCTGCCGGCGCTGGAACGGGCGGTGGACGTGGCCCGGCAGACCACCTGCCTTAATAATTTCAAGCAGAGCGGGCTGGCGGTCCAGGCCTACGTCGACGACTGGGCCGACTTTCTGCCGCTCTGCTCGCAGGGGGGGGCTTCGGCGACCTACATCTACTGGCCGACTCTGCTGGCGGCTTATCTGGGCGGGGGCCGGTGGAACTACGGCTGGAACGCGGCGACCCCCAAATCCGTGGTCGCGCTCTACCAATGCCCGGCCGGGACCAAAGAGATCAAATACCATCTCAATATCATGTACCACAAGCGCTGCGGCAACCTGACCGACGGCGTGCCGATGATGGGCCTGGCCTGGATGGACCCGGAACGCCTGCGCGAGGTGAAAAATCCGGCGGGGGCGGTGCTCATGCTCGACGGGGCCAACGCCACCCAGACGCCGCAGAACGGTTTTGAATCGGGGTATTCGCTCGGCGAATGGGCCCCGACCTGGGTCGACTACCGCCACAGCCGGGGCATCAACGCGCTCTTTCTGGACGCCCACGTGAGTTGGACCAGATCCCCCTGGTCCCTGCCGAGCGAAGCGGTCAGCTGGGGGAACTGACTCGCCCGGCGATATGGCGAACAGGAAGGAAGCTTTTTGAGGTTGGGCCTTATCACTAGAAATTGGATTTACGGCCGTAACCGGACTCAAAGGTTCAAGCCCACTCCAGTGCAACGCGCTCCAGGCTGAGGTCGGCCGGGGAGAGTCTATGGCGGGTGGCCAGCCAGCCGGCCAGTTCGTCGATCCGGCCGGTGCCGGTGTCGCCGTGGGTCAGGGTGACGGCCAGCTCGCGCCCCTCGGCCCGGGCGCCTTCGACAAAGGGCCGGGCGTCGAGTTCGCGTTCCTGACCGGGCGCGCCGCGCTTGACCAGGATGGTTTCGGCGGCCAGCAGCTCGGCGGCCAGCGCCGCCGGCTCCAGGCCGGCCGGCCAGCCGGAAACCCGGTAATGGGCGCGCTTCACCTGCCGCCCCTTGCGCACCGGCGGCAGAACCCGCCAGGCGAGGATCTCCACCACCGGCGACACCGCCGAGCGCAAGGCCTCGGCCGCCACGCTCGGCTCGACCTTGCGCCAGAGCTCCAGCTCCACCTCCTCGCAGCGCGAAGCCACCCCCACGCCCAGAGCGTGGGGAAAGACCAGCCGCGGCCGGGGATTGAAGCCCTCGGTCTCCCGGGCCGGCAGGCCGGCCCGGCGCACCGCGCGCTCGAAGTGGCGCATCAGGTCGTGGTGCGAATGGAACCGCGCCCGCCCGAGCTTGGCGAAGGTGAAAGTTAGCTTCTGGGCCAGAAAGCCGGTGTCAGGCATATGGAACTGTTTCCTTAAAACCATATAAAAATCAAACCGAAGTCTGGGGGAACTTTTTTATAAAAAAGTTCCCCCAGACCCCTTCAAAAAATGTTCATCCAGCTTCGCCGAAGCCTAGAGCCTGATGCTGCGCACCAAGAGGATGTCCGAATGGGCCTGCAGCTCGGCCAGCGCAGCCTCGGGCAGGAGCTTGGCGATGCGGATCAGGAACATCGAACGTTTCTGCGCCTGGCTGTGCGAAAAGTCGAAGCGGCTGATCAGCACCTGGTGGCGGTCGAGGATGGTGCTGATGGCCGAGACCACGCCCAGGCGGTCGCGGCTGCGTACGGCCAGGAACATGCCCTCCGGCTCGACCTCATAGACGAAGCCGTCCACCAGGGTGATGCGCGGGTGCGGCCCGGGAAAGACCACGCCGCCCAGACTGAACTCGCGTTCGCCGGCGCGGAGAATAAATTTTATCGCTCCGGCGTAGGCGGTAAAGCCCGGATCCTCGCGGTCCTCCACCGTCAGGCCCAGGGCCGCGGCGCGCTGGGCGGCGTTGACGTAGGTGACGTAGTCGGTGTAGTGCCCCAATAGGCCCTTGAGGAAGGCCAGGCGCAGCAGGGTGCAGTCGTGCCGGGCGATGTCGCCGCGGTAGACGATCTCCACCCGGTCGGGCCGGAAGTCGGCGTACTGGGCGGCGAAGCTGCCCAGCTTTTCGGCCAGGACCGTGTAGGAGACCATCAGCGTGCCCTCGATCTGCTTGATCCGGGGCATGTTGACCGGGTAGTCGACCACCCCGCCGCGCAGGGCGCGCGGGACCTGCTCGGCGATGGTCTGGGCGATGCGCAGCTGGGCCTCCTCGGTCGAGGCCCCGATGTGCGGGGTCATGACCACGTTGGGCAGGTCGCGGAACGGATTGTCGCGGGGCGGCTCCTGGTCCCAGGTGTCGAGGCCCGCGCCGGCGACCTGGCCGCTCTTCAGCGCCGCCAGCAGGTCGGCTTCGGCCACGATCCCGCCGCGGGCGGCGTTGACGATGAAGACGCCCGGCTTCATCCGCGAGAGCTCCGCGGCGCCGAACATGCCGAGCGTCTCCTTGTTCTTCGGCACGTGCACCGAGACGACGTCGCTCTCGGTGAGCAGGGTTTCGAAGTCGACCTTCTCGGCCCGGTGGCGGGCGAACTCCTCGTCGGGAATGTAGGGGTCGTAGGCGATGACCCGCATGTCGAAGCCGTGGGCGAAGCGGGCCACCCGGTGGCCGACGTTGCCCAGGCCGACGATGCCGATGGTCTTGCCGGTCAGCTCGGTGCCGGTGAAGCGGTGGCGGTCCCAGCCGCCGGCGGCCATCTGGGCGTGGGCGGCCGGCAGCTTGCGGGTCACGGCCAGGAGCAGGGCCCAGGAGAGCTCGGCGGCGGAGTTGGTGTTCTTGCCCGGCGTGTTCATGACCAGCACGCCCCGCTCGGTGGCGGCCGCGAGGTCGATGTCGCCCACGCCCACCGCCGCCCGGGCCACCAGCTTGAGGTTGGCGCCCCGCTCGATCAGCTCCCGGGTGACCGGGTTTTCCGAGCGGCAGATCAGGCAGTCGTAGGGGGCGATGCACTCCAAGAGCTCGGCGAAGGGCAGATCGGGACGGTAGTCGAGCTCCAGGTCGGGCTCGGCCCGCAGGGCCGCCAGGCCCGCCTCGTGGATCGCGCCGGTGACGAGCACGCGGTGTTTCTGGGTCATAAAGGTTCCCTGTCGAAAGAAGCCAGTTTGAATGAGTTTGAGAAAACTTTTCTCAAAAAAGTTTTCTCAATTCCAACCGGTTTTGTACGGAGCGGTCAGGTGTCGGCGGTGACCACCCGGTTGCGGCCGGCGCGCTTGGCCTGGTAGAGGGCCTCGTCGGCCAGGCGCAGGATGTCCTTGGTGATCTCTTCCTGCAGGGCGGCCACTCCGATCGAGGCCGTGATGGACAGCTCGGCGCCGTTCTCCAGCTTGGTCCGCCGGCGGGCGATGGCTTCGCGCAGGCGGCCGCCGATGATGGTGGCGATCTCCCGGTCGGTTTCGGGCAGCACGACCACGAACTCCTCGCCGCCGTAGCGGGCCACGGTGTCGGTTTCGCGCAGCTGTTCGCCGATGCAGTGGGCGATCTCGCTCAGGACCGCGTCGCCGGCGGAGTGGCCGTGGGTGTCGTTGACGTCCTTGAAGTGGTCCAGGTCGAGCATCAGCACCGCCAGCCAGTGGTTGTACCGGCGGGCGCGGCGGATTTCGCGGGGGAAGAGCTCGTCGAAGTGGCGGCGGTTGTGCAGGCCGGTCAGGGCGTCGGTCTGGGAGAGGCGCTCCTGTTCGGACTTGGCCGTCTCCAGCTCGCGGTTGTTCTGCTCAAGCTTGAGCTTGGCCTCCTCCAGCTCCTGGTTCTTCAGGCTCAGCTGCCGGCGTAGGTCCATCTGCTCCTGGGCCAGGTTGTCGGTCTCCTGGAGGATGCGGCGGTGGGCCTCGACCTTGCGCAGCAGCTTGTGCTGCTCGCGCTGGTGGCCGGTCACGTCCACGGCGATGTAGACCGCGGCGGTGAGTTTGCCCTCCTCGTCGCGCAGCGGGGCGGAATGGATCTCCCAGTAGATCCGTCCGTGGTCGGCGTCGTCCTCCTCGACCAGGCCCTGCTCGCCGGTGCGTCCCAGCAGGGTGCGGACCACGGGGTGGGTGGAACGGGCGCTCAGGTCCTGGCCCGGCAGGGCCTCGCGCAGGTCGTCGCCGACCCGCACGTGCGGCCGGCGGCGGCGGAAGCTGTCGTTCATCTCCAGCAGCTTGAATTCGGGCGAGACCACCAGCATCTCCAGCGGCGCGTGGTCGACGATCGCCCGGTACTTTTCGGCGTTGGCCAGGGCCTGGCGCTCCAGCCGGCTCATCCGGACCATGTTGGTGACCACGGCGATGAGGTACTGGATGTCGTAGGGCTTGGCGATGTGCTGAAGCGCTCCGGAGGTGACGGAGCGGACCATGTCGCTGGGCGAGCTTTTGGCCGAGAGGATGACGATCGGCAGGTTGCGGGTGCGGGGGTTGTTGCCCAGGCAGGCGCAGACGCCGTAGCCGTCGAGTTCGCCGGGCATCATCAGGTCGAGGATGGCCGCGTCCAGCTCGCGCCAGTGGCGTTCGGCCAGCGAGACGGCCTCCAGGCCGCTGCTGGCGCAGATCGGCTCGTAGCCCGCCCGGCGGATGACCCGGGCCAGCAGGTCCAGGGCGTCCAGGTCGTCGTCGACGATTAGAACTTTGGCGGGTTGCGAATCCACGGCTGTCCTTCCGTCCGAGGCGGCTGGAATGCGGCGGCGTTGTCCGGCCGGCCGAATCAGGCGTCCGCTATCTGTATAGGCAATCCGGGCGCGATTATTTCCATCCTCCGCCGCCTGTCAATCTAAAAGGCCCGGCCGGCGCTTCGGCGCCGGCCGGGCCGGGGGGTTCGAAGCGGCGAGGCATTCAGCAGTTGGGCAGGAACGCGCCGAGGGCTTTGAGGCCTTTTTGCAGCGCGGACACCCCGAGCTGGCGGGGGGGGCGGCCCTGTCCGGCGGCCAGGGCCGCGGCCAGGCCCGCCGCCTGGCCGGTGATGAAGCAGCCGGACATGACCCGCAGGGAGGACTGGACGTAGCGGTCGGTACTCACGCAGCGGCCGGCTACCAGCAGGTTTTCCACCTTTCGCGGCGTCAGGGTCCGGTAGGGGATGCCGTAGCTCTCGCCGTCCTCCTTGCGGGCGGTGCGGTAGCTCTGGTGCTTGGTCCATTGCTCGGCGTCGGGCACGAGCGGGTGGATGTCTATCCAGTAGCGGAACCGGCCGATCTCGTCGGGGAAGACCGCGTTCTGATCATAGTCCTCGAGGTTGAGAACATAATCACCCAGGATCCGCCGGGTTTCGCGCACGCCGAAGAGCGAGGCCGTGGCCAGACAGGCGGCTTGGGCGTAGCCCGGCACGTGCTTGCGGTAGAACCGCTCGTACTCGGGCAGGATCTTGCGCGCCCAGACCAGGGCCTTGGTCAGCGAGCGTTCGTCTGTGCCGTCCACGCCAAAGGAGTGGCCGACGTTGCCGCCGCCGATGGTCTCGAACAGGTTGAAGATGCCGGGTAGATGCGGGTCTTCGACTGAAAACATTTTTTCGGCAAAACCCTTGGCCAAAAGATCCTCGGCCGAGCCGCCGCCCGCGCGCCAGGCCTCGCCGGCCTTTTCCCAATCCACGCCGCCCCAGAGGCTGCACAGGGTGCCGGGCATCATCCGCCCGGCCTCGTCGCCCTTCTCGAACGGGGCACCCGCCCAGGCGGCCAGGTCGCCGTCGCCCGTGGCGTCGACATAGATTTTGGCGCGCACGGCGTAGACGCCGCTCTTGCCGGCGCAGACCACGCCCGCCAGCCGGTCGCCTTCGGTCTGCACGTCGATCACCGCCGTATGGAGGCAGAATTCCACGCCCGCCTCGGCGACCAGTTCGTCATATACGCGCTTGAGGGTTTCGGGCAGGTATTTGGGGCAGAGGTTGCCCGGTTTGAAGTCCGCGCTCATGCCGCCGGCGCGCTGGAGCCGCTCGTAAACCTCCCGGCCGAACCCCCCGGCGTAAAAATGTTTCTGGTCGCCGAAAGGCATGAAGATGGGCAGCAGGCCGGCCGTGCCCATCCCGCCCAGGCAGGCCTGGTTCTCGGCCAGAAACACCTTGGCGCCCTGGCGGGCGGCCGTGACCGCCGCGGCCAGGCCGGCCGGGCCGCCGCCGGCGACGAAGACGTCCACCTCGTGGCGGACGGGCAGGGAGCGAGTATAGGTCAGACTGGCGGTCATGTTCGTGAAGCCTCCTTTTGGATTTAAAGTATATTACCAATCTTTCCGGTGCTTCAAATCTACCCCCCGGCCATCCGGAGGGCGCGCAGAAATCCGCCGAAGTTTAGCATTAATCCGCTGCCAGGCCGCGGATAATGAAGGCTAGGTCTGGCCGACCGCCGTCTTTCCAGAGCAACCTTTTCGGGCAAAAAAGGCCCCCCGGGCGCTTTCGAGAAAATGCACCTCTCGCTTCGCCCTTTCTGCCGCCGGGGGGAGGATTCCGGATTTGGTTGGCGCCGGGCGGCGGGAGATAATTGGGTTTGACAAGGGGGCGGCCAGCGCTTAAGGTGAATTGTCATGAAGCGCTTGCGGGTCGGGGGGCTGCGGGGCTCAGACTTCGGCGCCGCCTGGATTTCGGGCCGCGCCTAGGACATACACTTCCATGATCGGTGGTCCCAACCAAAAGATCAAAGTCATCGTGGTCGACGACGACGATGACTTCTGCCGCATCTTGGTCTCCACCTTGGCCCGCCGGGGTTTTCTGGCCTGGGCGGTCACCTCGGCTCATGAGGCGGAGGAGGCCGTGGCTTTGTGGGGGGTCTGCGTGCTGCTGGTGGATCTCCATCTGCCCGACCTCGACGGTGCCCAGCTCATCACCCGGCTCAAGGCGCGTTTCCCCGAGGTCCAGCCGATCGTGGTCACGGCCTATCCCGAGGACCTTTCGCCCGAAGAGCTCCTGCGGCTGGGCGCGGTGGAGCTGATCCCCAAGCCCTTCCCCAGCCTGCACGTGGTCTGCGCGGCCATCGACCGGGCCGCCAGCCGGATCGTCTCCTTCCAGGAGGAGCTGCGCGAATATCTGCGCCGCGAATTCCCCTTCGAGCACGACATCATCTATCAGAACGACGATTTCGACCTGGCCCCCGAAAAGCTGGAAGAACTGCTGGCCGACGCCTCGCCCCTGGACTGGAACGCCCAGACCTCGGGTTCCTGACGGGGCGCGCATGACTTCACTCAAACTCAGCTTCAACGCCAACCGGATCGAGGGGCCCTACGGCGGGGGCAACCAGGCCCTGGCGGCGCTGGAGAAGCACCTCGTCTCCCGGGGGCACCGGGTCTACCGCGGCCTCGTTCCCGACCTGGACCTGATTCTGATCGCCTCGGCCCAGTGGAACCGGGTCACCACCGCCTATTCCGTGCGCGAGGCGGCCCGTTACGCGGCCGCCTATCCGCAGGTCTGCCTGGTCCAGCGGCTCAACACCGCCGACGAGCCCCGCGGCGCGGACCTGGGCATCAACCGGGCCCTGCTGGAGGCCAGCACGGTCTGCGATCACCTGGTCTTCGTCAGCCAATATATGCGCGAGCTCTTCCTGGCGGCGGGGCTCGATCCGACCAAGCCGGGCGAGGTGATCTTGAACGGTTCGGACGAGGCGGTCTTTCATCCCGCCGGCCTGCCCGAGTGGCGCGGCGACGAGCCGTTGCGTCTGGTCACCCATCACTGGTCGAGCAATTTCATGAAAGGGTTCGACGTTTACGAGCGGCTCGACCAGCTGTTCGACGCCGAACCCTGGCGCGGCCGGTTCAGCCTGACCTGCATCGGTCACGTGCCCCTGGGGATCAAGTTCCGCAACGTGCGGCTGGAGGCGCCGCTGGCCGGCGCGGAGCTGGCCACCCGGTTGCGCGCGCACCACGCCTATCTGACCGCGGCCCGCAACGAGCCGGCCGGGAACCATTACATCGAAGCCGTAAATTGCGGCCTGCCCGTGCTGTATCTGCAAAGCGGTTCGCTGCCCGAATACTGCGCGCCCTACGGTTTGGAGTTCACGCTGGCCAATTTCGAGTCCAAGCTGGAGGAGCTGCGCGCGCGCTACGCGGAACTCAAGCCCAAATTGAGCGCGCCGCCCTATCCGGCCGCGCGCATGGCCGAGGGCTACGAACGCCTCTTCCTGCGCCTGGTGGCCGAGCGCCGGGCGGCCCCCCGGCCGGAAGCGCCCTGGACCCGGCGGCTGGCCTGGGGTTGGCGGCAGCAATGGCATCGATTCTGTCGATGGTGGTCGGATCGTTGACTCGCGGGGAACGAACGGCGGGCATCGCTATTGGAGAATCTTAGTTGAGCCGCGAAATTTTCGCATCGGCGCGCGGGTGGTTCAGGAAATTCTCGCGGCCGGGAGTGGTCTATGTGGTGGAGCGCGGCGAATGGTCGATTCGCCAAGACGGGTTGGCTTACCAACGCGCAATGAGCCGACTTCAGCCGCAACTGCCCTTTAGGGTGGTTGATTCGCCGGGCGGATACACGGGACAGACGGTTCATTTCGGCTCGCGTTGGTCTTTTATGACCAACTATCGAAACATTTCGCCTGCCAACCGGCTGGTGGTGACTTTGTTTCACGGCCAGCCCCGAGATCCGGATTTTGCCCCTTCGTACTCCGAGCTGGAGCGTGCCCTGCCCCGGTTGGCCAAACTGGTGGTTTCCTGTTCGATAATGGAGCGCTGCCTGATCGACTGGGGGGCTCCCCCGGATAAGGTCAACCGAGTGCCGTTAGGTGTGGACACGGGGCTGTTCTGCCCTGGAACGGAAGCGGACCGGCAGTTGGCGCGAAGTCGGGCAAAGGTACCTGCGGGGGCATTCTGCGTCTGTTCTTTCCAGAAGGACGGTCAGGGCTGGGAAAAGGGCGAAAATCCGAAATTAATCAAAGGTCCGGATATTTTTTTGGAAGTGCTGCAAAAGCTGCGTTTGGATCGGCCGATTTTCGTCTTGCTTTCCGGACCGGCGCGGGGTTACGTCCGCCGGGGCTTGGAGAAACTGGGGCTGCCGTATACACATTGCTATGCCGAATCTCTGGAGGAAATGGTGGGGCTTTATCACGCGGCCGATGTTTGTCTGATGACCTCGCGGGAGGAGGGAGGGCCCAAAGCCCTGCTGGAAAGTCTGGCCGCCGGTGTGCCGTTTGTCGGGACTCAGGTCGGCATGGTCCCCGACCTGATCCGAGATGGCGAAAACGGTTTGACTTCGGCCGTCGAGGACATCGAGAGCTTGGTCCGACAAGTCCAGCTTCTCGCAGCGGATGATCCGCTTGCCCGGCGGCTGCAAAAAGCCGGCCGGCAGACGGCCCTGGCCTTCGATTGGGCAGAAAGTGCCGACCAGCTTTATACCAAGGTTTATCGACCCCTGCTAACGCCGCAGAAAGGATGAGCCGTGTCAGAAACAAGGGAGGATTTGCAGGCCGGCTTTCGCCGGGAAATCCGGCTGGCTGCTGAAACCTCGGAAGACCAATTTTTTTCCTGGTTCAATCATTGCGAAGGCAAGGATGCGGCCTTCATTCGCGGCACTTGGGACTTCATCGTTCATATTGCCCAGCCCGCCGCCGAATTTTTGAGCCAGCCGGAAAAAATGACGGCTCTAGAAATCGGCTACGGCGGCGGGCGAATTCTAGCCGCCGCGGGCCGCAGTTTCGGCCGGGTGATCGGGGTGGACATTCACGACCATGGCGCTTTAGTTGCCAGGGAGTTGCAGGCTCGGGGGCTGAGCAATTTCGAGTTGTTGCAGAGCGACGGGATGGTGCTCCCGGTGAAGGACGACTCCATTGATGCGGTCTATTCCTTCATCGTATTGCAACATGTCGGGGCCTATGCGTGTTTCGAAAACTATTTCCGCCAGACTTGGCGCGTGCTCAAGCCCCAGGGGATTGCCGTGCTTTATTTCGGCCGCAAAAGCCGATATTCCTACAATCGGACCGCATATTGGCGATATTTGGTTGATCGGGTGACCGAAAGCGTTCGTCTGCCCTCAGGCTATGAGGAGTTTGCTGCACCGATCAATCATACTAATCTGGTGGTGAGTATGGTCCAGGCTAGAAGGCTGGCCCGGCAAATCGGCTTTGAAGTCAAACGCGAACTGGTGTCGCGCCGCAACCCTCCGGAGGGGCTAGCACGATATGGCGGGCAGAATGGTTTGGTGTTACGCAAGCCATGAACCAGGAATTGTGAATGGATTTAGTTGGCGATCATTCGAGTTCGGTTGCTCCAAGCTACGTCGGCCGGCTGGCCCCCAGTCCGACCGGGGCGCTGCATCTGGGCAATGCCCGGACCTTTCTGATCGCCTGGCTGCGGGCGCGGACCGCCGGCGGGCGGCTGATCCTGCGCCTGGAAGACCTGGACCATCCCAAGGTCAAACGCGAGCATGTGCGTCAGGTCTTCGACGACCTGCGCTGGCTGGGGTTGGACTGGGACGAGGGGCCCGACGTCGGCGGTCACCACGGACCATATGTTCAGCTGGAACGGCTTGCGCTCTACCGGGGCGCGTTCGAACGCTTGCGGCGCGAGCAGCATATTTACCCCTGCGTCTGCACCCGCCAGGACATTCTCGCCGCCCAGAGCGCGCCCCACGCCGAGGATGAACTGTTCTATCCCAACACCTGCCGGGGGCGGTTCCGCGACGTCGCCGCGGCGCGGGCGGAAGCGGGTCGCGAGCCGGCCTGGCGCTTTCGGGTGGACCAGGGCGTCTTCTCCTTTGTGGACGGATTCCAGGGGCGGCGGGAGAGCGACTTGAATAGCTGGAGCGGGGATTTCGTCATCGCCCGCGGACCGGACGCCCCGGGCTATCAGCTGGCGGTGGTGGTCGATGACGCGGCCATGGGCATCACCGAAGTGGTCCGGGCCGACGATCTGCTTTTGAGCACGCACCGGCAGCTGGCGCTATATGCGGCCCTGGCCTGGCCCGCGCCGCGCTTTCTGCATGTGCCGCTGGTGACCGGGTTGGACGGCCGACGGCTGGCCAAGCGGCACGGCGACACCCGCCTCTCGGCGGTGCGCGCCGCCGGCACCTCGCCGCAACGAACGGTCGGCTGGCTGGCCCACACCTGCGGCTGGGCCGAGTGGGGCGAGGAACTGACCCCCGAGGCTTTGCAGCGGCGTTTCTCGCTGCCCCGCCTGCCGAAAAAACCGGTCCAGATCAGTGAGCGGGATTTCAAATACCTGGGCCTGCAACCGCCGCCGGCCGTGTGATGCTATCGCTACACCATTCTATAAAAGCCGATACTGGGGGAACTTTTTTGCAAAAAAGTTCCCCCAGACCCCTTCAAAAAACTCTCGCCCGGCTTCGCCGTTTCGTGCGTTCAGATGGACGAACTGGACGTCTACTCCATTCGTGCGACTCACCCAGCTGAACGTGTCGGGTACGCGGAGCGTTTGCCGGGCGTGCGGCACGCACTGCAAAAAAGGTTCTTGGGAAGCGAATATGAGGTTATTGGAGTTGGTGGTTTTAGGATTTAAAAATGCACGAAATAAGTGCGCAATAAATCGTTTCGTACATTTTTTACGGTTTGGCCAGCGGTTAATATGATTTACCGTAGCGGCCGACGGCTGGGTTCTGTCTGAAAACCAGGCGGAGGGGGGCTGGTCTGAAAATAAGGGCGCATTTCGGCAGTTGAGTCGGCCTGGTTTTTAGTCGGACACCTAAAGAGCGTTCTTTTCAGACACAGCCTGGCCGGCGGTTGATCGGGATCGATAAAAGTCCATGCGAAAGGAAGATTCGTCATGTCCGTGCCCGCCAAATGGGAATGGTTCAATCAGGCTCGTTTCGGCATGTTCATCCACTGGGGGCCCTACGCCGCCTACGGCCGGGGCGAGCAGGTGCTGTTCCGCGAACAGCTGGACCAGGCGGAATACGCCAAGGTAGCCTGCGATTGGAACCCGCGCTTCTACGACGCGGCCGAATGGGCCGACCTGGCCGTGCGCGCGGGCATGAAATACGCGGTCCTCACCACCCGCCACCACGACGGTTACTGCCTGTGGAATTCGCGCCTGACCGACTACACCAGCGCCGCCCAGGCGCCGCGGCGCGACTTCGTGCGCGAATACGCCGAGGCCTTCCGCGCCGCCGGCCTGCGGGTGGGGCTGTACTACTCGCTGATCGATTGGCGGATTCCGGCCCATTTCGCCGGCCCCCGGCGCGATCCGGCGGGCTTCGCCAAATTCGTCGACTACATCCACGGCCAGCTGGAGGAACTGCTGACCGATTACGGCCAGATCGACATGATCTGGTTCGACGGCTCCTGGCCGCACAACGCCCTGGACTATCGCGGGCCGGAGTTGGTCGAGAAGATGCGCCGTTGGCAGCCGGGGATCATGATCAACAACCGGCTGGGCCCCCTGCCGGCCGAAGGCTCGGCCGCGGGCCATGCCGACGGCGGTGGCGGAGCCGGCGAGTCGCGCAAGCTGGGCGACTTCGGCACGCCCGAGCAGCACATCATCGCCGAGCCCGGCCGGCTCTGGGAGGCCTGCATGGTGCAGGGGCAACGCCTCTGGGGCCATACCTTGGGCGAGCGCTACCGCGAAGATTTCCACTTCCTCGACTTCCTCTGCCAGACGGCCAGCCAGGGCGGCAACCTGCTGCTCAACGTCGGGCCCGACGCCGAGGGGCGCATGCCCCCGGAAACCGAAACCGCCTTGGGCGAAATCGGCCGCTGGCTGCGCACGCATGGCGAATGCGTCTACGGCGCCGAGGGCGGCGACGTGACCGAGTTCGTCACCCGGGGCTATCAGATCGTCAAGGGCGACTGCCTTTACCTGGTGATCCGCTTCTGGGACGGTCGGCCGGAACTGCGGCTGGCCGGGCTGGGCACGCCGGTCAAGCGCGCCAGCCTGCTGACCGACGGGCGGGAGCTGAAATTCCGCCAGTCCGGCGAGGAGTTGATCATCAGCGGCCTGCCCGAGGAAGCGCCGACCCGGCTCTTCCCGGTCATCAAGCTCGAGTGCGCGGGCCGGCCGCAGGCCACCGCGCGCGCCAAGCCCCGCATCTGGGGTCCGCAGCCGGAGAACTGGATCGACTGGGCCGCAGCGCGCGGCAGTTCGGTCTGGGTCGACGGCAAAGAGCGCTAACCGCTTAGGCCGCCATTCCGGGGGAACTTTTTTGCAAAAAAGTTCCCCCGGACCCCTTCAAAAAATTCTCATCCAAAACCACGGCCAGTCGGTTGCCTTCCGACTGGCCGTTGCGTTTTTTTTCGCCACTCATAGAATCAGACGCAGGCGGTAATCGCATCGGCCGGCGGGAGTACATTCATGAGCAAAGAGAACGACGACGTCGAATTGGCGGCCAAGCTGGCCAAGGCGCGCGTCCGTCTGGAAGCCGAGGTGCGCAAGGTCATCGTCGGCCAGGTCGAGGTGATCGATGAATTGCTGATCGCGCTCTTCTGCCGGGCGCACGCGCTCTTGGTGGGCGTGCCGGGGCTGGGCAAGACACTGCTGGTGAAGACCCTGGCCAAAGCCCTGGATCTGACCTTCAACCGCGTACAGTTCACCCCGGACCTAATGCCCTCGGACATCACCGGCACCGAAGTGCTCGACGAGGACCCGGCCACCCGCCAGCGTCTTTTCCGCTTCGTCAAGGGGCCGCTCTTCGCCAATTTGGTCCTAGCCGACGAGATCAACCGCACCCCGCCCAAGACTCAGGCGGCCCTGCTGGAGGCCATGCAGGAGGGACAGGTCACGGCCGGCGGCGAACGCTACGAGCTGCCCGATCCGTTCTTCGTCCTGGCCACGCAGAACCCGATCGAGCAGGAGGGCACCTATCCCCTGCCCGAAGCCCAGCTCGACCGCTTCATGTTCAACATCCGCCTCAACTATCCGGCCGTGAGCGAGGAGGAGGAGATCGTCCGCGCCACCACCGGCGAGGCCGGCGAACCGGTGGCCCCGATCCTGAACGCCAAGCAGATCGCCTATCTGCAACGGGTGGTGCGGCGGGTGCCGGTGCCGGAGACCGCGCTCAAATACGCGGTCCAACTCGCCCGCCGGACCCGGCCCAAGGAGGCCGAGGCCCCCAAGTACGTGCGCGAGTGGGTGTCGTGGGGCGCGGGCCCCCGCGCGGCCCAGTGCCTGGTGCTGGCCGGCAAGGCCCGGGCCGTGCTGCGGGGCGAGTACGCCGTGGACGTGACCGACATTCAGGCCGTGGCCAAGCCGGTCCTGCGCCACCGCCTGGTGGTCAACTTCAACGCCGACGCCGAAGGCGTCAACTCCGACGACATCGTCGCCCGCCTGCTCAAGGATGGTTGAGACCGCCGCGATCTCGGGAAAACCTTTCCTGCAAGTGCGTGCCGCACCCTCGGCAGGTTCCGTCTGAAAACCAGGCGGAGGGGTGCCGAGCTGAAAAGAAGGGCGCATTTCAGAGGCTGAGTTGACCTAGTTTTCATATCAGTTCAAATTAACAGTGACTGATTTTAAGGGAATCTTTTTTGTAAAAAAGGTTCCCCCAACCCCGCCAAAAAACTCCCACTCAGCTTCGCCAGTTTGCGCGTTTGGCAGATCAGATTCAGAGAGTTTGGAATTCGAATCCCGGTTGATTCGACTCGAACTGCTTGGAATGGTCAGAAAACGCTCTGCGTATCCGGCACGTTCAGCGGGGGGATTAGAACGAAGGGGGCAGACGTTGAGTCCATCCGTCTGAACGCTCGAAACGGCGAAGCCGGAGGAGAGTTTTTTGAAGGGGGCAAGGGGGGAACTTTTTTGCAAAAAAAGTTCCCCCCTGAGTTTCAGGGGGCAAACCAACGTCAGCCGCGCCGCAGGCCGGGCGGAAACCCCGAAATCGATTTCGCCGGCCGGGGAGCCGTCGCGCCGGCGGCGCGCGGCCCGCCGGGCGGGAAACCGAAGGCCGGCGGCTGGCGTTTGGTTTGGCCGGCGGCCGGGACATCCCGCCGGGAACCGGAGAGCCAGTCTTTATTGCCGGCGACCCGCAGAGACAGGGTCGGTGTGGGCAGAGCGGAATCGGCCGCCGGGGTTTCGCGCTCAGCGCCGGAGCGCCAGAAATCCAGGCTGGCGAGCAGGCCCTTGCGGCGCGGAGTTTTTTCGGAGCGCGGCGGCTCGTTCGGCGCGGCGGACGCGGTTGGTGCCGGGACGATTTTGGCAAATTCGGCCCGATTGCCCGGAATGGGCAGGAATGCGCCGCGCGTTTTCCGGGGCGCGGGCGCCGGTTGGGCGGCAAAACGGCTCAAGGTCAGGCGAAACCCGCCCGTTGCCGGTTTGGTGGTCGGGTTGATTGCCGCTCGGCCGGACAAGGTCAGCCAGTTCTGGCCGGCGAAGCCTCCGCTCAGGCGGGCGCGCGGGGCGGTCGGACGATTGAAGCTTGGTGCCGGCCCGGACTGGGCGCCGGCCTTGATCGCCGGTGGTTCTAAACGGATCGGAGTTTCTTGAAGCGAAAGCGACGGCAGCTTGTTTATCGTCGCCGAAAGACAGAATTTGCGGCCGCCCGGCACGGGCAGAAAAGCGCCGCGCGTTGGCCGGGGCGTAGAAGGCGATGGGGCCGCAGAACGGCTCAAGGTCAGGCGGAAACCGCCCGTCGCCGGCTTGGCGGGTGGAATAATTGCGGTTCGCCCGGACAAGGTCAACCAGCTCTGGCCGGCCAATTTGCCGCCCGGCGGAATGCGGGGGGCGGTCGAACGATAAAAGACCGGCGCAAGCGCGGGCTGAATATTTGATTCGGTTGCCGGCTGTTCTGAACGGGCCGGAGTTTTCTGAAGCGAAAGCGACGGCGGCGTTTTTGTGGCCACCGGCAGAGATAATTTCCGTCCGCCCGGTATAGGCAGGAAAGCGCCGCGTGCTTGCCGGGGTGTAGAAGCCGATGGGGCCGCAGAGCGGCTCAAGGTCAGGCAGAAACCGCCCCTTGCCGGTTTGGCGGGCGGAATCATTGCCGCCCGGCCGGACAAGGTCAGCCAGTTCTGGCCGGCGAAGCTGCCGCTCAGGAGAACGCGCGGAGCGGCCGGACGAATGGAAATAACGGCGGCCGGAAGGGACGAGCCGCACGAGGTTGGTTCGGTCGGCGTAGTTCCAACCGGGGCCGGGCCGGCGGAGAGAGTCGGCGCGACCGCGGTCGCGGCGAGGGGCGCTTTCCCCCCCGGCCCGCCGGCGACCCGCCCCGGCCGGCAAGCCGCGCGGTTGATTTTTTGCGCCTCGGATGGGATCGTTCCGGACATGCGCCCCGGCCGCCAAGCCAAAGCAAAGCGGCTGAAGATCGGTGCTACGGGCGCGGCAGCGGTCCGCACGGGCAGGGCCAGCCAGTCGCGGCGGGCGGCGGCCGGAACCAGGTTGACGGTTGGCTTCAAAACCAAGGACCGCGCAGCGGCCGGGAGCGGAGTCTCCGCCGCGGCGGCGGCCGCCGGGGCTTTCGGTTTCTCCGGCAGTGATTCGACGGATTTGGAGGCAATGGCGGCGAGGCGGCCGGTCCGGCCGGCGAAGGGCAGAAAACCGCCGGTCGGCAATTTGGCGGTGGACCCGGTCGTGCGGCTCAGGGACGTGAACAGTCCGGCCGGCCGGCCGGTTGAGGCGGTTGCCGGCAGACCGCGCAAGGGAGCGGTCGGCCAGCGGCCGGCCGGCGCGAAGCGGGCGGC
>CAYMGG010000037.1:0-7307 GCA_964389915.1 uncultured Planctomycetaceae bacterium
CAGGGCGCTGTGGTTCCGCGCGCGGCCGAGATCGAGATGCCGAGCGTCCACGGGCCGGCCGGCGGCCAGCTCCGCGTTCTCCTCCAGTCCGCCGAAATAGGTGGCCAGGAGCAGCTTGGTCTGGCCCGCCGCCTGCCGCAGCCGGGCGTAGACGGGCGCGAAGCGGGCGCGGACCGCCTCCGGCAGATCCAGCACCAGAATCGGTTCGTCGAGTTGGAGCCAGGCGCACTCGCCCGCCAACCGGCGCAGGATCTCCTCATATACGGCGACGATCGCGTCCAGGTGCTCCCACCGGTCGAAGCCGGGATCGACCGACTTGCCCAGGTGGACGAAGGTGAGCGGCCCCGGCAGCACGGCTTTGACCGCATAGCCCGCGGCCCGGGCTTCGGTTATCTCGTCATAAAGGCTGGTCGAGGCCGGATAGAAGGTCTGGCCGGGAGAGAATTCCGGCACCAGGTAATGATAGTTGGTGTCGAACCATTTGGTCATTTCCATGGCCGGCACGCCCTCGGCGCCCCGGGTCATCTGGAAGTAGGTGTCCAAACCGACGGTTTCGCCGTCCCAGGCGAAGCGGCCCGGCACCGCGCCCAGCCGGGCGGTCATGTCCAGCAGGTGGTCGTACAATGAAAAGTCGCCGACCGTGACCAGATCCAGCCCGGCCTCGGCCTGCAAGCGCCAGTGGCGCAGGCGCAGCTCGCGGGCGACGGCGTGCAACTCGCCGGCCCGCACCGTGCCCCGCCAGTAGCCCTCCTGCGCCTGCTTGAGTTCACGGTTGAGCCCGATGCGCGGAAACCCCAGGACATGCGTAAGCATGCGCGTCTCCCGTCTGGATTTGGCCATTCACCCGAACGGTACTTATTGTATCACGCTCCCCGGCTTTGGCAAGTCTGCGCCGGCGGAATAGTCACCCCAGTTTGGCCCGGACCAGGATGAAGTAGGCCAGCAGCACCGCGCCCAGAACGACCGAGAGCCAGCCGCATTCGCGGACCTTGCCGGCCCCCAGCTTGACCACCGGGTAGGCGATGAAGCCCAGGGCCAGGCCGTCGGCGATCGAGTAGCTCAGCGGAATGCCCAACAGGATCAAAAAGGCCGGGACCGCTTCGCTGGCGTCGTCCCATTCGATCTTGCGCACGCTGGTCATCATGAGGGAGCCCACGATCACCAGGGTCGGCGCGGTGATCGGCGGATAACTGGCCACCATCGACACCACCGGCGCGAAGAACGGGGCCAGCAGGAAGAGGCCCGCCGCGGCTACGGCCGTCAGGCCCGTCCGCCCGCCGTAGCTCACCCCCGCCGCGCTCTCGATGAAGCTGGTCACGGTGCTAGTGCCCAGGCCCGCGCCCACCACCGTGCCGGTGGCGTCGGCCAAGAGCGCCTGACGCGCGCGGGGCAGGCGATTATTCTGGAGCAAGCCCGCCTTCTCGCTCACCCCGATCAGGGTGCCGATCGTGTCGAAGAAGTCCATGAACAGGAAGACGAAGATGAACGGCACCATCGCTCCGGTCAGGGCGTGGGTCAGGTCGGCCTTGAACAGGGTCGGGCTGATGGCCGGCGGGGCGGAGAAGACCGCTTCGGCCAGCTTGAACTGGGTCATGAGCCGCGATTCGGCGAAATGACCGGCGCAGACCTCGTGCAGGACCACGGCCAGCAGCGTCGCCCCCAGGATGCCCCAGAGCACCGCCCCCCGCCAACCCCGGGCCAGAAGCACCCCCGTCAGCAGCAGGCCGGCGAAGAAGACCAGGCTGTCGGCCGATTCGAAGTGGACGTTGAGCTTGACCAGCGTGCCCGGATTGGCCACGATCACCCCGGCGTTCTGCAAGCCGATGAAGGCGATGAAGAGGCCGATGCCGGCGGCGATGGCGCTCTTCAGGCTGGGGCTGACCGCGTCGATCACCTTCTCGCGCACGCCGGCCAGGGAGAGGGCGAAGAAGAGCAGGCCCGAGATCAGCACCACGCCCAGCCCGACCTGCCAGGCCACGGCGCCGCCGGCCTGCACCGCCGGCAGGGCCGCGGCGGCCGGCAGCAGGCCGAAGACGAAGAAGAAATTCTCCCCCATCCCGGGCGCCAGGGCCACAGGATAGCGGGCGTACAGGCCCATGATCAGGGTGGCGATGGCCGCCGAGAAGCAGGTAGCGCTCAGGACCGCGCCGAAGTCCAGCCCGGTCTGCATCCCGAACATCTGGCCGGAGAGCACCGACGGCTGGACGAAAATGATGTAGGCCATGGTCAAAAACGTGGTGAGTCCGGCCAATAATTCCCGGGAAATCGTGGTCCCGTTCTCTTTTAGCTGAAAGAAACGCTCTAGCATTGGACTAGTACTCCTATAGGGATGAGTTGTCGGCCCGAAGCTAGGGATATGGTTGCGGATATCGCGGCTGAAAGCAATGCGAAAATCCGTGCCAACTCCAGATTCAGCCGTTGCCTAGGAAAATGGTGGCGGCGTGATTTACCTCAAGGTGTAGTTGATTGGGGGCGAGTAAAATGTTTTGCGGGAAGCGGAATCGGTCCGGT
The DNA here is from genome assembly GCA_964389915.1 of uncultured Planctomycetaceae bacterium. Classification (GTDB taxonomy): domain Bacteria; phylum Planctomycetota; class SZUA-567; order SZUA-567; family SZUA-567; genus CAYMGG01. The sequence goes on from CAYMGG010000037.1 coordinate 2,512, forward strand.
CTTGGACTCCGGGGGTCGAGTTTTCAGCCTGGCCTTAGCGTTTTCCCTTGACAGGCAAGGGAGATAAAAGGATTCTTGAATACTAGCAAACTATTAGTGCAGGGTCTGAAAAGAGCCGGCTTTTTTCGGACAGAACCAGCATTTGCGGAGAAAAGATAATGTTCAAGCGGTTTCTGGCTGGTTTGGTCTGCGTCGCGGTCTTGGGGCTGACGACGCCTCTGGGTTCCAGCCCCACGCGGGCGGAAGATGCGGCTTTGGATCTGCCGCCGCCCCCGCCTCCTCCGCCGCCTCCGGCCGCGACCCCCGAACCTGAAACCGCCAAGCCGGAGACGAGCCGCATCGGCGATACGCCGGCCAAGCCGGTCGCGACCGACAATGCTTTCAGCGTGCCCGTGCCGCCGGCTCCGGCTACCGCCGCGCCCGTGGCCCTGCCGGCCGGCGCCGGCAGCGGGCGGATCGTCAGCGGCCGGGTCAATATCCGCTCCGGCCCCAGCACCCGTTACGAGATCGTCGCCACCCTGAACGAGAACACGCCCGTGGCCGTCCTGGCCCAGACCGACGAGTGGGTCAAGATCGGCTATCCCGGCGACGTCTACTGCTTCATCAGCCAGGAGTTCCTGGCCGGCAACATTCCGGCCGACATTCCCGAGACCGGCCTGACCATGACCGTCAGCGGCGACAACGTCCAGCTGCGGGTGCGGCCCTGGGAGAAGAGCACGGTGATCGGCCAGGTCGCCAAGGGCGAGTCGGTGGTGGTCACCGGCCTGCGTGGCCGCTGGGCCAGGATCAAGCCCACGCCCGGCTGCTGGGCCTGGGTTTTCGCCAAGTACGTGAAGTTCGAGGGCGAGGTGGCCAAGGAGACTCTACCGGCCGACGCCGCGCCGCCGCCCGCCACCGGGCCGGAAGCCGCGCCCGAAAAGGGCAAGCGTAGCGAAGTGGCCAAGGAGGCGGACAAGGACATGGAGAAGCGCCTGGCCGCCGCCCGCGAGCGGTTCGAACGCGAGCAGCAGCAGCGCAAGGCCGAGGTGCAGAAGGTCGTCGACTCCGTCGACGATGAATTGGCCAAGATGGACCAGGAAGCCGAGGCGAAGAAGTCCGGCATCAACCGGCAGACCGTGCAGGTGGATGTCTTCGACCGGCGGGGTCTGAGCGGCGAGGTCAGCGCCGGCGGCTACACCGGCTGGGTGGAGTATGTCGGCCAGGTGGGCAAGCGGCCGGCCGCCTTCCGCCTGGTGCGCGGCGGTGAGGTGATGTTCTACCTGCGCTCCACCACCCAGGATCTGGCCCAGTTCGTCAACCGCATGGTCGCGGTCGACGGCACGGTCGAGCTTGCGCCGGGCTTTGAAGCCAACGTGATGGAGGTCGCCGCCATCCGCCTGCTCAGCGAAGGGCCGGCCTCGGTTCGGGACCAGCAGCCCGACATCCGCCGCCCCTACACCCGGCCCGATTCCTCCTATACGCCCAGCACTCCGGCGGTCACGCCGGCCCCGGCGGGCGGACCGGTGACTCTGGGCGCGGAAGAGAAGCCCGCGGCGGTCAAGCCCGCCGCGCCGGCCCCGGCCGCCAAGGCCGGTGCGACCGGCGACGACATCGACCGCATCATCCAGGTCACCACCGACTGAGTTTTTTTCGGCCGCCGGAATCGGGGCATTCTCCCGCCTGGCTGCGGGGGAATGAAACGGTTCCGGCGGCCGTTTTGTTTTCCGCCGCCAGAAGAGGACCGGCATGTCCACCGCCACCCTGCTCTGCAGCTGTCAGGACCGCACCGGCATCGTCGCCAGCCTATCGGACTTCGTCTTCCGCCACGGCGGCAATGTGGTCGACCTGGACCAGCACTCCGAGCCGGGGCCCGAGGGCGACCGCTTTTTCATGCGCCTGGTCTGGTCTCTCGACCGCTTTGCCCTCGACCGCGAATCCATCGCCGACCAGCTGCGCGTCCTGGCCAAGGCCTTTGGCCTGAACTGGGAGATCCGTTACGACGACCGGCCGCCGCGCGTGGCGATCTTTTGCAGCAAGGAGGCGCACTGCCTGTACGACCTGCTGCTGCGTGAGCAGATGGGCGAGCTGGGCGGCGAGATCGTGGCCGTGATCGCCAACCACGAGACCTTGCGCGATCCGGCCGGGCATTTCGGCAAGCCGTTCTATTTTACGCCCACCCTCCATCCCGAGCTGACGGCCGTGGAGGCCCAGCAGGCGGAGATTCTCGCCCGCTACGAGGTCGACCTGGTGGTGCTGGCCAAGTACATGCGCATCGTCTCGCCCGAATTCTGCGCCCGTTGGGCGGGACGCTGCCTCAACATCCACCACTCTTTCCTGCCGGCCTTCGCGGGGGCGCGCCCCTATCACCAAGCCAAGGCCCGGGGCGTCAAGGTGATCGGCGCCACCGCCCACTACGTGACCGCCGAACTCGACCAGGGGCCGATCATCGAGCAGGACGTGACCCGCGTCACCCACCGCGACGACGTAAGCGACCTGATCCGCAAAGGGCGCGACCTGGAGCGCCAGGTGCTGGGCCGGGCCGTCCGCCTCCACCTGGCCCACCGGGTGCTGATCGACGCCGGCCGGACCATCGTCTTCGCCTGAGTCTCTTCGTCGGACAGGCCGGCGCCGGTTGCGGCGCGGACTCTCCTGCCTCGTCGCCCCGGCCGCGGGTTGAGAACCTGCGCGCAATTCAAGACTTGCTTTTCACCCGCAATCCGCGCATATGAAGCCTGTTGACCGCAGGTTCTGGGCGGATCGAGGGGCGTTCCGTCCGGCGAAAGGAGACCGCCAATGCAATACCGCAAGATGCCGAAGACGGGCGAAGAGCTTTCCGTGCTGGGGTTCGGCTGCATGCGCCTGCCGATGAAGGAGGGGCGGATCGACGAGCCGCGGGCGATCGCCCAGATCCGCCACGCTATCGAGCGGGGGGTCAATTACGTTGACACCGCCTGGCCGTACCACGCCGGCGAGAGCGAGAACGTGCTGGGCCGGGCGCTGAAGGATGGCTACCGCGAGCGGGTCCGGGTGGCGACCAAGCTGCCCTCCTGGATGATCAAGACCCGGGCGGACATGGATCATTACCTGAACGCGCAGCTGCAAAAGCTGGGCGTGGAGCGGATCGATTATTACCTGCTGCATGCGCTCAACGGCGGCAATTGGGACCAGCTGAATTCCCTGGGCGTGCTGGAATTCGTGGCCGCCGCCCAACGCGACGGGCGGATCGGAAATATCGGTTTCTCCTTCCACGGCCAGCTGGCCGATTTCAAACGGATCGTCGACGCCCACCCCTGGGTTTTCTGCCAGATCCAGTACAATTATCTGGACCAGGAGTACCAGGCCGGCCGCGAGGGGCTCAAGTACGCCGCCGATCGGGGCCTGGGGGTGATCGTCATGGAGCCCCTGCGGGGCGGCAATCTCGGCCGGGCTACGCCGCCGGCCCCGGTGGCCGAACTCTGGAACGAAGCGCCGGTCCGGCGCAGCCCGGCCGAATGGGCCTTGCGCTGGCTGTGGGATCAGCCCGAGGTGACGGTCATCCTCTCCGGCATGAACGACGAGACGCACATCGAAGAAAACCTGGCCGTGGCCGACAGCGTCCGGGCGGGCGAACTGACTGCCCCGGAGCTGAAATTGGTGGAAAAAGTCGCGCAAAAATATCGGGAACTGATGAAGGTCAGCTGCACCAGCTGCGGCTACTGCCTGCCCTGTCCGGCCGGAGTGATGATCCCGGGCTGCTTTGAGAATTACAACCAGCTGCACATGTTCGGCGGGGAGCAGGAGATCAAGTTCATGTACGCCCTGCGGCTGAGCGGCGAACTGGGCGACGGCAAGCCGGGCTTCGCCTCCCAGTGCGTCGAGTGCGGGGCCTGCCTCAAGAAGTGCCCTCAGCAGATCCCGATTCCCGAGGTGCTGGCCAAGATCGCCGAAGAGTTGGAAGGGCCTGACCTGGCCGAGCGGATAGCCGTGGCCAAGCGCATGTTCAAGATCGAGGCCAAGCGCTAGGTTCGGCCTGAAAACGAGGCGTTAGCAGGCTGCTTGAAAAGAGAACCCGCCATTGGCAAAAACGAGGCGCGCGTTCATAGACGAATATCAAAAGCCGCTCTTTTAGGCATGACCGTGATGCGGTTGTCGGCGAAGACAGCCGGCGAAAAATCTCCGGGGGAACTTTTTTACATAAAAGTTCCCCCGGCCCCTTAAAAAATTCTCGTTCGATTTTGCCGTTCGGCGGTTCAGCCGTTGGTGACGAGCTCGTAGAGCGTCTCCACCGTGCGGACCATTTCGGGCAGGCTGGCGCGCTCCTCGGGGCTGTGCACGCCGTGCATGCCGCAGCCAAGGTTGGCCGTGGGCAGGCCGCGCGAATTGAAGACGTTGGCGTCCGAGCCGCCCTGGCCGACGGCGAGCTTGGCCGGGCGGCCCAGGGTTTCCAGGGCCGCGCGCAGCCGCCGCACGGGGGCGGCCGCCTCATCCAACCGGAAGGCCTCGTAGCAGAGCGTGGCGTCCACGTCCACCGTGGCCTTGCGCAGCGGTTCGTCGTCGCCCAGGACGAAGACCCGGAATTTCCGCACTTCCGCCTCGATCGCCGCCAGGGTCCGCTGCAGGTGGAATTCCAACAGCTGGGCATGGTGGCTGCGCAGTTCGTACTCGGCGTAGGCTTCGCCGGGGATGATGTTGATCGCCTGGCCGGCGCGGATGACGCCCAGGCAGGCGGTGGTGTGCTCGTCCAGCCGGCCGCTGGGCAGGGCCGCCAGGGCCGCGGCCAGGGCGTGGGCGGCGTTGATCCGCCGTTCGGGGAAGGCCCCGTGCCCGCCCCGGCCGTG
>CAYMGG010000037.1:7317-21281 GCA_964389915.1 uncultured Planctomycetaceae bacterium
TCTTGAGCGCCACCTTGGACGGCGCGCCGACCACGATCTCCTCGGGGTCGCCGTGGTCCAGGACCAGCCCGGCCGCGCAGTCCTTGTAGAACTCCTCGTTCAGGGCCTTGGCGCCCAAGAGCTCGATCTCTTCGGCCACAGTGAAGGCCAGGCGCAACTCGCCCCGGGGCGAGCCGTTCTCCTTGAGCAGCTCCAGCAGTTCCAGCAGCACCGCCACGCCGCACTTATCGTCCGCACCGACGATGGTCCCGCCCGCGGCGCGAATGTCCGCGCCGTCCAGGTACGGCTTGAGAGGGGCCTCGCCGGACTCGACCGTGTCGATATGGGCGGCCAGCAGCAGGGCCGGCGCGGCGGGGTCGCTCCCCGGCACGCGGGCCAGCAGATTGCCGGCGTTGCCGCCGATTAGGTCGCCGGCGCCGTCCTCGGTGAAGGCCAGGCCCAGCGCTTGCAGTCGGCCGCGCAGGTAGTCCTGGCCCGGCCGTTCGCGCCGTGAGGGCGTGGGCAGGGCGGAGAGTTCCAGGAAAGTGTTGCGCAGGCGTTCAAGATTGGGGGTCATTGCGCCAGCTCCCGGCGGAAGTAGTCCAACGTCAGCCGCAGGCCCTCGGAGCGGGGCACGCGCGGCTCCCAGCCCAGCAACGTGCGGGCTCGGGTGATGTCGGGTTTGCGGACCTTGGGATCGTCCACCGGCAGCTCGTGGTAGACGATCGGGCTTTGGGTGCCGGTCAGGGCCTTGACCTCCTCGGCCAGCTGGCGGAGGGTGATCTCCTCGGGGTTGCCGATGTTGACCGGCTCGGCCGTGTCCGACATAAGCAACCGGTGGATGCCCTCGATCAGGTCCGAGACGTAGCAGAAGCTGCGGGTCTGGCTGCCGTCGCCATAGACGGTGATCTCCTCGCCCAGGATGGCCTGGCGGAAGAAATTGGGCAGGGCCCGGCCGTCGCGCACGCGCATCCGCGGCCCGTAGGTGTTGAAGATGCGCACGATCCGGGTCTGCAGGCCGTGGGCGCGGTGGTAGGCCATGGTGATGGCCTCGGCGAAGCGCTTGGCCTCGTCGTAGACTCCGCGCGGGCCGATTGGATTGACGTTGCCCCAGTAGCTCTCGGTCTGCGGGTGGATCAGCGGATCGCCGTAGACCTCGCTGGTGGAGGCCATGAGCAGGCGGGCGTTCTTGGCCTTGGCCAGGCCCAGGGCGTTGTGGGTGCCCATGGCCCCGACCTTGAGGGTCTGGATCGGCAGCTCCAGGTAGTCGATGGGGCTGGCCGGCGAGGCGAAGTGCAGGACGTAATCGACCTTGCCCGGCACCAGGATGTGCTCGGAGACGTTCTGCTTGATGAAGTGGAAATGGGGATTGACGCCCAGGTGCTCGATGTTGGCCACCCGTCCGGTGCAGAGGTTGTCCAGGCACCAGACCTCGCACTCCTTGGCCAGCAGGTATTCGCACAAATGACTGCCGAGAAAACCGGCGCCCCCGGTGACCACGGCTACGGGCATTGTTTTCTCCTCGGATGAAGGTGGGTGTCACGGAGCCAAGATTGTCTGCATAAATCTAAAGTTGATGAATTGAATCAGCAATTTTAGGTTTACGCGCCCGGTTGTGCTAGGGTAGGGACAATAAACTCGGCGCGGGGGTCACCCCGCGTCGGCGAACGGTCGCACCCTGAAGGCCACGCCCAGATCATCCGCAACCTGCCGCGCGGCGTCAATATCAATCTCCGGCAGGGCCACCACCGAGAGCGTGACCTCCAGCCCCGCTTCGCGGCAGGCGCGGGCGAAGGCGATCACCGCCGGCTGGGCCCGCGCGCCGAAGCGACTGCGGCAAAGCCGAACGTACTGTTCCGGGTCGGCGGAATTGAGCGAGATGCTTACCGCGTCCACCAGCCCCGCCAGTTCTGGCGCTATGGACCGCTCATGCACCAGGTCGGCCTGGCCGTTGGTGTTTAGCCGCACCCGGCAGCCCCGGCGTTTCAACTCCCGGGCTACGGCCTTGAGCGTATCGAGCCGCAGGGTCGGCTCGCCAAAACCGCAGAAGACTACTTCTTTATAGCCTTGCGCGTCGCCGGCGGCGGCCAGGACTTCGGCGGCCTCAGGTTCGTGGGCCAGGCGGATGTCGTGCCCTTTGACGATCCACGATTCGTTGCGGGCGCAGAAGCCGCAGTCATTGCTGCATTGATTGGTCAGAGCCAGGTAAAGGCTGTCGCGGATGGCGTAGGCGATCTTGCCGGCCTCGGCCAGTTCGGTCGGCAGCTCCAGCTCTAAAAATTCGCAGGCGTTGCGGGTGGTGATGCGAAGAATGTCGCCGGGCGTCACGCCCCGCAGCCGGGCCAGCTCCTCGGCCACCCGCCGGCAGGCCAGCGGCTCGTTGCGCCGGCTTGCGGCGGAATCGGCTGCCTCCGCCGGGGCTGGCCGGGGCAGGAGGAACGGGGCGTCGGTTTCCAGCAGCAACAGCCGGTCGGGAATCTGAGGGATGATCGCCCGCAGCGGTTTCTGGTCCTCGTAGGTGGCGATTCCGCCCAGGCCCAAACGCAGGCCGGACTGCTTGGCCCGTTCGACGAAGGCGGGCAGCTCCTTCTTGCCGGCCAGGAAGCAGTGCCAGACGGCCCGGCCGCCGGCGGCCAGGAAGGGCTCGATGATTTCCAGTAGGTCCGCGCCGCTGGAGCGGGCGTGGAGCACCACGGGCAGGTTGAGTTCGCGGGCCAGCTCCAAGTGGAGTTCCAGAAACCGGCGCTGCCGGGCCGGCGTAACCCGGTCGCGGTAATAGTCCAGGCCGGTCTCGCCGATCGCGACCACCTTGGCGCAGCCGCGCGCGACCTCGCGCATGACGTCAAGGTCGCTCTCTTCGGCCTCGCCCGTGTCGTTGGGATGGATGCCCACGCCGGCGTAAACGCTGGGATAGGTTTCGGCCAGTTTGGCGACTTGGCGCGAGCTGGCCGCATCCGTGGCCAGAGTCAGCATCCGGCCTCCGGCCGCGGCCGCGCGCCCGATCACCTCGGCCCGGTCAGAATCGAAGTCCGGCCGCTGCAAGTGGCAATGAGTGTCGAAAAAACCGCAGTCAGGCATATAATCCTTTGGTGGTCAGGTGTTTGAGGCTATGCGGGTTCGCCGTGGGCGAAACGCTTGCTTGAAAACCGCTTTCCTTTGCAGCCGGATTCTACGCGTTTCCCCGCGCCGCACAACTATCCTTTAAAAACCTGTTTAACAAGTCTTGCGCCAAAAAGCGGGATGCGGTATAAAAGGCGACTTTCCCCGTCCCTGGCGACGGGTTTTTTCAAGCCCGCGCCGCCGCGAAGCTGGTCTTTCGGGGCGGATGGTGGGAATTTTTAACCGCTTCGGCTTTGTTGCGCCCGGCTTGGCCGGGTGGGAGAGGGATAATGGCTCAAGCTGAAACCGCGCCCGCTGCTCCGGCCGCCGCTCCCGCGGCTGCCGCCAACACGTCCGGTCCGGTGCTGACGACCGGCACCCAGGCCGCCCCCGAGCCGTCCATGCCCGGGCCGCAGCCAGATTTTCTGAGCGCCATGTTCTCCAATCCGCTGTTCTATCTGGTGATCGGCGTCTGGTTCTGGGTCTTCTGGAGCACGCGCAAGCACCGGCAGAAGGAAGATCAGCGCAAAAAAGAACTGGGCGAGGTCAAGAAGGGCGACCAGGTGGTCACGATCGGCCGGGTGCATGGCACCGTGGTGGGGCTGACCGAGACGACGATGACCCTCAAGACCGACCCCAAGGCGAATTTCACCGTCACCTTCGACCGGGTGGCCCTGTTCAAGGTGGTGAACAATAAGGAAGAGGCGGCGGCCACCAATGCCGAAGATCCGGGCGCGCCGTCCTGAGGCGGTTCCCGGCGAGTGGTGCGACTGGGCGTGAGATTTTTAATTCTAGATTCTAAATTTTAGATTCTAGATTTTTCAGTACCCGAAGAACTGCGGAAGAGGATCCAAGGACATGTTGAAATATCTGATAATCGCCGACCTGATCGTGATGGTGGTCGGGTGCGTGGCGCTGGTGCGCCACCGGGTGATCTACGCCAAACTGCTCTTCGCCCTGTGCATGACGGGGCTGGCGCTGCTGACGGTGTTGGCTCCGCCGCCCGGCAAGGAGACGGGCCTGGAGCGCAAGACCCGTCTGCTCCAGGACCAGCTCAAGGAGCTCTCGCCGGCCGATCCGGCCCGGGCCAAACTCGAGCGGGAGCTCGAACAGGCCAAGAAATTCCAGGCCGAGTACGATCCGGCCCAAGTCGGGGCCAAGATCGAGGAGTTGCGCGCCAAGCTGCCGACCCTCGCGGGCGACGCCCGCACCGCGGCCGAGGACGAGCTGCGCCAGCTGGGCGGATTGCAGGTCAAGTGGTATGACCGGCTGCCCTTCAAGCTGGGCCTGGACCTGCGCGGCGGCACCGAGGTCCGCCTGCGCCTGCAACCGGACGACACCCGTCTGCGCAAGCTGCAGGACGAGCTGCACCAGGCGGTCCTGGCCGGCCAGGAGAAAGCCCCCGCTTCCGATCAACTGCGCAAGGAGATCAAGGAAGAGACCTCCAACCGCGAGGCCAATCTGAACGACGCGGCCAACGTCATCCGCGCCCGCCTCAACAATTCCGGCCTGGCCGAGATCCCCGTCACCCGGATGGGCGGCAACCGCGTGCTGGTGCAGCTGCCGGGCATGGACTCGGGCGAGGCGCGGTCGCTCGTGCGCCGCATCCAGCGCCTGGGCAACCTGGAGTTCCGCCTGGTGGTGGGCGGCGAGGGCCCCGGGGCCAACCAGCGGCTGCTGGAGCAGCTCCAGAGCAAGAACTACGATCATGACGTGCGCAACTTCTGCGCCGAGGCCGATCGGGTCCTCAATGCCGAGGAGATCGACAAGGACGGCCGCAGCCTCAAGTACGGCTCGCGCTTGTACGACTGGCTGCGCACGCCCGACAAGATCCGCGCCGACGGTTCGTCCGAGAAAGGCCAGTTCCATCTGGTCGAGCAGCAGGTTCAGCTGACCGGCGAGCACATCATCGCCGCCCGCGCCGGCCCGAGCATGGAGACCCCCGGCACCTTCGAGATCAACATCGCCCTCGACAACGTGGGCAGCAAGATCTTCGAGCGCGTCACCGCCGCCAATGTCAAACGCCAACTGGCCATCGTCCTGGATGGCAAGCTGAAGAGCGCTCCGGTCCTGCGCGAGACCATCTCCGGCGGGCACGCCCGAATCTCGGGCGACTTCTCGCCCGAGGAGAGCGACGACCTGGCCGTGGTCCTGAAGAGCGGCTCGCTCAAGGTCAACATCGAGAAGGAATACGAGAACACCGTCGGCCCCACCCTGGGCGAGGACTCGATCCGCCAGGGTCTGCTGGCCATGGCCGTAGGCCTGGTGGCGGTGGTCGGCTTCATGTTCGCCTACTATCTGCTGGCCGGCGTGGTCACCGACCTGGTGCTGGTCGTCAACGTGCTCCTGATCGCGGCCTTCCTGGTCATCTTCGGGGCCACCCTCACCCTGCCCGGCATCGCGGGTCTGATCCTGACGGTCGGCATGGCCGTGGACGCCAACGTGCTGATCTTCGAGCGTATCCGCGAGGAGCGGGAGAAGGGCAATTCGCTGGTCCGCTCCCTGGCCCTGGGCTACGAGCGGGCCTTTGTGACCATTCTCGACGCCAACGTCACGACCCTGATCACCGCCCTGATCCTCCACAGCTTCGGCACCGAGGCGGTCAAGGGCTTCGCCGCCACCCTGATGGTCGGCATCGTCACCAGCATGTTCTGCTCGCTGGTCCTTACCCGCTGGGTCTTCGAGGCGCTGATCGAGTTCCGCCGCCTCTCGGATCTGAAGATGATGCGCTTCTTCCACCGCCCGGCGGTCGACTTCATCTCTCTGCGCCGGCCGGCCATGCTGGGCAGCGCGGTTTGCATCGCCGTGGGCCTGGTGGTCTTCGCCGGGCGTGGCGAGCGCAACTGGGGCCACGACTTCACCGGCGGTACCCTGGCCCACATCGCCATCGAGAAGCCCCTGCCCATGGCCGAGGCCCGTTCCCTGGCCCGCAGCAAACTGGCCGGGCAATTCCCCGACGCCGCCGACGGTTTGCAGAGCTTCGGCGAGCCCAGCGCCCAGGGCTATCACGAGTTCGTGCTGCGCACCAAGCTGGTCCGCCCCGAGGGCGAAGCGGCCGCCACCCCCGGCGCCACCCACAGCGCCGAGGAGTTCAAGAACGCCATCGCCGCGGCCTTCCCGCTCCAGCCCGAGGGTTTGAAGGTGCTGGGCGAGCAGACCGACCGGTCGAGTCCGAGCGAGACCTTCTACCGGGTGCACCTGTCGCTGCGTCAGCCGCAGTCGCCCCGGGAGTTGACCACCAAGCTGCGCGAACGTACGCAGCTGATCGAGCCGCGCGTGGCCGCCGGCGACGAGCTGCCGCCCCTGCCGCTCTCCGGCAAGGCCCGGCTCAAAGTCCGGCTTAACGCCCCGGCCGGGGTGGAGAAGCCGGACGCGGCCGCCTGGCAGACGGCGCTGGTCACGGCCGCCGCCGGCGTGGGCGCCGAGGCGGTGGACTGGGCGTCGGGCGCGAAGTTCTCGGAAAAGCTGCCCGATGGCCGGGTGGCCTTCGAGCTGACGCTGAAGAAGCCCTGCCACGAACGCGGCCTGCTCAACCTGCTGGGCGGGGCGGCCTCGCCGCTCCAGGGGGTGGAGGTGTCGCTGATCGACGCCCAGGAGCCGCCCGCGCCGAGCGAGACGCCGGCCACCGGGCTGACCGTGGTCTGCGGCGCGCCCAACCGCGCTCCCACCGGCGAGCCGCTCGCTCCCGAGGCCCGCGAGCAGCTGGTCCGCGACCAGTTCCGCGCCTTGCGCAACGAGGGCTTGATCGACTTCACCGAGCCTTTCCCGCGCTTCACCAGCGTCGGCCCGATGGTGGCCACCGAGATGACGCAGAACGCGATTCTGGCCCTGGTCTACTCGATGATCGCCATTTTCTTCTACATCTGGCTGCGCTTCCAGTTCCGGGTTGGCTTCGGCCTGGGCGCGGTGGTCGCGCTCATCCACGACGTGCTCTTCACCCTGGGCATGTTGGCCATCGGCGACCAGCTGGGCCTGATCAACGGCCAGATCGACCTGACCATCGTGGCCGCCATCCTGACCCTGGTCGGCTACTCCTTGAACGACACGATCGTCGTCTTCGACCGGATCCGCGAAAATCTCCACGGCGGCCGGGACATCGGCGGCACGATCAACGACGCGGTCAACCAGACCCTGAGCCGCACGGTCATCACCAGCTTGACGACCTTGCTGGTGGTGGTGGCGCTCCTGGTCTTCGGCGGCGGCGTGATCCGGGGCTTTGCCTACACGCTCTTCGTGGGCATCGTGGTCGGCACCTACTCGTCGATCTTCATCGCCAGCCCGGTGCTGGTCGAGTTCTCGCTGTTCATGACCAACTGGCGCCGGCGCAAGCTGGGTCAGCCGGCGGTGGCGGCGGTGGCGGCGACTACGCCCGCGGCTCCGGCCGCCCCGAGCGGCAACGGCGGCGAAGGCCTATGAGCGGGGCGATTGCGAACCGAAAAGGTGGAACATGGATTCCGCAAATGATCTGAAAAAACGTCTGGCGCCTTTGGTGGATTGCCTGCGCGGCAATTTCACCCTGGCTTCGGGCAAGCAGAGCGATTTTTACTTCAACGGCAAGACCACCACCCTCCGGCCGGAGGCGCTGAACCTGGCGGCGCGGCTGTTCCTGGATCTGATTGCGCCGGAAAAGGTCGACCGGGTGGGCGGCCTGACCCTGGGGGCCGACGCTCTGGTCGGGGCGATCACCGCTCTCTCCTGGGAGGTCGGTCGGCCGGTGGAGGGCTTCATCGTCCGCAAGGAGCCCAAGGGGCACGGCACGGGCCAGTGGATCGAAGGCCCGGAAATCAAGGCCGGCGCGCGGGTGGCCGTGGTCGAGGACGTGGTCACCTCGGGCGGTAGCTCGCTCAAGACCGTCGAGCGGATCAAGGCCGTCCAGCCCGATTGTACTATCGTGGGCGTCTACACCTTGGTCGACCGCGAAGAAGGCGGCTGCGAGGCCCTGGCGGCCGCGGGCCTGCCTTTAAAGAGTGTCTTTACCAAGGCTGAGCTGTTCAAGGTGCTGGGCTGGGCCTGACGGCGGCTGAAAATAGAAATGATTCATGCGGGGCGCGGATTTTCGAATCCGCGCCCCGTTGTCTGTCATATCAAATTTAGCTATTATGAGCTGAATAGATTCAAACTCCGCCAACCTTGAATTTTTCCTCTATGCTTTCGAAAAGGCGAAGCCGGCGAGAGTTTTTTTGAGGGGTCCGGGGAACTTTTTTTGCAAAAAAAGTTCCCCGGAATCGGCCTTAAACGGAATCAATATCAGGTTGCCGTGGGGAGTAAAAATCATGAGACGTGAAAACCAACCGGCGGTTTCGGGAATTGCCTATGCGCCGGCCAATGGCGAGCGGGGCCAGGGCGATCTTTGGCTGCCCGAGAATCCGGCGGGCGCGCCGGCGGCTCTGGTGATCCACGGCGGCGGATGGCGCTCGATGGACCGGCACTCGCTCGAACCGTTCGCGCGCCTGCTGGCTGAGTGCGGGTACGGCGTCTTCAACGCCGGCTACCGGCTGATCGGCCAAGCGCCCTGGCCGGCCTGCGGGGACGACTGTCTGGGCGCCGCCCGGTTCGTGCTGGAAGCCGAGCATGAAGCGCTGAAGGTTTTGGATCGTTCGCAGTTGCTGGTCTTGGGGGCCTCGGCCGGCGGGCATCTGGCCCTGATGACGGGGCTGCGGCTGCCGCCGGAGAGGGTGCGGGGCATCGTTTCGATCGCCGGTCCCACGGATTTGATTCTCTGGGCCGATGGGGCGAAATCTTCCCTTTCGGCGGCGGAGTTTTGCGGCGATCCGGCTGCCGGCCGGGCCGAGCTGGCCGCCGCTTCGCCGATCAATCTGGTCGGCCCCGATTCGCCGCCGCTCTGGTGCCTGCACAGCGTGAATGACCGGCTGGTTCCGCCGGAGCATTCGGAAAAAATCGTTGCCCGTTATCGGGCGGTCGGGGTGGAGGCCGAGTTGGCCACCTTTTCTGGCCCGGGCCAGGCGCACGGGATCTGGACCGACGGCGGCGGGGAAAAAGCTCTGTCCGACCGGGTCATTCTGCCCCAAGCCGCGGAGTTGGTCCGGGCTCAGGTCCGGCGTTGGGCGAGCAATTCCCGGTAGAGCCCGGCGAAACGATCGAGCATGGTCTGGCGGGAATATTCCGCCTCCACCCGCCGGCGGCCGGCTAGGACGCGTGCCGCCGTCCCGGCCGGGTCGGCCAGGCAGGCGCAAATCGTCTCGGCCAGCCGGACCGGATCGCTGGGAGGGCAGAGCAGTCCGCACTGGTCGCCTTCCAACACTTCCGGCGTGCCGCCCACGGCCGTGGCCACCACCGGCGTGCCGGCCGCCAAAGCTTCCAGCAGCGCCAGCGAAGTGCCCTCGGTGATCGAACTGGAAACGTAGACGTCGGCGGCCCACAAGACCGGCCGAACGTTGGGCAGATCGCCCAGAAACCTTACCTGCGCTCCGGCGGGCAGGCCCGCAGCCTGTTCGCTCAGTTCCGCCCGCAGCGGCCCGTCGCCCGCTGCTAGCAGCGTCACCCGGCCCCGGGCCCGGGCCACCTCCGGCAGGGCCGCCAACAAGGTCACGTGGTCCTTGCGCGGCTCGAGCATGCCCACCACGGCGAGTACGGTGTCGTCTGCCGCCAACCCCAAGGATTTGCGCGCCTCCGCCCGGGCGGAGTCGCCTTCCGGCCTGGCCAGCCCTTCCAGGCGAATGCCGTTACGGATGACCGTGAGTTTACGTTCCGGATAGCCGGCCTGGCGGAAACGTGCCTCGAGATTTCCGGAGACCGCGACCAGCCGGCCGGTCCAGGGGAGCAGCAGCCGGTCCAGACGGGTCCGTTTCGGTTGGTCTAGCGTATGGGTGGAGTGCTCGTGGTCGACGACCGCCGGCACGCCGGCCAGCTTGGCCGCCAGCCGGCCCCAGAGCGCGGCGGTGAACATGTGCGCGTGCAGGATCTGCACCCGCTCGCGGCGCAGCCGGCCGGCCAGGCGGAAAGGCAGGAGCAGGTCCAGCCCCGGCCGTTTGTTCCAGCAGCGCATGGGCACGCCGGCGGCGGCCAGGTCCGCGGCCAGCGGCCCGCTCTCGGTCAGGCAGTCCAGGCTGACGGCGAACTCCGGGCCGTGCAGGCCGACGGCCAACTCGACCGCCTGCCGCTCGGCCCCGCCGCGCATCAGGGACCAGATCAGATGACAGACCCGCACCGGTTCGCTCACCGCGTATCCGCCCTCGGTTATGCCGTCAGATTTTAGCTGACCACAGCTTAAGCGCACCGCTGTTTTCCGGCCACTCCGGACAATGGATCGGCGGATCGAATCCGGCATTGACCAATAAGTCGCTCAATTCGCAATCGGTCAAAGCTTGAGTCGTATTGCGATACTCCCGGCACGGTCCGTCAGGCAATTCGGTGACCAGAAAAGTTTGGACCGTTACGCGCAGTTCGTTCAGCCAGCGGTTTTCAATCCGCAATCGGTGCGAACGATCCGAAAATAGTCCGGACGGATAGACGGTTTCAGATGGCTCTCCGTGTCCCACGCGTTCGATTGCATCGGTTGTTTGCATTTCGATAAGCAAACGGCCGCCCGGTGCGAGGCAGGCTCGCGCCCGAGCCAGGAGGTCACGCATTTCTGACGGAGCAAACACGTTCAATTCGCCGTAGAGGAGTAAAGCCAGGTCATATGGTCCACCCAAGGCGGTTTGGCGAATATCGCCCTGCACAAATTCGCAACTGGCTCCGACCGGCGCATTCTGCCGGGCGTAGGCGATGGCCGCCGGGCCGAAATCTATTCCCCGGCATTCATGGCCGAGCCGGGCCAGCCGGTGCGAATACAATCCCGGTCCACATCCCAAGTCCAGAATGCGCGCTTTCTGGCTGCCGAGCACCTGACGGTGAAGCCATTCGACCTGCCGAAAAATCCATTCGCTCCGCCGGCTGGCCAAGTCGTGAGTCTGCGCCAAATGTTCGGTCAGCATTCGCCGGCTGAAATCCGGGTCTTGCCAGGGAATTTTATATGCGCCGCGCCAAACTTCCGGGTCTTCATTGAGCATGGCCATGATCCTTTCTGAAAAATTCCAAGTTCGGCCGCAATATTTTGCAGCCGCGGTTTGCCGACGTCTCGGCGGCAAGCCGGAGCGCTTCCCCGGGGTGGACCGGGGCGGCAGAGCGAGTAATGGGATTTTTCGTTTAGCGGATCATGGTCGGATTAGTATAGCGATCGTGCCCGTGAAGCACAACCTGGGCAATTCAGGCGCGGTCAAAATGGCGTTTCAGACTATCGCGGTCATGCCCGCCGCCTGTCGCAGCATTCGGGCCATGGTCTGGCCGCAGCGGCCCAGCTCGAAGATTTCTTCGACGCGCGTCCGGCCGAGTTGGCCGCGGCGGCGGCGTTCCTCCGGCCGGCGGGCCAGGTCGGTCAAGGCGGCGGTCGCGGCGGCGGTCAACTCGGCCTCGCTTTCGCCGTGCAGAAAGACGCAGCCGCCGTCCTCGCCGAAGACGTCCACCAGGGAGGGCAGGGCCGTGACCACGGCCGGCCGGCCGCAGGCCAAAGCCTCCAAGACCACGTTGGGGATGCCCCAATGCAGGCGCGGCACGGCGGTGAGTACGAAGACGTCGGCCTGCTGGTAGTGCGGCGGCATCGTTTCTTCCGTGGCGTAGCCGGCCAGGGTCAGCCGCGGGCCGATTCCCAAGCCGGCGGCCAGCTCTTCCAGTTCGCGGCGTTGCGGTCCGTCGCCGACCACGGTCAGGCGGCAGTCGATGCCGTCGCGGACCAGTTGGGCCACGGTCTGGAACAGGGCCGGATAGCCTTTGCAGACCAAGAGGCTGCCCACGGCCACGATTTTGAGCGGGCCGCCGGCGGGCGCTTCGGCCGGTGGGCGGAAATGTTCCAGGTCTAGTCCGTGATACTGGGTGACGATGCGCGAAGCGGCCGCCGGGGCCAGGGCGCAAAGATTTTGTCGGTTGACCGCGCTGCAGGTCAGGACCAGGCGCGCCGCTTCCAGTTTTTCCTTCAGCAGCGCGTTGGGCGTGTAGATGTCGTGAGCGTGGGCGGAGAAGCCCCAGGGAATTTCCAGCAGTTCCCCGATCAACCGGGCGGCGGCGGCCGGATAAGTGGCCCAGAAACCGTGGGCGTAGGCCAGGCCGCAGTCGCGGTGGCGATAGGCATAGGCCAGGGTTTTGGGCAGGATCGCCAGGTTGCGGGCGGTCTGCCCCGGCCAACGCCGCGCGCCGCCCAGGATCCAGCGCAGCCAGCCGCCGACCACCCGGGGGCGGCGTCGCAGCCAGTAAGCCGTCGCCGCGGCCAGCTCCCGGCCGCAGAGCCAGGGAAAATAAGCGGTCCGGTCGAGAAAGGCCTGGGCGCGGGAGTGGACGATGCGGTCGCGGCAGGGGCGCAGGCTGAGGATGCGCGGATCGATTCCCGCGCGGTCCAGCCCGACCAGTTCCCGCAGCAGAAAGGTCTCGTCGTAGCGGGGAAATTGGCTGAAAACGGCGGCGATTTTCATGAACGGGCTTCGGTCAGCGGAAGTAGAAATAGGCCGCCACGCCCAACAGGACGGCGATCAGGGCCAGACCGCCCAGCGTCAAGGCCAGGGGCGAGACCCGGGACGCGGTCCGCGGGCGGGTGCGCCGGCCGGCCGTCGTCGCGGCGATGCCGCTGGCCGGCGTGTTGCGGGCGTGGATCTGAGCCTGGGCGCGCAGCGAGGATTTGCGCCCCTCCTTGTTGATGCGGATGGAGCTCAGCAGGTCGCCGGCGGCGTCGGGCTCGACCCCTAGTTTGAGCAATTCCTCGATCAAGGCGGCGGGCGAGGCGGGCCGGTCCTCGCGGCGCCGGGCGAGCATGCGGCCCAGCAGATCGCTGAATCCGGCCGAAAGTTCGGGGCGGATCTCCCGGGCCGGCCGGGGGTCGCTGCGCAGCCGGGCGGCCATCACTTCCCGGGCGTTTTCGCCGCCAAAGGGCGTGGCCCCCGTGGTCAGGTGGAAGAAGGTGGCCCCCAGAGCGTAGATGTCGGCCCGGCAGTCGATCTGGCCGGGGGTTTCGACTTGCTCGGGTGAGATGTAGTGCGGCGTGCCGCGCACCACCCGCCGGCCTTCGGCGTCACGTTCGGCGAAGGTCTCGCCGATCTGGGCCAGCCCCAGGTCGGTGAGCTTGAGCTGGCCGCTCTCTTCGATCATCAGGTTGGCCGGCTTGATGTCGCAGTGGATGATCTGCCGTTCGCCGGCGTGGTGCAGGGCCGAAGCCATCTGATACAGGTAGATCAGGGCCCGCGCTTCGGGCAGGGGGCCGTCGGCCTCCAGTCGCTCCTTGAGCGAGCCGCCGGAAAGGAATTCCATGGCGAAGAAATAACTGCCGGCCGATTCGCCGGTGTCAATGCCCTGGACGATGTGGGGATGGTTGAGCTTGGCCACGGCCCGGGCTTCGGCCAGATAGCGCTCGACCACGTCCGGCCGGCGGGCCAGTTCGGGGGAGAGGATTTTGACGGCCACTTCGCGGTCCATCTTGATCTGGCGGGCGAGATAGACCGTGCCGACCGCGCCCCGGCCGACCTCGCGTTTGAGCTCGTAACCTTTGATCTGCCGGCGGCGGCGTTGGCTTTCGGCGCGCACCGCGGTCAACTGGGGTTCGGTCAGGTAGCCCAGTTCGACCATCAGCGTTCCCAGTTCGGGCGTCTGGCCTTCCTGGCGGCGGTTTTCCAGGGTCTGCCGACAGTGGCGCAGCTGCTGGCGATTGAGCAGCTCCTTCTCCAGCACGATGTGATCCAGGCTGAGTGCTTCGCTTCGCTCGGTCAAGACCGCACCTCGTTCGGTGAGCGTTTTTTTAGGCAGACCCTTGACGAAAGGCGTCCGCCCGGCTAATTATTCACCCCATGTCCAAGCAGAAAAGACAATCTCAGAACAGCCGCATCATGCGGGACATTCTGAACCGC
>CAYMGG010000037.1:21291-25553 GCA_964389915.1 uncultured Planctomycetaceae bacterium
CGAGATCGACCTGCTCTGCCAGAAGTACCGTTCCCGGCAGAATCGTTCCGGTCGGCGCGGCGCCCGGCCGCCCGAGGACCCTGGCGGCGATGATTCCGCGCTCGAGGAAGATTCCGAGGATCTGGCCGAGTAGTCTGGCGGCGCAAATCCTCATTTCTCCCGATACATCCGGCTGGCCTGATTGAGCATCTCCCGTTCGGTGGCCGTCAGGCTGCCGATCCCGTCAGCATTGACCTTGGCCAGAATCCGATCCACCTCCCGGCTCATCTCTTCGCGCTGCGCCCGGCGGCGCTCCTCCTGGCGCTGGCGGCGGCGGGTCAGCCATCCCGACAGGCCGCTCGCTGGGGTCGGCTGCGGCTCGGACGCGCTGGGCCAGGATTCACCCGCCGGCGCGAACATCCCCCGCCCCAGATAGCCCTGGGCCCAGTTGCGGGCCGACAATTCCCGGCCTCCGATTTGGCTGAGCATGACGGTGATGGCTCCCAGCATCAAGCCGGTGACGAGATTTCCCCCCAGCAGGGCCAGCAACGCCGCCGCTACCAGCAGCGCTAACCCCACCTTGGCCAGCCGGCCGGCCGCCGCCAACCCCCGTTCCGGTCCCCAGACCAGACAGGCCGCCGCCAGCGCCACCCGCCCGCCGTCGAGCGGAAAGATCGGCAGCAGGTTGAACAGGGCCAGGCCCAGGTTCATGGTGAAGATCACCCCGCAGGCCGCCTCCCAGCCGTTTCCGAAAAGGTTCGCCGAGCGCCCCAGCAGCCCCAACGGGATCCAGGCCAGGGCCGCACAGAGCAGGCTGACGAAGGGGCCGGCCAGGGCGATGACGATTTCGGCCGCCGGGCCGGGAATCGGATCGCTCAGTTCCGCCAAGCCCCCCAGGGGCGTCAGCGAAATTCGGCTTACGCCCACGCCTTCCTTGAAGGCCGCCAGGCAATGACCCAGTTCGTGCAGAAAGACGAAACCAATAAAAGTAATCCAAGCGGCCATTACCAGCAAGCCGGTCAGGCCCAAGGTCAATCGCCCGGATTCGGCCAGGACCGCCAAGGCGATGAAAGCGTACAGCGAATAGGTTGCGCGCACCTCCAGGCCCAGAAGCTGGCCCAGCCGGTGTGAAGCGCTCAGGAAACCCAGCATAACTACTATATCTAACGCGAAGTTGGCGTTTGGGCAACCGGTTTTTCGCCTTGGGCTTCGGTCCAGGCCCGAAATAGATCCTGAATCAGGCGGGGTGTGACCTGGCAGTTGGCGCCCTGGACGACAAAATCCAGGCGCAATCCTTGGCCGGCCTGGATCAACCTTCCGGCCGCGCCGCGCAACTCTTCCGACAGGCTGGCGGCCATGAGTTCCGCCGGCGGATTCTGAAAGGTCAGGGCTGCGCGGTACTCGCCGCCGATCCGGCTGCCGCCGCCGGCGAACGGGCCCAGTTCTCGGCTGCGGCCGGAGATTTGGAAGACCCGGGCGCCGTCGGCGAAGGCGTCGCAACTGACTTCCAGTTCCGCAAAGCCCAGTTGCGGCAACGCCGGTGGTTCGGGCGGCGGGGTGCGGGAGACGGCCCGACAGCGTAGCGCTTCGGCTTGTTGCAGATAACGGGGCATGGCCGCCAGACTGGCGAAGACCGGGCCGACGCCGGCCGCGGGAAGATCCCAGCCCTGGCCGCGCAGGTTGCCGCGCCAGGTCGGGCCGCCGGCGTCCGTCGGCGCCAGGCGCGCAAGAGCCACTTCGAGCTGTCCGGCCGTGGGCAATATTTTCAGCGGCGGCGGCAGGAACAAGGCCAGGCGGCCCAGGATGTCCCGGGCCGAGGCGTTGCGCCAGTGGAATTCGCTGCCGACAGGCAGCTCCCGGTCGCCCCAACGCCAACCCGGCAGGCGGCAGGAGAGCTCGCCGCCGGCGAATTGGCCGCCCAGTTCCAGCTCCCACACTCCGGTCGGCTGGCGGGTCAGGCGGGCGGTGGCGGCGGTGGCCTCCAAGCCGGCGAATTTAAGCCGCTCGGCATGCAGCTCGATGTGGGGGAACCAGCCGAGGATCAGCTCCCACCCCGGATTCTCCCGGGGCCCGAGCAGATTGAGTCCCAGGCTGGTCAGGTCGCAGACCGCCACGGTCAGCTCCAGGCTTTGCCAGGCCTCCTGGCGGCGGGTGAGTCGGGCGCGCCAGAGCGGCGGGGAGTCCGGGCCCAAGCGCAGGATCAGCTCGTCGTTTTCGGCCGTCCGTTGACCGGTCAGGCTCAAGGCCTGGTCCCCCTCCAGGGCGAAGGCGGGCACGGGCGGCAGCTCCAATTCGCCGGCCAGCGAAAATCCGTCGCTGCGCGTGGTCAGCCGTCCCAGCAGGGAGAAGCGGGCGTGTTGGGCCGGCGCGCGGCCGGGATCGAAGATGATCTCGCTGCGCTTAAGCTCCACGCCGAATTCGTCGGGCGCCAGTCGCCCCAGCGGCAGGGACCCCAGCAGCGCGTTCAGATCGGCGGGCGGGCGCAGGCCGGCCAGATTGCTGTGGCCGGCCTCGTTGTAAAGCAGATTGAGCTGGGCGCCGCGCAGACGGACGTCCAGGCGGCAGGGCACCCCCCCCAGGCCCCAGAGCGGCGCGGCCAGGATCAGCGGGTCGCAGCGGAAGAGCGGGGTCTCGAAGTCGGGATTGGGGCTGTCGATGCGCAACTCGCCCAGCCGCAAGCGAGCCCGCCCCAGGGGGTTCAACTCCGGTTCGAGCTGGCCGATGGAGATGTCCGTGCTGTTGGCCAGCGCCCGGGTGCCCCATTCCTGGAGCTTCTGCCGCAGGCGGCGCTCGTCGATCATGTGCGGCAAGGCCCAGATCACCAAGAGATAGGCGGCCGCTGCGGTCCAGAGCGGGAAATAGCGCTTCAGCTTTCGTCCCAGCGCTTGCAGAAAGCGACGCGGAACCGAGCGGCGCGGGGCGGCGGCTTCAGCGCGCATTGCTGCCTCCCGGAGTCGGCGGGGGGGGGCCGGAGCGCTGGCAGAGCAGGTCCATTAGTCCGGTCAGATTTAGCCCCCAGACCTGCGTCAGCAGCAGGATCCCGGCCAAGGGCAGGCCGGCGAAGAGGAACAGGGAGAGCACTTCGGAGTGAAACGGCGTCAGCCCGGCGGAGAGGAACACCACCGTCTGGCCCACGCGGATGGCCAGCAGGGTCAGGTCGCCGGTCGGGCCGCGGCGCGCGCCCAGCTGGATCAGGCAGACGATCAGAATGCCGGTGATCGCGTCCAGCAGCAGGAACTGTGCCGTCTGGGCGGCCGACAGCTGCATGAAGCGGCGGCAGATGAAGAACAGCAGGGCATCGGGGCCGGCCAGCAGGAACGCCCCCAGGGCGTAGAGGCGCAGGCGGTTGGCGGCCCAGCGGCCGGCGACGATTTTTTCGGCGGCCGCCTCCCGGGCGATTTCGGCGCGGCGCAACTCGGCGGGGTTTTCGGGCGCCAGCCGAGAGCCGCACTGGGGGCAGAAACGGAATTCCGCCGGCCGGGTCTCCTGGCAGCGGACGCAGATGTTCTCCGGGGCGGGCTGGTCGGGCGCGGCCTCGTCCATCAGCGGGCTCCTTTTTCCGTCAAGGGCCGGACGTTCATGGTGACGAATTCTCCGCCCGCCTCGCAGCTGCCATTGTCCAGATTCCTGACCCGCACCACCCGGGCCTCGCCGCGAATCTCGACGTAAGCCACCTGGCTGCCGTCGGTGCGCAGGAGCAGGTTGAGGACCTCGCCCGGGGCCGGGCTTTCGTCCAGGACCAGGCAGATGCCGCTCTGGCTCATGTCCGTCAGCAGGCCCCGGCAGGTGAGGACGCTGCCGGCGCGTTGGTAATAGACCGGCACGTCCAGATGGTAGCGGCGGAACCGCCGCCGGTTGGTGCCCTGGGCCAGACCGTGGGCCACGAAGCGGACGCCGATTTCGAACAGCTTGCCCGGCCGCTCGATGACGCGCATGACCTCGCCGGCGGTTTTGATCAGATCGCGCAGGCCTTCCTTGTGATTCGGTCCCAGTTCGAAGCGGATGATCTGCCCGTTTTTCAGTTTCTTGCGGGTGATGAAGCCCAGCCCGCCGCGGGAGAGGTCCATGACCCGCCCCTGGTGCGGCGTTTCGTCACGGGCCAGGAAAAAAGTGATCTTCAGATCGGTGGCGAAGCGTTCGTGGGCGCGTTTGTAGGAGCGGGACGGTTCGCTCTCCGGCTCGGGCCGGGCCAGGATGTCGGTGGCGGCCTGGATGCTTTCGATTAGGCCGGCCAGGTTGTCGGGGGTCGGGGCGCCGGCCCGGGCGCGGGCGGCCGGCGCGCC
>CAYMGG010000038.1:0-7781 GCA_964389915.1 uncultured Planctomycetaceae bacterium
GAGGACTTTTCACCCGCCGTGCCGGTTTGGTGCGTAACACCGCAGAGCGGCGGCTGTCTGCACCGCTTTTTCGACACCTCGCCGATCAGTCCTTCGGGGCGTTACCTGGCGGTGTTTCAGATGCCGTTCGAGGATCGCCAGCCCGGCCCGGGTGATGCGGGCCAAGTACGCTTGATCGACTTGCAGACCGGTGCGGACCGGGCCGTGGCCGAAACCCGCGGCTGGGAGCCGCAGATGGGGGCCAACCTCAACTGGGGTGCCACCGACCACGAGCTTTTTTTCAACGACGTCGAAACCGCGACCTGGCGGGCCTGCGCCTGGAAGCTCGACCCGCTAACCGGCGGGCGCGAGCGGTTGGACGGGCCGGTCTACCACGCCTCGCCCGACGGCCGCTGGCTGATCTCGGCCAACCCGACCACCATGCGCAAGACCCAGCCGGGTTATGGCGTGCGGATTCCTGATGAAGCGGTGCGCGATAACTGCGGGCCGGTCGAGGATGACGGATTCTATCTGACCGATACGGCCAGCGGTCGCTGCCGGTTGCTGGTCTCGTTACGGGAGCTGCTCACGAAGGCCGACCCGGCGGTGCGGTTGCCCGAGCCGGAGAAATACGAAATCTACGGCTTCCACAGCAAGTTCAATCCCCAGGGCGACCGGTTGATGCTCAGCCTGCGGGCCTTTCCGGCCAAGCCCGAACGGCAGTTCGATCTGTTCAAGACCAATTTCGCCGCCGTCCGCTACGCCTGGGTCACGCTCCGCTTGGACGGAACCCAGATGCATTGCGCGGTCGGACCGGAGGAGTGGGAGAAGGGCGGGCACCACGCCACCTGGTTCCCCGATGGGCGGCGGATTTCGATGAACCTGAATATCGACCGCGAACAGATGCGTTTCGTCCAAGTCGATTATGACGGCCGCAACCTGCGCCAGATCCGCCCCGGACTGTTGGGCTCTGGACACCCCACGATCCATCCCGACGGCCGGCATTTGCTGACCGACACCTACACCTTTGAAAAGCTGGCCTTCGGCGACGGCACCACCCCGCTGCGCTGGATCGACCTGGAAACCGGCGCGGAAAAAACCCTGGTGCGGATCAACACCGCCACTCCATACGCCGATCCCGTCCTGCGGGTCGATCCCCATCCGGCTTGGGATCGCACTTGGCGCTATGTCACCTTCAACGCCTTTATCGGCGGCACGCGCCGCGTCTTCGTGGCCGACCTGGCCGGGTTGCTGGGTTAATCCGGTCTAGCCGCGCCTCGATTCCGGGGTACCTTTTTTGCAAAAAAGGTACCCCGGACCCCGCCAAAAAACTCTCATCCGGCCCGAACGTTCGTCGATCATAATGATATAAAGCGGCGTAGGGTGGGATTACTCCCACCCTACCACCCCACCCGCTCGATTCACCCATCTGAATGCTGAAGCCAGCGAAGCTTGGTGAAAGTTTTTTGAAAGAGTCTGAGAAAACTTTTTTCCAAAAAAGTTTTCTCAGGACCAAGGCGGATTTTTGCGTTTACAGCCCGCCCTTTTTTCAAAAAATTCCCCTCAAATCCAAAGCCATTTACCAAGCGCGGGTTATTGCGCCGCGGCGCGGTTCTTCGCCCAGCCGCCTTTGATGATCCGGGCGCGTTCGGTCTCCTCGGCCTCGGGTTTTGGCGCGGGGAATTTCTTGCGCCAGCTCTCGTCGAAATGATTGTAGAACTCGTTGCCGTATTCGAAGCTCCAGCCGTCGAATTCGCGGAAGGCGTGGTAGATCCACGACCAGCCGTGGCCTTCGAAGATGTCGACCAGGTCGGTCAGATAGCGCTCGCCGTCCTCCTTGGGCGCCCAGCGCACCACGCTGAACTCGCCCAGCAGGATCGGCACGCGGTACTGCTCCTGGAACCGGGCGACGATGGCCAGGTTATGCTCGATCTGGGCCTTGTCCCACAAGAGACCGTTGACCGTCGACGGATAATGGACGTTAAGCTTGGTCTTGGCCTCGGCCAGGTCGGTGCCGGTGATGTTGTGGATGCCCTGGTGGGTGAATTCGTGCGGGCTGTAGAAATGCGTGCTGTAGACGATGTGCGTGTCGGGCAGCGGCTTGAGGCCGTTAAAGCCCCACTCCATGCCGCCGGGACCGCATTCATAGACCAGCCAGCTGTCGGCGTCCACCTCGCGGATGGCCTTGACCGCGGCCTTGGCCACCTCCCGCCACTGGCGCGGGGCGTAGGGCATCTGCGACCAGTCGAGCGGTTCGTTGTACAGGTCGTAGGCCCAGACCACATCCTTGTGCGGCTGCAATTTGCGGACAATGTCCTGCCAGATCCGGCAGAATTTCGGGGTCAGCTCGGGGCTGGTCCAGAAATCGTATTCCGAAGCTTTATACTGGTCGGCCAGCGCTTCGCCGCCCAGGGTCGGCACGACCTTGAGCCCCGCCGCCTGCGCGGCCAATACCGTGGCTTCCACCTGATTTAGAGTCTCCTCCCAGTCCGGCCCCAACTCGGCCAGGCCTTTTCCGTCCTTGACCGGTTTGACCTTGACCCAGAAACGGACCACGTTGGCCCCCATCTGGCCCAGATCCATCAGGTTCTGGGCGCACTTGGGGCTGCCGATGCCGCCGATGGTCGCGCCCCGAACCACGGGCGGCACGGGCCGCTCCTTCTCCAAAGCTTCCGGGCTGGGTACGTCGGTATCGGGCAGAATCTCGGCCGAATCGATCTTGAGCCACTTGAGGGCCGACTCGACCGGCTCTTGGCCGCCGACCGAGACGATCAGGAACAGGTCGGCCCCGTCGGTGTCGAAGGGGCGCCAGTCGGTGCGCCAGTCGTCGCGGGCCAGGTTCAGGTCGACCCGCCGTTTGCCCTTCTCCCAGCTGGTCTCTTGCAACTGGATGGCCAAAACCTTGCCCCGGCCGCAGGCGGACATGACGTAATGTCCGGCCGGCAGCTGGATCTGCCGATAGAGCTTGGAATCCCAACCCTTGCCCGCCAGATCGAGCCACTCCGCCTGTACCGTGGGGGTGACGGTTTGCGTCCGGCTCCAGCCGGCCAGGGCCGCATCCCCCGCAAAAGAAAACGCCAGATGCGTCTCGCCCGGTTTTTCCGCCTCGCCCGCCCCCGCGTCATTCATGGTCAACGCTCCCGCCCATAGAATCAGTCCGATCGCCGCCGCCCAGCCTTCGTGTCTCATCGTCAGGTCTCCTTGGGTAAATTCGCCTTCCCGTTTCAGGATTTGTTTTCACTCCCGATCCCACCAGCGCTTGGCCGAGTTGTCGCCGGGGGTGACGAAGCCGTCACCCTCCCGGCGCTGCGCGGTATGGCCGTCGACCCAGCCGACATTGGCGTTGTGCGCATGGACAAAGTAGACCGGCACGTCCTGGACCAGCATCTCGCCCGGCCGGACAAAGGATTTCCAGCTGCCGAACGCAGTACGGTCCGCCGCGGCGGTATTGACGTTGTCCACGAAGAACGCCGTTTCCGAAGGCGTGTGCACTTGGGTCAGGCGGACAAAATTGATCGTGGTCGGCGCTTGGTGCCAACCCAGGTAATTGTAGTTGTGCCCATAGCCGAACCGCTTCGGCGATTCGGGGCAGACGACCACGGGCAGGTCCGAAGCTTGGGCGAAACTGGTTTTGCGGATGCCGAAATAGGTTTGCAAGCGACCGGTCCAAGGGTTGAGCGAGGTGGGACCGGCATCGCCAGGCGTGAACACGGGCACCAGGTAGTCGTTGTAATCGCCGGCATAGCCGGAAGCGCCCAGCAGGATCTGCTTCAGATTGCTCTGGCAGGCGGCGCTGCGGGCGGTGGTCAGGGCTTTTTCCAAGGCCGGCAAAAGCATGCCCGCCAGAATCGAAATGATCGCGATCACCACCAGCAATTCCACCAGCGTGAACCCGGCCTCGGCCCGCAGGTACTCCCGGGGGCGGGCGGTCCGGCGCAGAATCATCTGAAACACCCTTTCGCGCAATTGCTGCGGGTGACTCTCCACGTTGAAATCCGCCTCCTCCTTGGCCAGTTCAGCCCCATTAAGCACCACTGGCTCGGTGACGGCCGGTTCGGGGGCCATAATCTCCGCCGGGCGGACAAAACCAGGACAGAAAGCCGCGCTCTGCTCCGGAGTGAGCAGCCCGGCCGCGGCCGCCCGTCGCACGAGCGCTTCCCATTCACCGCGGGCCGCCCATTCGGTCCGCAGGTCGATCAAGGTTTGCATTGGATTGGTCACCAGAAAAGCCTCGCGGCTTTCGATGGCCGAGATGCTGAGCGTGGCATGGTGCAAGACGCAAACCGGCGGGCATTTCTTGCGAAACGCCGGCGGTACGGTCAGATGAATCTGTCGGGAATCGAAATCGGCCAAGCCATGCGCCTGCAAAGCGCTTAGGTGGCTGACTACCGCCTGGGGTTGGTCGTGCTGGTTGCGACTCCAAAGGGTCCAGGCCGTGTAGGTGGCAGAGGGCGAATCAGCATATCCGGGTAAACGGTAAAGGCCGCGGTAGATTTTCAGCCATGCCCCACTTTTGACATAATAGCCATGATTGGAATCGTCATAGCCACTGTCAATCGCCTGTTTGGGCGTAAAATATCCGGATTGACTAGCCGCAACATCTAGAAGTTTTGCGCTCAAATTTGGCATTTTGACCTCTAGGGAAATTTGGAGACCATTTCCAGAGGTCATTTTAAGACGTGCTTTGCCGACTGCAAAAGAGTTGAGATTTAATTAGTTGCAAATTTCCCATAAGCAGGCTGGCGCGCAGGGAAGAATCTGTCAGCCCAGCATTTGGCGGTATAGCGCCATATATGCCTCAAGCTCGCATTCAGGAGCAAAGCGGGCTTGTACATCCGCTTGCCCAGCTTGGCCCAACCGCTGACGCAGTTCCGGATTATCCCGCAGCCGGCGCAAAGCCGCCGCCGTGGCCGTCGGGTCGTCGGCCGGGACCAGCAGACCGGTCTGGCCGTCAGTAACCGCTTCGGGCGTGCCCTCCACTGCGCTGGCCACCGAGGGTTTGCCGGCCGCCAAGCTTTCCAAAAGGAAATTACTAAATCCTTCGCTCGACGAAACCAGGGCCGTCGCCTCGACCGACGCCAGCAAGGCGGGAATATCCTCCCGCGATCCGAGAAAATTTACCCGGCCAGACACTCCCAGTTCGCGGCTCAGGTTTTTGAGCCGTTCCTCTTCCGGCCCATCTCCGGCCAGCAATAGCCGGGTTGGCGGCACCTCCCCGCTCAATTGCGCCAGTGCCCGCAGCAGCGTGGCCTGCCCTTTCTCCGGCCGCAGCCGGGCCACGCACAGCACGGTGAATTCATCCGCCGCCAGCCCCAATTCCGCCCGGATCGGGCGGGCCAGACGATAAGGAGCGGGATCGACCGCATTGGGAATGATCGCGGTCTGCTCTATTTGAAAACCTTCATGGACCGCACACTCCGCCGCCACGGCCCGGGAATTGGCCGCGATCCGGTCGGTCCAGCGGCCGGCGAAACGCAGGGCCAGCCAATGCCGCCGGGCATGCCAGAAGCCGGTGTCCCGGCGGGAGGTGAGCACCGCGCCGGGCAGACCGGCCCACCGCCAGACCAGAGGTCCCAGGACATTGGCGTCGAAGAGCAGACAATGCAGGATCGTCGGCCGGACCTGGCGCAGGAGCCGCCGTAGTCGCCAGGCTGCGGTCAGCCCGGCCGGCGGCACGATCGCCGGACAGCCCAGGGCGAAGGCTGGCACCCCCTCGGCGGCCAGCGCCTCGCCCCACCGGCCCAACCGGTCCAGGCAGGCCAGTTGCGCGTCGACCCCCCGCCCCCGCAGGCCGCGCACCAGCCGGGCGACGTGCCGTTGGGCCCCGCCGGGCTCCAGCTTGTCCAGCAGCAGCAGCACCCGGAGCGCCGGCTTGGTCATGGCTCAAACTCGGGCGGTCTGCGCCGCGCCTGGCTCTGGGCCAGCCGCTGGGCCACGGTCAGGGGCGGCGGGGGCAGGTTGCAGGTCTGGATCGCCCCGCAGTCCATCAGCCGCTTGGTGGCGAAGGCCGTGGCGCCCAGGATCCAGTAATAGCTGGACAGCTCCTGGCTGTTCAGGCGGTCGCCGAAGTGGTTGGCCACGTATACCGCCACCACCATCGCCATAACCGATAACCCGAAGGCCTTGAGCAGTTGGTCGCCGGAGTGGAGATATAGATAGCGCCCAGCCCAGAAGAACTGGCCCATGATGATCAGGAAGATGATCAAGGCCGGCAGGCCCATCTCCGCGCCGATCAGCAGCAAGCCCTGATGCACGTCGCGCACCTTGCCGAGGGGGGCCTGCGAAAATAGCTCGATCTGCTTCTGGTAAAGACCGTAGCCGATGCCGAAGAAGGGATGAGCCCGGATCATGACCAGCGCGCCCCGCCAGTGGATCAAGCGCTCGCTGGCGCTCTTGTCGAGTGAGGTTTCGGCGGTTTCGCCGGAATTGAGCTCCTCGACCCCGAGCAAGTTGAAGCGACCGATCATCGATTCCGGAATGTATTCGGGGAACCAGGTGACCATTATCGCGCAGAGAGTGAACGCCAGCATGGCCTGTCGCCAATTGTGGACCAGCAAAACAAACAACAAGGTCGCGGCGAAGGAAACCTGGGCGCCGCGACTGAAGGTGCGGGTCATGGCCATAAAACAGGAGAAGAAGCAGCCCAGCCAGAACCAGGACCGCCAGGTCCGCTCTTTTTTGGGGGTCAGCAGGAAGTAGGCCAGCGGCAGGAAGGCGTAATAGGTAAAGAACGCCCCGGTGTTGTTGGCCTGTTCGCAGATGCCGCGCAGGCGCATGCTGTCCCAGCTGGCGGACAGGCCGATGTCCATGTACGATTCCTTGAGGCCCATCAGCGCCGCCACGACGGTTACGAAACCACAGACCAGAACGAGGGCCTTGATCTGCCGCAGACTGCGGATGTTGGCCGAGAAGATGTAATAGAAGAACAGGGGCGTCAGGTACTGCTTGAGCTCGACGATGATGCTCAGCGGCACCTCGCCCGAGCCCAACCCGCCGCGGATCAGGCTCAACAGGGCCAGGAAGGAGAAGAAGAAGACCGGAATGTCCGGCGGACTGGAATAGTAGAGGCGCCGGTGGTGAAACGCGCTCTGCGCCAACCAGCCGCCGACCACGATGGCCGTGAACTGATTGGTCAGATTGAAACCGATCATGAACTTTTCAAAGTCCCCGGCCAGAATCTTGGAGAAGGGCAGATAGGCCGCCAGAATCAGCAACGAGATGAAATGGTGCTCGAGCGTAATGAACAGAATCACGAACAGAGCGATGACGGCGATGACGATCAGGACGTCGCGCGGCAGGTGGACCTGGCGGTAGGGCAGCTCCAGGGCGGCCATGAAGAGCACAAAGCCCACGATCATCGGCGTGGGGTCGAAACCTTCCAGCGAATCCTCTTCGCCGGGCAGCAGCGCGGGGGGGTCGTTGCGGAACAGCTCGATTTTAAACACGAAACGCCTCCCAGCTTTCCACGGCCCGGATGAAAAGCCGGTAAGCCCGACTGACCAGCCCGGCCCCCAGCCGCTGCCCGCCGGCCAACCGGCCGTCGCCGGCCAAGGGAAAGAGGGGGTGAACGATCCGGACGGTGCGGGCCTGGAGCGCTTCGTGCAGGGCGCTCCAAGTCAGGCTTTCGGCCTCGATGCGCAGGGCCGGAAAGCGGATCTCCCAGGCGTAGTGGGCGTCGACTCCGGCCAGGGCCAGCGGCCGGTCCGCCCCGCTCCAGCCGCGCGCGAAGCGATCGAAGATCTCCGGGATGGGCGCGTGGCGCCCGTCGCGCCGGGCGTTCCACACCTCCACCGCCTCGACCT
>CAYMGG010000038.1:7791-25423 GCA_964389915.1 uncultured Planctomycetaceae bacterium
CCCCAGCCCGTCCAGCGTTCGGCCGGCCGGCACGTCGCTCAGGTGCATGAGCACGGTATATTGCCCGGCCGCGCGGGCGGCGGCGAGGACCTCGGCGGGCGGCGCCCCCCGCGCGGCCGGAATCTCGGCCCGCCCCAGGCAGCCCAGATGCACGCCCTCGGCGCACTCGACCTCCACGCCGGGGACCAGCAACAGGTCCGGCTCGGACAACTCGGCGCAGCGCTGCCTCAGCAGGCCCAGGCGCTCCTCGTCCAGGTCCTCGGCGTGCTCGGCCAGCAGCAGAAAGGAAAAACCGGCCTGGCGACAGGCCCGCGCCGCTTCGGTTAGCAGCATCCGCCCGTCCCGGGAAAAGCCTTTGGTGTGGGCGTGGAGCACGCCAAGATACTCGGGCATGGCCTGGTCACCCGACCGGCGGCGCGAACGGATCGGCGAAATCCGCCGGCAGCAGCGTGGGCAGCGGCGGGCTCAGCCAATGGCGTTCCCCCCGGCCGGAGGCCTGACGAAGCAGCGCTTCCAGCGGCGCTTCGACGGCGGGAAAGCCGCCCAAGTCGTTGTAAATCTGCCGGTAAATGACCGGCCCCTGGAGCAGCGCGGTCCGGCCGGACCGCCGCGCCCGCCAATTGAAGGCCAGCTGCCGTTTCCAGGCCGTCCAGCCGCCCAGCCCCTGAATCTTGAACTGACCGCAGACGGAGTTGCGCGACTCCAGCTCGCTGAGCAGCAGCGGGCACGCCCCCGGCTCGGGGCGGTTGACCGCCGCCAGGAACCAGAGCACCGCTCCGCGCGTCAATCCGACGGCGGCATTGACCACCCGAGCCTGGGTTTCGCCCGCGGCGCGCAGGACGTTGGCCCCGGCCGTGCGGGCCACGGCCGTGGTGTCGTCCGACGAATCGAAGTCACAGACCACGACCTCCAGCGCTTCGGCCCGGCTAAGGGCGGTGAAACAGGCCGGCAGCAGGGCGGCGGCGTTGCGCACCGGCAGGATGATCGAAACCCCGTCTTTCAGCATGGTGTCTTCCGCACCGTCCACCTGGCCGGCAAGCGATCGCCCTCCGGACCCGCCTCAGTCAGCATCCACCCGGTTCGGCCCCTAGTCGGCCGAGGCGGGGGGCAGTTCGTCGACGGCGTCGAGCGTCTCTTCCAGCATCGCCGAACTGCGCATCGCCTCCCGCAGACTCTTGCCTTCCAGGCAGAAGATCTTGAACTCGCGGGTGAGTTTGCCTACGTAGATGCGCAGCCGGAACGGCTCGCCGCCGCAAGCCCAGACCAACGGACAGTCCGGACAGTGCGCCTCATTGATACGGGGAATTTCGAAATCGTCGCCGCTCAGGCAGTAATTCTCGCCCAGCAACCGCAGCACGTCCCCGTCCAGCTCCAGAAAAGCCAGCTGCCGGGAGCCGGGCCGGGGGCTGTCCTGCCCGGGCTCGACCTCTTCGACCTCGACCAGATGCAGGCCGCGCTCCAGATCGTTTTCGCCCAGCACGCCTTCGGCCAGAAGCTGGCCCTGCAACCGCCGGCGCAGCTCCGGCCAGTTTTTGAAGAACGGCCGCCAGTGATTGAGCAGAAAGGGGGCCAGCCCGCCGAAGCAAAAGGCCAGCAAGGCCACCGAACCGGTGATCTCGTTACTGCCAGTCAGCACCTTGACCCCGACCACGCCGGAGAGAAGCAGGGACCAGATGGCGCCCAGAACAATGAAAAGTCGCATGCTTTCCCTTTATCCCGCCGCCGGCCGGCGGGCTCGGCTCCCGATGCGCCTTATGATACCTCCGGCCCGGCCATTCGGCAACAATTTTGGCCAGCCTGAACCGGGCGGGTTATGCCGACCGCCGGCGGGAACGACTAGCAAATGAAAAGCCCTTCCCGGCGGGGAAGGGCGCATTCGGCAAAGGTTGGATCTCCATCGCAATGCCGTCGGAAGCAGTGTCTCTGAACCCTAATTTCTAGGTGGGAGGCGCAGACCGTCAGGCGGCATCCCGCGAGGGGCGCGCAACCTGGCGGATGATCTTGCCTCCCCAGAGAAAGAGTATCGGTTCAGGAGTTAATGGTTCCTAACGAACATGACAGAGATCCACTACCAATCTTATGTCGATGCGGTTTGGTTAGCCAATCAAAATCGGCTTTTTTTCCGTTTTTCCGCGGTTTTCGCCGCGGTTTTTCGGACCAGTCGGGCCGGCGTCTCTTCCGCTTCTGGTTGCGGCGCGGGCGCGTTGGCGTAGACCACCAGCGCCCGGGCCAGCGCGCAGTCCGGCGCCAGCTCCACCGCGTGGGGCACGTTGCCGCTCAAGTACGCGGTCTGGCCGGCCTGCAAGGTCCGCTGGTTGCCGTCTTCACAGACGCGAAAGATCACCTCGCCTTCCAGCAGCAGGAAAAATTCGTCCGCCTCATGACGCATGAATTCGCGCCGTTTGCGGCTGGGCCGATACTCGACCAGAAAAGGATTGAGCGTCCGGTTAAGCTGCCGGTAGGCCAGGGCGAAATAGGAGTAGCCGTAGCGGGAGCCCTGATCCCGGTCGATCGCCTCGCCGCCGTGCAGGTCGCCAAAGACATAGGCCGGCCCGGGCGCGGCCTGGGCGAAGAGGGCGCTGGGCTCGAGTCCCAAAGCCCGGCAGAGCCGGTCCAGCGCGTTGAGCGAGGGGGTGAGCCGGAAATTCTCCAGCCGGGAGATCAGGCCTTTGCTGAACCCGCTTTTGGCGGCCAGCTGCGCCACGGTCAAGCCCTGCTTCTGCCGCGCCTCGCGCAAGGCCTGCGCGATATGCACCAGGTCCATGTCCGCTCCTTTGGCCGGGATCTAGGCCCAGCCGTCCGCACCACGCTGACCGCCCGCCGCAATTCGACGCAAAGTATATTTCCTGCCCCTCGGCTTGACAAGCCGCTTGTTGTCGAGTAAGTATACTTTTAGTAAACTTCTTGGTAAACTAGATCGGCGCCCAGGCACTTCTCGCTTTTGGAAACGGAGCTCACATGGCCAGTGGTATGGTTGTCTTCGCGACGATGGTGACGATTGCGGCCGCGCTGGGCGGCGCGGCCCTGGCCGCCGCGGGCGAGGACCGCCCGCTGACGCCGGGCGTCACCGCTCACCGGGGAAATTCCGCCGCTTTTCCCGAAAACACGCTGCCGGCCTTCGCCGCCGGACTGCGCCTGGGGGCCGACTGGCTGGAGTTGGACGTCCGCCTGAGCAAGGACGGCGAACTCGTCGTCATCCACGACGCCGACACCCGCAGCGTCGGCGACCGAAACCTGGTCATAGCCGAGCACACCTACGCGGAACTGGCCCAAGTCGATGCGGCCACCGGCTTCCGCGCCCGGCACCAGCTCAGCCCCGCGCAATGCCCGCCGCAGCGCCTGCCCCGATTGGGCGAAGTACTGGAACTGGTCAAACAGGCCGGCCGCGGCCGGGTTTCGCTGCAACCCAAGGCCGATTGCGTGGACCAGATTGTCGCGCTGGTCAAACGGCTGCAGGCGGAAGCCTGGGTCGGGTTCAACGACGGCTCTTTGGCCAAGCTCCGCCGCGCCCGGGAGCTGCTGCCGCAGACACCGATCTTCTGGGATCTGGGCGAACGCCCGGACCTCGACGAGGCCATCCCAACCGCCACCGCCGAAGGCTTCACCGGCCTGGTCGTGCACCAGAACGGCCTGACCGCCGCCGGCGTGGCCCGGATTGCCGCCGCCGGCCTGGAGCCGGGCGTCTGGACGGTGAATGAAGAGAAAAAAATGGCCGAATTATTGGCCTGGGGTGTCAGACGTTTCTATACGGACGAGCCGGAGCGGTTGATCGCCGTCATGACGGCCGCCGGCGCAAAGGAGAAGAGCATGGTTCGCCGACCGGAGATCATCGGTCACCGCGGGGCTTCGCACGATGCCCCGGAAAACACTCTGCCGGCCATTGAGCTGGCCTGGCGGCAGAACGCCGACGCAGTGGAGATCGACATCTACCTGACCCGCGACGGCCGGATCATCGCCATGCACGACGAGACGGCCAAACGCTACACCGGCCGGGAATGGAAACCGGGCGAAAAGACTTTGGCCGAATGGCGCGAACTCGACTTCGGCGCGTGGAAAGGCCCGCAGTTCGCCGGCACGCGCATCGCCGCCTTACCGGAAATCCTCGCCACCGTCCCGGCCGGCAAACGCTTGTTCATTGAGATCAAATGCGGCGCGGAAATCGTCGAACCTTTGGCCCAGGACCTCGCCGCTTCCGGTCTCCGGCCAGAGGCGGCGGCGTTCATCTGCTTTTCCTCTCCCGTCTTGAGCGCGCTCAAAAAACGACTGCCGGCCCATCAAGCTTATTGGTTGATCGGTTTCAAGCGGAAGGCGGACGGCGCTTGGCAACCCGCGCCGACGGAGACTATCGCCGCCGCCCAGACCGCCGGATTCGAAGGACTGGACGTGAATGTGGACGGTCCGTATGACGCCGAATTCGTTCAAGCCGCCCGGCAAGCCGGCTTGAAGCTTTACGCCTGGACCGTCAATCGACCCGAGGACGCCCGGCATCTGGCCGCACTGGGCTTCGACGGCCTGACCAGCGACCGGCCCCAGGAGATCCGCGCGGCGTTGACGGAACGCGAATAAATATTCCAGATCCATTCCGGGGGAACTTTTTTACAAAAAAGTTCCCCCGGGCCCCCGCAAAAAATTCCCGTCAGCTTTGGTTCTGCGAAGTGGCTCGTCCGAGCCCGGCGTCTGCCCCTCAGCTTTCGAAAGCTCAAAGCTGGAAGAGAGTTTTTGGGAAAGGGTCCGGGAAAACCTTTTATGCAAAAAAGGTTTTCCCGGGAGCGGTTTTCAAGTCAGCTGTTCGGCCGGCTTCTCTTCCGTCACGTGGGCCGCGTCCAGCCGGTCGAGGCGCTGGGCCAGGGCCTGCGGCGAAGCCTGCGAGCGGGAGAGATAGAAGTAGCCGATCGGCACCACGAACAGGGTAAGCAGGCAGGCCGATCCGGCCCCGAAGAAGACCACCGCCCCCAGGGCCACCCGGCTGACCGCGCCCGCCCCACTGGCAAACAAGAGCGGCAGAGCGCCGATGGCGGTGGAGAGACCGGTCATGGCGATGGGGCGCAGGCGCAGGCGCGCGGCCCGATAGACCGCATCCTCGAACGCCATACCCCGGTCGCGCAGCTGATTAGCAAACTCGACGATCAGAATGCCGTTTTTGGCCGCCAGGCCGATCAGCATGACCAGGCCGATCTGGCTGTAGATGTTGAGCGTCACCCCCAAGAGCAGCATGCCCGCCAATGCCCCCAGCAGCCCCATCGGCACGGTCAACATGATGACGAAGGGGCTGACGAAACTCTCGAACTGCGCGGCCAGCACCAGGTAGGCAATCAGCATCGCCAGCAGGAAGACGAAGACAATCGAACCGCCGGCCTCCTTGAATTTCTGGGACATGTCCTTGTAGCCGACGGTCGCCGTCGGCGGCAGCTCTTTACGGACGGTCTGCTCCAGAAAGTTAAGGCAATCACCGAGCGTGTAACCTTCGGCCACCGAGGCCGAAATCGTCACGGCTCGCACGCGGTTATAGCGGCGCAAGGTGTTGGCGTCGGCCCTCTCCTCGGTATGCACCAGGTTGGAGAGGGGGATGAGCGCGCTGTTGCGCTGGGAACGCACGTAGATGTTCTGCAGGTCGGAGGGGGTGCGGCGTTCGGCGTCGGTGCCCTGGAGAATGACGTCGTACTCCTCGCCGTTGTCGATGTAGGTGGTCACCTGACGGGAACCGAGCATGGTCTCCAGGGTCCGGCCCACGGTCTGGGAGGAGACGCCCAGCTCCGCCGCCCGGTCGCGGTCGATCGCCACCCGCAGCTGGGGGGTGGTTTCCTTATAATCAGAATCGACCGCCAGCAAACCGGGGTATTCCTTGGCCTTGGCCACGATGACATTGCGCCACTTGACCAGCTCGTCATAGGTGGGACCGCCGATCACGAACTGCACCGGTTGGGAGAAGGAGTGGACCAGTCCGGCCGGCTGGACCACGAAAACCCGGGCGCCGATCACCTGGTTCATCCGTTCGAAGAGCTCCTTGGTGATTTGCATGGCCGTGCGTTGGCGTTTTTCCCAGGGCTGCAACTCGATCACCCCAATGCCGCTGTTGACCGCGCCCAGCTTATTGCGGTTGCCGGGAACGATGGTGAGAACGTGCCGGGCTTCGCCCTGGTCGATCAGACGGGTGCAGAGTTTCGCCACCTGGTTGGCGTAGCCGCGGGTGGCTGCAAAGCCGGCTCCTTCGGGCGCGGTCATCCGCGCCAGCAGCACCGCCCGGTCCTCCTGCGGCTCGAATTCGGACTGGAGCCGACCGTAGAGCACCCAGATCCCCCCGGTCAGCAGGATAAACGTCCCGAGTGCGGTCAGCGGCCGATTGATGCACCGACGCAGCAGCCGGTCGTAGCCCGTGATCAGCCGCTTGAAGACCGCCTCGTCCAGCCGGGTCAGCAGGCCCTCCTCCTCGCGGGGTTTCAAGATTTTGGAGCACATCATCGGCGAAAGGGTTAGGGCCACCAGGCTGGAGAAGACCACCGCCGCGGTGATGGCCACGGCGAACTCGGTGAAGAGCTTGCCGGTGTCGCCCTCCATCAGGGTGATGGGGGCGAAGACCGCCACCAGCACCATGGTGGTGGCGATCACGGCGAAGCCCACCTCGCGCGCGCCCCGGTAGGCGGCCAGGAGAATGGGTTCGCCCTCCTCCATCCGCCGGTGGATGTTCTCCAGCACGACGATCGAGTCGTCCACCACCAGACCGATGGCCAGGACCAGGGCCAGCAGGGTCAGCAGATTGACCGAATAGCCCAGGGCGTAAAGGATGATGAAAGCGGAGATAAGCGAGATCGGCACCGTCACCGCCGGGATCAGGGCCGCGCGGGCGTCGCCCAGGAAGATGAAGATGATCCCCACCACCAGGGCCGCCGCCAGCAGCAGGGACACGACCACCTCGTGGATCGAGGCTTCGATGAAAAGCGAGCTGTCCTTGAGGATGGACATCTCCATGCCCGTCGGCAGATTGGGGCGGATCTCCTCCAGGACCGCCTTGACCCCGTGGATCATGGAGAGGGTGTTGGCGGTCGATTGGCGGGTGATGCCGATGCCGATGGCGCTCTTGCCGTCGGCCTGGAAGCTGTCGCGCAGAGTCTCGGGCGCGATCTCGACCTTGGCCACGTCGCCCAGGCGCACCAGGTAGTCGTCCGCGCCGCGATGGATGACCAGTTGGCGGAACTCGTCGGGCGTGCGGTAGCCGCGCTTGACCCGCAGGGTGAATTCGCGGGCGGTCGACTCCAACCGGCCGGCCGGCAGCTCGACATTCTCGGCGTTGAGCGCGGCTTCGACGTCCTCGGCCGTCAGCTGCCGCGCGGCCAGCGCCCGGCGGTCGAGCCAGAGACGCATCGAAAAACGCTTCTCGCCGTAGATCCGCGCCTGGGCCACGCCGTCGACCACCGAGAGCCGGTCGACCAGGTAGCGGTCGGCGTAGTCGGTCAGCTCCATCTGCGACATGGTCGGGTGCGAGAAGCCCAGGATCAGGTCGGCCATCGAGCCGGAGTTCGCCTTGGTGATCTCCGGCGTGTCGGCCTCGTCGGGCAGATTGGCCAGGATGCGGTTGACCTTGTCGCGCACGTCGTTGGCCGCCTCGTCGATGTCGCGCTCGATGTTGAAGGTAAGGGTGACGGTGGAGAGGCCATCCTCGCTGTTGGACTCAATGGTCTTCAGCCCCTCAATGCCGGCCACCACGCCCTCGACCATCTGGGTGATCTTGGTCTCGACCACGTTGGCCGCCGCGCCGGTGTAGGTGGTCTTGATGGTGATGACCGGCTGGTCGATGTTCGGATATTCCCGCAGGGGGAGGCGGTCGTAGGTGATCAGGCCGAACGCCACCAGCAGCAGGCTGATGACCGTGGCGAAGACCGGGCGCTTGACGGAGAGATCGGAGAGCAGCATGGGGCGGTCCTAGCTGAAGAAGAGGGCTATATGAAGAAACCGGAGGATTTGCTGAGCTCAGGCATCCTTCTGACTTTGATTTTTGGCTTCCGGCTTGGGCTGGTCACCGCCGGTTTCCGCCAGCCGGACCACGCTGCCGTCCTGCAGGTCCATCAACCCTTCGACCACGACCTTTTCGCCCGCCGCCAGACCCTCGACGATCTCGACCCAGCCGGCGTCCCGCCGGCCGAGGCGCACGGCCCGCTTCTGGACCTTGGGGCCGGACTGGCCGGCGGCGGCCTGGAGGACATAGACGAACTGCTTCTCGGCGAAGGCTACCAGCGCCTTCTCCGGAATGCCCAGGGACCGGCGCACCCGGCTAAAAAGCTCGATGGTCAGAAGCATCCCCGGATGCAGCCGCCCGTCGGGATTGGGGATCTTGGCCTGCACGGTCACGGCCCGGGTGTTGGGGTCGACCCGCGAATCGATCTGGCTGACCGTGCCGGTGAATTTGACGTCCGGCCAGGCGACGCTGCGGGCTTCGACGGCCTGCCCCGGCTGGAGCGCGGCCAAAAAAGTCTCCGGCACGGCGAAATCGGCCTTGATCACGCTCAGGTCGTCGAGGGTGGTGATGACCGTGCCCGGACCGACCAGGGCGCCGGGGCTGATCCGGCGCAGACCCAGAACGCCGGCAAAGGGGGCGCGCAGGCTCCGGTCCTGGAGCCGGGCCTGCGCCGCCAGCAGCCGGGCCTCGGAGGCTTCCACCGCGCTGCGCCGGGTGTCGAGCTCCTGCTCCGAAGCCACCTTCTGTTCCCGCAGGGACGTGACCCGCTTGAGCTCCCGCCGGGCCTCGGCCAGGTTGACCTTGGCCTCCTCGAGCGCGGCCTGCTCCTCGGCGCTCTCCAGCTCGACCAGCACCTCGCCGGCCTTGACCACCGCGCCGTCGGTGAAACAGACCTTGGCCGCCAGGTCGCTGACCGTGGCGGTGATGGTGACCGATTCGTTGGCCGTGGCCGTGCCCAGGGCCTCGATCCGGTCGGAGAACTCCCGCTCGCCGGCCGCCTCGACTATGACGGTCGCCTCGCCGCCCTTCTTGGCCCGCTGGGGAAGCTGGGCCGACCCGACCAGACGTTGCAGGCCAATCACCACGATCAGACAGATGACGATTACAGCCGCGGCTTTGAGTGCATTCATGACTTCTTCTTTCTCTTAGCGGGTCGGGAAGCGGTTGGGGCGGCCGGCCGGCTCGCTCGTAATGCGGCAATGCCGGCCAGACTGAAGGCGGTGACATGCTCGACCAGCCGGTCGAGGGGGATCTCGTCCAAGCGCGGCTCAAGATCCGGTTCGACGCCCGGCGAGGCCGCCTGGCAATGGCGGTGATGCAGGGGCGCGAAACACTGGGAAGTTACGCTGGATTCGCAGAGCCGCACATCCTCCTCGTCGGCCCCCGGACCCAGAAGCTCGCGGACCACGGCCCGGGTCCGGGCCTTGAGCGGATCGATCGAACGCCGCATCACTTCGCGCAACAGGCCGGTGGGGGTGGCCAACTCCTTGCGGGCGATCTCGAAACCGAGGCTGGTCGGATCCATTACGCGGCTGAGCAAGGCCCGGATCTGGCCCCGGAGCCGCTCGGTCGGCGGCGCTTGCGGCGGCACGCCGCCGTCGGGGGGATATTTCTCCAGGCTGGTTTCGAAGGCGTGGCGCCAGGCTTCGGCGTAGAGCGTCTCCTTGGTGCCGAAGTAGTAGTTCACGGCCGCGATGTTGGCCCCGGCGGCGCGGCAGATCTCGGCCACGGTGGCGTCGGTGAACCCCCGGCGGGCGAAGATTTCGCTCGCGGCCGCCAGCAGCTTGCGGCGGGTCTCCTGGCCGTCACAGCGTCGGGATGCCATCAGCTTCCGCTCCTCAAGGGCGCACCAGCGGCCCTAGGCTATCTTAAATGATCATTTTAATTAGTCAATAGAATTATGTTTCGCCCCGCCGGATAGGCAAGCCCCCCGCCGGGAAAAGCACAGGTTGGTGCGGATCGGCGGGAGGGAGGGGATGACGCCACCCCGATAAAAGTTACGCTAATGTAATTTCAATGCATATTAATACATCAATGTAGGTTCGACTCCAGAGCCGCTTTTCTTCCGCCAAGTTACATCCCTTTGTTCGATAGTGGCGTTTGGATGCACAAATTATTTGTTAGCAGCATGTTAGAATCGGATCGCCCCTCCCGGACAAATTTCGCTCGGAAAAGCCGCGGCCCGCCGGGTTTCTAGCACAAGGATTGCATTTACCGCAATGTCATAGGTCCAGGGCGGGCTGAGGAGTCGGGCGCATGCAGGATCAGGATTCGGGCTTGCTGGATGAATTTGTCGTCGAAAGCCGGCAAGGCTTGCAGACTTTCGAACGTGATTTACTGGCCTTGGAGGAGACCGGCGCCTCATCGGACATTATCAACCGGATGTTTCGGACCATCCACTCCATGAAGGGCAGCAGCGGTTACCTGGGGCTGAATACGGTCCTGGAGGTCAGCCACCGGGGCGAAACCCTGCTGGACCAGGTCCGCAAGAACGAACGCCAGCTGACCCCCGAACTGGTCGACGTGCTGCTCAAGACCGTCGACGCCCTGCGGGGAATGATCGAAGCGCCGGACCTGGGCGCGGATTTCAACGCGGCCGAGGTGCTGGCCGCGCTGGACCGAGCCATCCAGTCGTCGGCCGACACTCCGGTCGAGGTGGCCGGAATGCTGGTCGAAACCGGCGCGGCCGGTCCGGATGCCGAACTTTGGGTCGAAGCCTGCCGCCGGCTCCTGCGCGACGAAACCCGGGCGCAGGCCGTGCTGGCGGAACTGGCCCTGGGCCAGAATGCCTATTGGCTGATGCCGCCGAACACCCGGAAGATCCAGCTCTGGGACGCCCTGCCCGAGCTGGGCCGGACCTTCGCCGAGTCCCGCGAGGCCGAGTGCTGGCTGTTCACCACGCCGCTGGACGCGCAGATGCTGAGCGGGGAATACCGGCTGGCCGGCGGCGAATTCGGCCGGGTGGAGAAGGCCCGCCTCATGGAACTGATGGCGAAATCCTCCCCCCCCCCCGCCCCCCCCCCCCCCCCCCCCGCCCCCCCCCCACCCCCCGCCCCCCCCCCCCCCCCCCCCGGCGCCCCCCCCCCCCCCCCCCCCCGCCCCCGGCCCCCCCCAAGCCCGTTGCGGCGCCGGCCGCCGCCAAGCCTGCGCCGCGGCCCGTCGAACCCCCGGAGGAGACGGCCCGCAACGGCCGCAAGACCGACGAAGGGACGATGATCAAGATCAACGCCCACTTCCTCGACGAGCTGCTGCGCCTGACCGGCAACATGGTGATGAGCCGCAACCAACTGCGCACCCGCTACAATTTCGCCGACGACCCGGCCTTTGCCACCCTCAGCCAAGCGATCACCGAGGTCCACCGCAGCGTGGTGCAGACCCGGATGAAGCCGGTCCTCTCCCTCTTCGAGCGCTTCCGCCGGGTGGTGCGCGACTTGGCCCGCCAGTTGGGCAAGGACGTGGAGCTGCGCATCGAGGGCGGGGAGATGGAGCTGGACCGCACCATCCTGGAGACCTTCGTCGACCCGCTCACCCACATGATCCGCAACTCGCTCGATCACGGGATCGAGAGCGCCGCCGAACGCCAGGCCGCCGCCAAGCCCCACCAGGGCACCATCACCCTCAAGGCCTACCAGGAGAGCGGCGAGATCATCATCTCGGTCAGCGACGACGGCCACGGCATCGACCTGGGCCGGGTCAAGGCCAAGGCCCTGGAGCGGGGCCTGCTCACCCCCGCCCAGCTGGAGAACCTCCCCGACGTCAAGGCGGTGCTCCTCATCTTCGAGCCGGGCTTCTCGACCGCCGAGAACGTCAGCGCCGTCTCCGGCCGGGGCGTGGGCATGGACGTGGTCCGCACCAACATCGAAGCCATCGGCGGGGTGATCGACTGTCAGACCGAACTCGGCCGGGGCACGACCATCCAGGCCCGTCTGCCCCTGACCAAGGCCATGGTCGCCTCCTCCCTGATCTCGGCCCTGGTGGTCCGGGTCGACGGCCACCGCTTCTGCATCCCCCAGAGCGCGGTCAACGAGCTGATCCGGGTCTCGCCGCTGGACCGCCGGCAGAAGATCCGCGTG
Source organism: uncultured Planctomycetaceae bacterium (assembly GCA_964389915.1). Taxonomy (GTDB): domain Bacteria; phylum Planctomycetota; class SZUA-567; order SZUA-567; family SZUA-567; genus CAYMGG01. The sequence continues at coordinate 19,816 of CAYMGG010000038.1, forward strand.
CTGCAGGGCCAGGAGGTCTTCCAGCACCGCGAGCTGGTGCTGCCGATCGTGCCCCTGGCCGGGGCCCTGGGCATCGGCGACGACCCCGGAGAGCCCGGCGCCGCGCCCGCGGCGGGGGCGGCCCAGACCCTGATCGTCCTCCAGCACCGCCAGCAGCTCTTCGGCATGATCGTCGACGAGATCATCGGCGTGGAGGAGGCGGTGGTGCGCGAGCTGCCCAAGCTGGCCGCCGGGGCGAGCGTCTTCGCCGGGCACACGGTCCTGGGCGACGGCCGGGTGGTGATGCTGATCGACATCGGCGGGGTGGTCGAGCGGATGAACCTCAAGTTCGCCACCAGCCTGCCGGCCGGCGACGCCCGGCTGCCGGCCCTGAGCGTGGGCAAGCGCTCCGACCGGCAGGCGATGGTCATCTTCAACTACGCCGAAACCGAATTCTTCGCCGTGCCGCTGGAGCTGGTGACGCTGGTGGAGAAGATCCCGGCGGCCGACCTGCGCCGGGTGGGGGAGCGCTGCTACTATCCCTTCAAGGGCAGCACCATCCCCCTGCTCTTCCTCGACAAGCACCTGCCGGTCACCCCGATCTCGCGGGAGTTGACGCACTACAATCTGATCCTGCCGGCCCGGGTGAAGTTCCCCATCGGCCTGCTGGTCAACTCCAATATCACCGTGCACGACGTCTCCGAGCGCTTCGACTCGCGCATCACCCACGACAAGGGCGTGCTCGGCACCTTCATGCACCAGGGGCAACTGGTGATGCTGCTGGACCTGTACGCCCTCTTCGAGCACGACGACCCGGACCATTTCGACACCTCGGGGCGCAAGTCCTGCACCGCGGCGCGGATCCTGATCGTCGAGGACAGCCTCTTCTACCGCAAGCTCAACGTCACCTATCTGAACGGCCCCGGCCGGCAGCTGCGGGTGGTCAACGACGGCCGCGAGGCCCTGCTGGAGCTGCGCCAGCACCCCGACGCCTACGACCTGGTGGTCAGCGACATCGAGATGCCCAACATGGACGGGTTCGAGCTGATCAAGGCCATCCGGGGCGACCCGCTGCTGCGCGAGCTGCCGGTCATCGCCCTCACCGCCCTGCAGGACGAGGCCAGCCGCGAGCGCGGGCTGCGCCTGGGCTTCAACGAATACGTGGTCAAGGTGGACAAGGACAGCCTGACCAGCTGCGTGGAACGCTACGCCCAGCGGCTGGCCGCCTCCGGCCGCTCCCGGGGCGGCGAGCTGGCGGGCGCGGGGTCGCGCCAGCTGGCGGGATCGGCGAGATAGCCGGAACGGAGAGCCAACGATGCGCATCGCCACCTTTCACGTCGCCGACGGGTTCTACGGCATCCCGGTGCTGCTGGCCGAAGAGTTCTTCCGGCCGGTGCCGGTGACGCCGGTGCCGCTGGCCGACCCCCGGGTGGAGGGGCTGATCCACGTCCGGGGCAAGACCGCCACCGTGCTGGAGCTGCGCCGCTGCCTGGACAAGCCGCCCCGGCCGCGCGGTCAGCCCTCGAAGATGATCCTGCTGGAAACCGAAGCCGATCTCACCGCCGAGGCCCGAACCCAGGGCATCCGCTCGCACGAGGAGAGCGTCGCCCTGCGGGTCGACGCGACCGGCCGGATCCTGGTGGTCGCGCCGGAGGCGATCCTGCCCCGGCCGGCCCACCTGGCCCAGGAGTGCGTCAGCGGCCTGGTCCGGGTCGAGGAGGGGTATCTCATCCTGTTATGCGTGCGCACGCTGATCGATTCGATCCTGGCCGAGTCGGCGCGCGATGCGGCCAAGCCTGTCTGAAGGAGAAACTGTCATGACCGTCGCGGCGAGCCTCAAGACCGCCAAGGCTTCATCCGCCCCGGCCCGGCCGGGAGAGGAGGCCACGCGGTTTAGCATCTTCAACCCCGTCATCACCTACGAGCACCGCGAATTCTACGAGCGGATCGTCAGCGAGCTTAACGGCCTCTTCCCCATCTGCAACCAGGGCAAGTGCTCGGCCGTCGAAATCAGCGAGGACGCCACCGAACAGGAGCAGATCACCGACCTGATGGTCCGGGTGGAGAACTTCAGCCACGAGCTCCTGGAGGTGACCAAGAAGCTCTTCGACCAGTTCTACCAGGCCAAGGAGGAGTTCCACCGGATGATCCTGGCCAACGTCGCCTACGTCAAAATCAACCTGATCGACCGCAACCTGCTGGAGCGCACCTGCGACGTGCGCTGGTGGGCGCTGGAGACGGCCTTCGGCGAGTGCGTGGGCGCGGCCAACTCCGGCCGGGCCCAGCTGACCGAGCTGGCCCGCCAACTGGAGGCGGTCCGCGGCCGGCTCGACCCGGCGCGCACCGCCGCCGGGGCGGACGGGGAGGCGCCCCTCTGCGCCGCCGCCGGCCAGCTCGGGCCCGCCGTCGAAAAGCTTCTGCCCTTCCTGGCCGGGCCCGTCCGGATCCTGGGCGACCCGGCGGCCTTCGCCGAATTCTCCGCCCAGGCCGAGATTCTGGAGGGGCTGCTGACCGCCGCCGGGACCGGCCGGGAGCTGGCCGCGCGGCTCAAGGCGGCCTGCTTCGACGTGGGCCGGCTGCACGAGCAGATCCGCTTCTCCTGCGAGCGCCTGGAGGACATCAACAGCTCCTACACCCTCTACCGCGACCTGGTGATCTGCGACCGCGAGGGCTACGTCATCGCCAACGCCAACCGCCAGACCCGGGCCCGGGTCCTGGGCCTGAACATCGCCGACACCCAGTGGTTCCGCTCGGCGGTCAAGACCCGCGACGGCAACGAGTACTTCGCCCAGGACCTGACCCGGGGCAAGATCGAGGACATCCCCTCGCTCATCTACACCACCGCCATCCGCGAGAACGTGGACAACAACGGGGCGGTGATCGGAGCGATGGGCATCCTCTTCGACTTCCAGGGCGAGGCCAAGATCATCCTCGACGACTACATGCCCGCCGACGCCGGCGGCGGGGTCGCCTCGGGCTGGCACTCGTTTCTCACCAACGAGAGCGGGACTATCATCGCCGCCAGCGACGAGTCGATCTTCGAGCCCGGCCGGCTGGCCCACGTGCCGCGCCGCCACCGTGAACTGGGCGCCGGCGAGAAGGCCCACAGCTACGCCGCCGTCGAGGGTCAAGACTCGGCCGTCTTCACCGCCAAAACCGACGGCTACCTGGAGTACAAGGGGCTGGGCTGGAGCTCGCACCTGGTCGTGCCGCGCGCGGCCATCTTCGGCAGCCGCTACCAGGCCGAGAACGCCGGGATCAGCACCGAGGAGCTGATGGACTCGCTCATCATCCCCGAGATCAACAAGCAGACCTACCAGAAGATCCAGGAGGACAAGGAGTCGATCCAGCTCATCTCTTTAAACGGCATCGTCTTCGCCTCCAAGCTGGGCAAGCGCGGCGTGGCCCTGGGGCCGATCTTCGACCAGATCACCAAGACCGGCGACTTCGCCACCAGCCGGATGGAGGAGCTATTGGCCGAGATGGCCGCCGGGGAGCTGGCCCTCAACCTCCAGGCCCTGGAGATGTTCAGCAAGCAGGCCATCGACCTGATCGACCGCAACCTTTTCGAGCGTTCGGCCGACATCCGCTGGTGGTCCACCGACCGCTATTTCTGGGAGGCGCTGACCGGCCCCTCGGAGGAGGCCTTCTCCCGCGCCTGCAACCGGCTCAAGGTGATCAACAACAGCTATACGATGTACCGCAACCTGATCCTGGCCGACGCCAGCGGCGAGATCGTGGCCTGCTCCAAGCTGGAGCTGCGCAACGAGCTCAAGAAGGTGAACGTCTCCGACCAGGAGTGGTTCCAGAGCGGCATGCGCACCCAGCGCTCCAACGAGTACGCCGTCCAGGACGTCCAGAAATCGCCGCTGGAGAAGCATAAGCAGCGGTCGCTGGTCTACTCCGGCGGGGTCCGCGCCGAGGGCGCCCGCGAGGGCGACACCATCGGCGTCCTGGGCGTGCTCTTCGACTGGGACACCGAGGCCCGCAAGATCCTGGACAACTGCCTGCCCCGCGACCGGGTCGGCAACTTCATCGCCGGCTGCGTGGCCTTCTACACCAACGCCCAGCACGAGATCATCGAAACCACCGACCCGGAAAAGTTTCCGGTCGGGATGGACGTCAACCTGCCCGAGACCCACCAGGAGCTGGCCACCGGCCAGAGCGCCTCGGGCTTTTACGAACAGAACGGCGTGCGCTATCTGATCGGCACTTCGCGGACCCAGGGGTACCGCGAATACCGCGGCCTGGACTGGTGCGCGCACGTGGTGCGACCTCTATGACCGGCAATTATTACGAAAACGCCCTGGCCGCGCTCCACGCCATCGCCCGGGTGCTTTCGGCCCAGGACGGCCAGCGCGAAACCCTGCTGGACATCCTGGACGTCATCGAACGCCAGCTGGGCATGGTCCGCTGCACGGTCATGCTCCTTTCGCCCGACGGGCAGGAACTGCACGTCGAGGCGGCCGGCCGGCCGCTCACCCCCGAGCAGCGCTCCGTCCGCTACCGCCGGGGCGAGGGCGTGACCGGCCGGGTCATCCAGACCGGCAAATCGGCCGTCATCCCCCGGGTGGCCGACGAGCCGGCCTTCCAGGACCGCATCCACCAGCGGCGCAAGCAGAACTCCTCGGCCGTGGGCTTCGTCTGCGTGCCGGTCAGCCTGGGCAGCGAGGTGGTCGGCACGCTCGCCGCCGACGTGCCCCTGGCCGAAACCGAATGTCTGGAGCAGAAGGAACGGGTGCTCAGCATCATCGCCGGCATGATCGCCCACGACGTCAAGGCCCGTCGCCAGGCCCTGGCCGAGCGCCAGGCCCTGGAGGCCGAGAACCTTCGCCTGCGCGAGAGCCTGGCCGAGCGCTTCCGGCCCGAGAACATCCTCGGCAACAGCCGGGCCATGCGCGAGGTCTACCTGAAGATCCAGCAGGTCGCCCCCAGCGACACCACCGTCCTGATCCGCGGCGAGTCGGGCACGGGCAAGGAGCTGGTGGCCAGCGCCATCCACTACGGCAGCCCGCGCGCGCGGCGTCCTTTCGTGCGCGTCAACTGCGCCGCCCTCAACGAAAACCTACTGGAGAGCGAGCTCTTCGGCCACGAGAAGGGCGCGTTCACCGGCGCCTTGCAGGCCCGGGCCGGCCGGCTGGAGCAGGCCGAGGGCGGTACGCTCTTCCTCGACGAGATCGGCGACTTTTCGCCCGCGGTGCAGGTCAAGCTGCTGCGCGTGCTCCAGGAGCGCGAGTTCTCCCGGGTCGGCGCCAATCGAACCCAGAAGGCTGACGTGCGCATCCTCGCCGCCACCAACCGCGACCTGGAAGCTCTTTGCGAAACCGGCGGCTTCAGGCCGGACCTTTATTACCGGATCAACGTCTTTCCCCTGCGCCTGCCGCCCTTGCGGGAGCGCAAGGACGACATCCTGCTCCTGGCCGATCACTTCGCCGAGCGCCAGGCCCAGCGGATGGGCAAGGTCATCCAGCGGATCAGCACTCCGGCCATTAATATGATGCTGGCCTACCACTGGCCGGGCAATGTCCGCGAATTGGAGAACGCTATCGAGCACGCGGTCCTGCTCTCCGACGACGGAGTGGTCCACGGCCACAACCTGCCCCCCACTTTGCAGATGCCGGCCTTCACC
>CAYMGG010000039.1:0-25215 GCA_964389915.1 uncultured Planctomycetaceae bacterium
GCCCCGGCCAACCGCCGGGGCGTTTTTTTCAAGTACCTACGGCTAATTTGGCGATTGAATTGGCGCACGATAACTGCGACACGTGGAATTTGCCCAGCCAGACGCATTATCCGGCAAAGCTAGGCGTGTTTTTTTGAAGGGGGCCGGGGTTAATTTTTCACAAAAAAAAATTACCCCGGAAACCGGTTGAACCGACGGGTCTATCCCCGCCCGGCCCGCGCCGCCGCGCGGTACGCCAGCGGCGTGAGTCCCAAGCGCGCCCGAAACACCCGGTGGAAATAGCCCGGCTGGGCGTAGCCCAATTCGGCCGCGATCTCCTGGGCGCTCTTGTCGGTGAACGCCAGCTGCTCGCGCGCCCGCCGCAACGCGGCCTGAATCAGATACTCCTTGAGCGACACGCCCAGCTGCCGCTGAAAACCTTTCGACAGCGCCGCCCGCGAAAGATGGGCCAGACCGGCCAACTCCTTCACCGAGAGCGCCGCGGGCGGCCCGGCGGCGATCCGGCCCAAGACCTCGGCAAAACGCCGGCCCCGTTCCTGGCGGGCCAGCAGCGCTTCCCGATCCGCCTCGGCGAACCGTGCCATCAGGTGAAACAGCAGCGTGGCCAGCGCCAACTCCTGCCCGGCGTCCTGGGCAACAAACAAAGCCTCGGCCAGCGCTGGCGCGCGTTCGCCGCGCAGTGCGGGGCCGCCCCGAAACAGCGCCTGCCCGGCCGCGTCATGCACATGCAGATGGAAATAATGCATGACCGAAGGGCCATAGCGCACCCGGAACGCCTGCTCGGCCGGCAGGAGCCACAGATGCCCCGGCGTCAGCCGCCGCAGCCGCCCGTCCAGCCAGACCCGGGCCTCGCCCGCCGCGAAGACGAAGAGCCGCGCGAAGGGGGGCGGCGGATGGATGAACTCCATCGCCACCGACCGCCGGCTGACTCCGTGCTCCAGGATCCGGCAGTTGAGCTCCAGCGCTCCGCCGGGGGCACGAATCCAGCCGCGCAATTCGCTGGCCGGCGCCCAGACGCTCTGCGGCGGATGCACCACCACCGGCGGGGGCCGGCCCCCGGCTATGTTTGCCGCTCGCGACTTCATCCGCGCCCTCGCTGACGGGAGACGCCTTCCACCCGCCTAAACCAGATTCATCAATCCTGCAACCCCAACTCAAAATAAGCGGGGGAGACTTTTTTTGCAAAAAAAGTCTCCCCCGCACCTCCGTCAAAAAAACTCTCGCCTTGTCCCACTTCGACCAGGGCCGGCAAAAACTTCGCCTATCCGGAAGGTTCAGATGGGCCAGCCGCACGCATAGAGTCGGCGTTGAGTTGGTCCATCTGAACGCTCGAAACGGCGAAGCTGGCGGGAGTTTTTTGGAGGGGGCCGGGGAACTTTTTTTGCAAAAAAGGTTCCCCGGAATCTGCGGGTTGGCAGGCTCAAGAGAAGGCTTACCCCCCAGTTCAGAAAAAATCCGGAATCTCAACCCGCCGGCCGCCGCGCATGGCCGAGGCGTGCGCGCAGAGACCGGCCGCGGTCCAGTTGGCGGCCGTGACCTCGTCGATGCTGGCCGGCCGGCCTTCCAGAATGCTGCTGACGAATTCGTGCACCAAGTGCGGATGCGAGCCGCCGTGCCCGCCGCCCTGTAGGAACGACTGGTGCTGCCGATCCTGAACGCTCTGCCGCTGGGTGAAGCGGCGGATGGGTGCCGGCAGGAGCTCGGCCCGATCCGGCGGTTCGAGGCGCTCCACCTTGACCGGCCGGCCGCGTTTATCCGGATTCACCGGGGCCATTTCAAACCAGACCGGCCGTTTCTCCTCCTCGATCTGCGGCCATTCGAAGGTACCGTTCTCGCCGTAGACGTTGAACATCTCGGTGTAGCCGCGGCCGACGTGAAACAGGCTGCGGGTGATCTCCATGGCCAGATCCTCCCGATCCAGCCGGAAGACGGCGGTTTCGACCGGATAGGGATTGCCGTAGGGCCGGTGCAGCTCTTTGCGCATGACCCCCGAGCCGTAGGCGTGCACCTCCCGGGCCCGGCACCCGGCCAGACGCAGACAGGGCGCAATCGCATGGGTGGCGTAGTGCATGGGCGGCAGGCCGGCCCAGTACGGCGGCCAGCCCTCCATGTCCTGATAGTGCGCCCCGCGCAGGAACTGAATCCGCCCCAGTCGCCCCTCGGCCAGCAGGTCTTGAGCGTACAAGAATTCGCGCGTGTAGACCGCCGTCTCCATCATCATGTAGTTGCGCCGGCTGCGGCGCGCGGCCCGGACAATCGCCCGCAGATCGGCCAGGCTGGTGGCCATGGGCACGGTGCAGGCGCAATGCTTGCCGGCCCGGAGCGCGGCCAGGACATGTGCGGCGTGGTCGGGGATGCCGGAAATCACGTGGACCGCGTCGAGTTGCGGGCAGGCCAGCATTTGCGCGTAATCGGCGTAGACACGCTCGATCCCGGTGCGGCCGGCGACGGTTTCGCGCTTGCGCGCGTCGGCGTCGCAGATCGCCACCCACTCCACCCCGGGATGCGCCTGGTAGATGGCCGGGAACTCGCCGCCGAAGCCCAAACCCACCACTCCCACCCGAATCCGACAGGAAGCACTCTTCATGCTGACTCTCCATTTGCACAATCGTCTGAATTAGTTACCGGGTTAACATTCCCATGTCACTATTTTCCCTTGTCATTTTCGACTAACAAGATGAGGATATTGTCATTGTTGTGCACTATCTTGCTGGAGAAGCCATGCCCGGATTTCGACACCATTACGCCCCGCGGCCGGTGGACACGGCCGAACTGAGCCTGCGGGGGGCGGGCGTGCACGAAAAGATGGGGGCCGGAACCGTCAACCGGCCGCACGGGATCGACTGTTTCCTGGGCGTGCTGTTCCACCAGCCCGGCTTCAGCTACCGCCGGCCCGAGCCTCTGCCCTGTCCCGTCGGTTCTTTCATCCTCTGGCCGCCCAACACCCCGCACGAGTTCGGCCATCACCACCGCCCTTGGGACCACTCCTGGCTGCTGGTCGGCGGCCGATTCATCGCCGAAGCCGTCCGGGCCAGCGCCCTGCCCTGCGCCCAACCGCTGCCCCTGCACGACCGGGGCGAATTCCTCCGTTCCCTGGCCCGGATCGACCGCGAAGCGCTGCGCCCGGAGGGCCCGGACTTCGCCTATCTGCGCAATCTGCTGCACAACCTGCTAATCGATCTGGGGCGGGAGTTGCACCCCCCGGCCCGCCCTCGACCGCCGGACAATTATCTGGCCTGCAAAACCTACCTGGAGGAGCATCTGGACCAGCGCCTGACCCTGGCCGAGCTGGCCGCTCGGGCGCACGTCTCGGTCCCGCGGTTCGCCCACGGCTTTCGCGAGTTCTTCGGCCTGCCCCCCATCGAATACCTCATCCGCCTGCGCCTGCAACGGGCCGATTTCCTGCTCTGCGACCACAACCTTAGCGTCGGCCAGGTGGCCCGGGCGGTGGGCATGCCCAACGCCCATTACTTCTCGCGGTTGTACCATCGCCGCTTCGGCCACCCGCCCTCCTTCCGTCGCCGGCCGTCCGCCAAAAACGGCTGATGTCTCAAAAGTGCAATCAATATTTCCAAATCTACCCTGGTTTGGCGTCAGGCATGAGCTATTTATGCAAGAGGCGGGGCCGTTGACTCCGCCGGTCGAATTCCCGCGGAGATCAAGCCGGACATGAAAGCCTACGTGGATCAAGCAGCGCGGACGGTCGAGTACCGGCCCGCCGGCATGCTGATGTGGGACACCTGGGGACTCGAACACGCCGAAGAGCTGCACCTCTTTCACCTGCAACGCCTGGCGCCCGGCTCGGATCGGCCGGCGGTCGAACAGGACTGGGTGGGACACTGCGTGAGCCGCGATCTCCTCCGCTGGCGCGAGGAGCCGCCGGCCCTGGGCCCGAACTTACCCGGCACCGACGACGATCTCCAGAATTGGACCGGATGCGCGCTGGAACACGCCGGCCAGTTCTACCTCTATTACACGATGCGCTCCAGCGCCAACGGCGCCAGCCGGCAAAAAATCGGCTTGGCCACTAGCCGCGACCTGCAAACCTGGACTCGTCATCCCGGCAATCCGCTGATCGAGCCCGATCCCCGCTGGTATGTGGGCAAGGACCAGCCGTTACCCCCTCCGGTGAGGAATAACGCGGCCCAAAAACCGAATTCCGGCGTGGTGGACTGTCGCGATTTGCTCGTGGTGCGCCATCCCGCCGGCGGCTGGCTCGGGTTTTATGCGGCCCGGATTCCGGCGGCCGAACCTCCGCAGCAAGCCGTCATCGCGGCGGTCCGGTCGGACGATCTGGTGAAATGGACCCATCTCCCGCCGGCCTTCGCCCCGGCGAAATACAATTGCATCGAAGTGCCGGACGTCTTCGAAATTGACGGACGGTGGTACCTGACCTGCCTCACGGGGTCTCAGTACGGCAACCGCGGCGGGTTCAGCGACCGGTACGCCACTCGGGCCACGATTTACGCGGTAGCGGACCGGCCGGAGGGGCCGTACCGCGAAATCGACGGCGACAACGTACTCATCTGCGGCGACCGGTCGTGCGGGTTTTCGTGCCGCAGTTTCATATTCCAAGGGCACCGCCGGGTCATCTACGTGCAGGAGGCCGCACCGCAAACGATCACGCTATCGCCGCCCCTGCGGGTGACGACCGCCGCGGGCGGCCGGCTGCGGCTGGCCTACGATCCGGCCGTGCAAGGCTGGCGGGCGCAACCGCTGATCGCGGCGGACTCGCCGCGCCCCCTGGCCGGCCTGCCGTGCAACCACGAGCAATGGAACGTGCGCGGGGGCGATTGGCAACTGAACCATGGCCGCTACGCCGGACGGTCGGCGAGTAGCTATCAGGTAGCGTCCCTGGGGGCCGGCGCGCCGTCCGTCGAATTTGAAGCCGTGGTCACGATCGCGGCCGGCGCGGCGGGCGGCTTGGTCCTGCGGGCGGATCACCGGGCGGAGGTGTCGCGGCGCGACCTGATCGTGATGCTCGACGCCGAAGAGGGCTGCCTCCTGGTGGGCCGGCCGCCGGAATTCGACGATTGTCAGCGCCGGCAGTTCGCGGTGCAACGCGCCCGGGCGTATCACGTCCGGATCTGCCAGCGACGGCTGCGGCTGGAGGTCTTCATCGACCACCACCTGATGATCCAAATGGTCTTGAAAGAAACGGAACGGCCCGCGCCCGGACTGGGAATCGTGGTGGACCGGGGGCAAGTGACCGTGGAACAACTGGCCGCCTGGCGGCTCGAAGAATAAGGACAGGACAAACATGAAAAATGCCTCGATTGCCAAGACCAGCTCGATCGCGCGTCCGCGCCTGCACTTCACGCCTCGGAACAACTGGCAGAACGACCCCAACGGTCTGGTCTACCACGCCGGCGAATATCACCTGTTCTTCCAGTACAACCCCCAGGGCAAACAGTGGGGACACATGAGCTGGGGCCACGCCGTCAGCCCCGACCTGCTGCGTTGGACCGAGCTGCCTCTGGCTATTCCCGAGGAAACGGCGGCCGGCTATACGATATTCTCCGGCAGCGCGGTCATCGATCACGAAAACGCCTCCGGCTTGGGCCAGGCCGGTCAGCCGCCGCTGGTGGCCGTCTACACCGCCGATTATCGCCCGCCGGCGGACTCCTCCTCCTTGACCCGCGAGGACATCCACCTGGCCGTCAGCCTCGATAACGGCCGGACCTTCCGGCAGCATGCCGCCAACCCGCTCCTGGCCCCGAACGACCCAAAATTCGGCGACCCGAAAGTCTTCCGCCACGCTACCGGCTGGGTGATGGTCTGCATCCGCGGTCACGAACGCGGCTGGATTGAATTCTACGGTTCGTCCAATCTACGCGAATGGACCTTGCTTTCGCGCTTCGCCGACGACTCGTTGCCGGCGCTGGTCTGGGAGTGCCCCGACCTCTTCCGCCTGCCCGACCCCGACCGGCCGGAGCGCGACTGGTGGGTGCTCAAAACCAACCAGTGCCGCCAGCCGGCCGGCACGGCGGGCGATCCGCTCTACGCCCGGACCGTCTACTGGCTGGGCGACTTTGACGGCCAGACCTTTACCGCCGCGCGCCGGTTGCCCCTGCGCCAGCCGCTGGACGACAACTATTACGCCGAGGTGAGTTACAACAACCTGCCGGCCGACGACCGCCGGGTGGTCCAGGTCGGCTGGATGGGCCAGCCGGTCCTCGACGTCCGCGACTGGACGGGCATGCAGTCCCTGCCCCGGGAGATGTTTCTCTACCGCGAGGGCGGCGACCTTCAACTTGGCGCCCGCCCGGTACGCGAACTGCAAACCGCGCGCGGCCAGGCGCGGACCTGGTCGGCCACGGAACTCGCCGCCGCGCTTAAAGCCGGCCCGAAGCTGCAAGAAAAACTGCCTGTAGCCTGGGCGGCCGAACTCGATTGCGCGGCCGGCGCGGAGGGTGACTGGGCGCTGGAACTGGCGGAAGCGTCTTCCGGCCGAACCGTTCGCCTGGGTTTCGATGCCGCGGCCCGAACGCTATATCTGGACATTCCCGGCCGCTCCCGCCGTTCGGCCGCCTGGATGCCGGGCGCGACCGCCCGGCTACAGGTGATCGTCGACGGCGCGGCCATCGAAGCCTTTGCCGACGGCGGACGCGCGAATCTAGCCGACGCCCTACCGGACGATTTTATCCCGACCGCACTGGCTGTATCGGCGGCCGACGCGGCTAGATTGAATGGATTGACGTGGGCCGAACTTGACCGTTAACCGCCGATCCTGCGGGAAAAGCAGTAAGTAGACCGGCAGGAACGCCAAAAAATCTTCCCTTCTCAACTCGAGCTATTGCTGGCCGACGAGCGCTCGGGCTGAGTATGCCGGATGAGAGTTTTTTGGCGGGGTTTGGGGAACCTTTTTTGCAAAAAAGGTTCCCCAAAATCGGTCACTATTAATTTGAATTGGTATAAATCGGCCAAGCTGGCAAAACCATAAGGAAAATTCATGCAGTATTACAAACCGGACGGCGAGTGGTTTGTGGGCGATTGCATGCCGTTCAGCCATGACGGAGTGTTTCACGTTTATTATCTGCTCGATCAGAATCATCACCAAGGCTTGGGCGGCCTGGGCGGACACCAGTGGGCCCATGTCTCCACCCGCGACCTGGTGAACTGGCAGGCGCACCCGCTGGCCCTGCCAATCACGGCGGAATGGGAGGGGTCGCTCTGCACCGGCTCGGTTTTTCACCACGCCGGCGAATTCCACGCCTTTTACGCCACCCGCCGGGCCGCCGACCGGGCCGAATTGCTCAGCCACGCCGTCAGCCGCGACGGCATCACGTTTGAAAAGCTGCCGCCCGTGCCCTTTCTCATTTTGCCGGAAAAATATGAAGGCCGCCACTGCCGCGACCCGTTCGTCTGCGCCGATCCGGCCGGCGGATTTCATATGCTCCTGACCAGCAAATTGCGCGACTTTCCCTTGATCGGCCGCGGCGGCTGCCTGCTGCACCTGACCTCGTCCGATCTGCGGCAGTGGCAATTGGACGAAAAGCCGCTCTTCCTGGCCGGCTGCGACTGGGGCCACGGCTGCCCGGAGTGCGCCGACCGGTTCGAATGGAACGGCTGGCATTACCTGCTCTTCGGCCTGGGGTTGAAGACCTTTTACCGCTATTCCCGCCGGCCCGATGGGCCGTGGTTGCGCCCGGCGCAAGACCAATTGGACAGCGCGTTCTGCGCGGTGATGAAGACCGCGGCTTTCGGCGCCCGGCGGATCGGCGTCGGTTGGGGCGGACCGCGCCGCAATCAGCGCGATCAGGAAGGAATGATGTGGGGCGGAAGCATGGTTATCCGCGAGCTGGTGCAATTTCCGGACGGCACGCTGGGCACGAAATTTCCGGCCGAACTGACCCCGCCGCCCGCCGACATTTTTGCCAAGCAAGTTGAATGCCTGACATCCGGCAGTACTGGCGACGGCCGGCGGCTGACCCTGGCGGGACCGGAAACCCTGGAAGCGGCCGCGGTCCGCAGCCTGCCGGCCGCCAGCTTTATCCGCTGCCGCGTCTGTCCTAAACCAGGTATTCACCGCTTTGGTCTGGGCCTGCGCGGCACGGGACAATATGAGAAGAAATATGATCTGACCTTCACGCCGGGCCAGCAGCGGCTGGCTTTGGGTGGCGAGTCACTGGCGCCGCTCGCCGGCCTGGATCGCCCTTTCAACCTCGAGCTGGCGTTACAGGACGATATTCTCGACGTTTGCGTGGATGGCCGGCAGTGCCTAATCAACCGGCTGCCGGAACTTACCGGCCGGGACCTCTTCTTCTGGGCTGAAAACGGCACGGTTAATTTTGAAAATCTGGAGATTCAGCCACCCCTTCCCTGCTACCGCCTGCGTTGATCGTCTGCCTCGGATTTGCAGCACAGACCTCTCAAGTCGGCGAAGCCAGGTGAGAGTTTTTGGGAAGGGTCTGGGGAACCTTTTCTGCAAAAAAGGTTCCCCGGAATGGTTTATTCGCTTACCGCCACCCGCAGCACGCTGGGCGCCACGCTCATCCCCGCCGCGGTCGCCCGGGCGATAATCCGCGCCAGTTCGGCCGCCGTCTTCGGTCGGACGGAAAACGCCGCGCCCGTCAGGGTCTGCCCCGGCGCGACCGTTACGCGGACCGCAGCCGGCTCGAGCTCCCACCCGGCGGGCAGTTCCAGCGCCACCTCTACCTCCTGCGCCTGCGCGGAGAGATTGGTCAGCCGCGGCGTGAACTCGTAGCGCTCGCCCACTTTGAGCCGGGCCGAAAGGTTATGCGTGTCGTAGGCGCCCTTCTCGCGCTTCGGAAATTTCCCGCCGGGCGGCAGCAGCACCTGAATCAAGGGCGAACCGTGAGTGGCCGGCACCTCGGCAGAAAAGAGCTGTCGGTTGTTCTTGGCCGCCACCTCCAGCAGGCCGGGATCGACGTCGGTAATGAACACCGGATAATCGTCCAAGGCGATTTCCAACCGGCCGCCCGGCGTCTCGACCATCCGCTCCTCGCCCATCAAATCACCGATGCGTACCCGTTCCCGGCCGACGTACAGCGTGGTCCGGACCGGCTCGGGCGCGTCATTTGTCTGCCGGCCGTTCCACCACTGGTCAATGCCGGGCTCCTGGCCCCGCCAGGCTTCGGTACCGGGATTGGCCTTCACCACCTCGCGGCGTTTGAGCGTGGCATAGGCCGCGATCAGAGCGCTCCCGTCCGGACGCCGGAAAACGACCTGGTAAACCCGCGGCTTCAGGCTCGGATCCTCGGTCTCGCCCGGTTCTGGCTTGGCCGAATCGGGCTTGGCCGGCTCCAGCTCCGGCGTAGCCAGGCCAAACCAAGTTTCGAGCGCCGGCCCTTCAAGCATGCCCCGGGGCGCGCCCGCCGCCGCGACCAGATCGCCCACGTACCGCGCCCCGTCCAAGACCTTGGTCAACTGGGCATAGGCGCAATAGCCCGGCCGAGGCGTGTCGCGGTGGGTCAGGCCGAACCCGCCGTAATCGCTGAGCAAAAACCACTGTTTGCCCTGCAGCCCGTAAGCCAGCGCTTCCAGATAAGCGCGCACCATAAAGGCGGCGGCCATGTTGTCGGGAGCCACCGCGCCCAGCCGATAATGCTCCGGACGGTAATCCGGGTCCAGGGTCAACGTCCCGTGCTCGGTATCAAAAACCGGCTTGGCGCCATGCTGGTTCATGAGCTGGCGCAGGTTTTTGACCTTGGCCGCCAGCCAATAATAGCGGGTCAGACTGTTGTCAACCTCCGGCGCATTGGGGAAGCAGTGCAGGTGTACGTTGATGAAATCCATGTACTCCCAACAGCCGTTCTCGGCCAGCTCTTGGTACCAGACCTCGTCGACCTGGGCGGTGCCGGGCGAGCCGACCAGCAGCCGGGGGTCGTGCTGCTTGAGCTTTATATAATGGATCTTCATTTGTTCGGCGAATTCGGCGCCGACCTGCCGCAAGTTCGGCTCGTTGCACGTTTCGGTATAGGTGAAGAGCCCGGGCGGAAGGCGTAGCGGCTGGTCGCGGGTGGGGATCGGTTCCAACCCGCGCGACTGATAACGGTTCAGCCAAGCCTCGACCCGGGCCGGATCGGTCGGCTCGCCCTCGGCCTCGGCATAAGGGGCCTGCCATTCGGTCCCCTTGTCGCCGGACCCGTTCAGGCCACGCACCCAGTGCGCGCCCAGCCACTGCATCAGGTCGAGAGAGGCGTCTGTCCGCTGATACCAGGTGAAATCCTGAATCCCAAAAATGCTCTCTGCCCGGTGCGCGCGCGCCGGATCGGGGATGCGGCCGATCTGGCTGGGCAGGCGCCAGTGCCGCCCCGCCCCGTCGCCCAGCAACTCGACCTGGGCATAGCCCGGCCAGTCGGTGTCGAGCGGCACCTGCTCCTCCCGCCACTCGCCGCCGCCGATCTCGACCCGCCCCGCCGCCTGAAGCTTGTGCCGCTGCCGAAAATCATTCGCCGTTAAGGAGTAGGTCAGCACCTGCGGTTGATCGGCATAATTCTGCAGCCGTAGGCGTAAATAAGGCGTCTGTCCGGGGAAGAACAGGTTATGCTGCTCGGTGGGCACCAACTCCACGCCCAGCCGGCAGGCGTCCAGCCGGCCGCTGCGCTGGAAATCCGCCACCACCGGCTCGTGCTCGCGGTAAGGAATCAGCAGCAATACCTCGCCGAAGCGGGCGGGATCGGCCGGCGGCCAGAGAAGCGAAACCCCGGAATGACCGGCCGAGCGCCACAGGTTACGCCCCGATCCGGCGGCCACCTTGAGCCGCTGCTCACCACAGACAAACGGCCGCTCCAGATCGTGGCCATGGCCCAATGCGACCCGGCAATACTCCAGGCGCTTGACTTCGCCGGTCAAGGCTCCGGTATAGGCCAGGCGAAGAAAATCCGGGCGGCAAAGTAGGCTGAGCTCGATCCGGGCGTCGGCCGCGTATTCGCCCGTAACTTTGCAGACCGCGTCGACCTGCTGGCAGCCGGCTTCCAGGGCGGTGACTTTCATCGATTCAATACCACCGGTTCGCCAACCAAGCTGAGCAAAATTTTTAGTAAAGGCCTCGAAGCGGATCTCTCCCAGCGCTTGGCGCCAGTCATTCCCCGAGCGCAGGGAGAAGTCAAGTTTTTCACCGAGCTCGACGACATAATCGCGGCCCGTGAATTTAAAATTCTCGGCCGCGGCCAACAAATCGCCGCAACCCAGGCCGAGACCTAAAAGAATCGCCAGACAACGACAGGCAGTCATGATTTTCTCCCCACCCAGGCCAAGTGGCGCGCAGCGCGTATAAGTCCCGCAATCGGGGTCACATGATGTCCGTGGACAATATGAAGGGATAAGGTTTGACGTTGCCGGCGCCGAAAAGATGGAAAGCGTTGCCGTCATGCCGGGCGCTGACCCGCTTCCAATGCGCCGCGTTGTAATGGGCGTGGGGATAGTCGCCCAGCGGGTTGCCCGTGTCGGCGCACAACGAGCGCTGGCCGTCCAGCGCCGCCAGGCGCACGTATTCCAGGTCTTTGTTCATGCCGTAGTGGATATAGACCCAGCCGTTCTTCTGCCAGCAGCAGTCGCTCTTGATGTCGCCGGAATCGGCGAACCGCGGGCAGCAGAGAATGGTCCGCCCCACGGTCTTGGCGTCGAACGGCGGCATGTAGGGCGCGATCCGAACGATCCACTGCCCGCCGGCAGCCGGCACGGCGTAGACCGGCCCCACCAGCATGTCATCATAGTCAGCGGCATAGACCATCTCGTATACATAGAGGTTTTTGAGATTGTTGGCGCAGCTGGCATCGCGGGCGGCATTGAGCGCTTTGCCAAGCACGGGCAAGAGCATGCCGGCCAACACTGAAATGATGGCGATTACCACCAGCAGTTCCACCAGGGTGAAACCCGCCTCCCGACGGCGGGGCAGTGCTTGACGCTCGTGGGGACGAAACATCAATTGACTCCTTTCACTTGCCGGTTGCCCGACCGGGCCAGCCTCCGTAACTTCGGCCGGTTTCTCGGCGACCTCCCGCGCCCTCAGCCACGGGCCGCAGTCGGCCAGGGAGCGTTCGCGGGTGGTGACTCGAAAGTGTCCGCAATCCACATAGTCCCCGCGTAGCATGAGGCCTTCATGTAAACTGACGCCGGGAAGGATTTTTTTGCGAAAGCCCCAGGGCACGGTCAAATGAGTTTCCGGCGGCACCTCCGCCACCAGACCGTGCCAATGCAGTGCGCTCTCGTGGCTGACCACACCTTGAACGCGGTCCTGTTGATCCCGGCTCCAGAGCGACCATTTGACCAGCTCGGAAGCGAAAGTATCGGCAAAACCCGGCAACCGAAACAAACCGGGTGAAACCCGCAACCATTCGCCCCGTGCCACGCGATAAGAATGGCTGCCTGTAGCCAGGCCGGCTTTCAGGGCTTGGGAGGCGGTAACGTAACCATGCTGCTCGGCAGCCAATTTGCGGATTTTCTCTCGACCTGGCATCCTGATCCGCCTGCATATAGGTTTGAGCCAATACTTATTTTCTTACTTTGCTTCTCTCAAACCTGCCAACAAATAAGCCAAATTGATTTTCAAAAAAGCCAAATAGCAAAGCGCATCATCTTCTAGACTAAGAAGATGATGCGCTTTTCAATCTTTATGTTTTGAAAAAGTAGATTTCTATTTACTCAAGCGCAGGACGTTCCAGGAGGCGGCCGGCAGCTGTACTGCCAGTTCGCCTTTTTTGAGCTGTGCTCCAGCCTGAAATTGCGGCTTAACCCGGTCCGGAACACTGGCCGTATTGACGGCGGCCAAGTCTGAGCTCTGCAAGCTCTCCCACTCCACCCGGCCCAAACTGCCGAAGGCGCGCAGATCGACGCATAATTCGACCGGTGCGGCCAAATCGCGATTGAGGGCGAAAATCGAAAGCTCCTCTACCTCCGGCCGCCAGACCGCCGCGCAACTCACGGTCGGCACGCCCTGACGCTGCTTGCAGTCGTGACGCGGGGTGTTCAGGACCGGCCGCAACACCTCGCCCTGCCCCCAACGGGCGGTCTGGGCAAAGGGATGGAAGATGGTCTGCCGCCAGGCCGGGCCGCCCTTCTGGGTCATGATCGGCGCGATCACGTTGACCAGCTGCGCCAGACAGGCCACCTTCACCCGGTCGGCGTGATTGATGAGCTGGATCAGCATTCCGCCCACCACCAGCGCGTCCAGAAAATCGTAGGCGTCCTCCAGAATGGGCGGGGCCACGGTCCAGGGCTCGCGCTGGGCGTCGGCCGTCTGGCTGTGGTACCAGACGTTCCATTCATCGAAGCTGAGCATCAGCCGCCGCTTCTGCTTCTTGCGAGCCGCGGCCGCGTCGCAGAGGGCGACCACGCTTTCGATATATTCGCCCATCTCCTCAGGCTTGGCCAGGAAAGAAGCCGCGTCCTGGTCGCGGTTGCCGTAATAGGTATGCAGGGAAACGTAATCGACTTGCTCGTAACACTCGTGCAGCGCGGTCAGCTCCCACTCGCCGAAGGTCGGCATGCCGCAGTATGATGAACCGCAGGCCACCAGCTCCAGCTTCGAATCGACCATCTTCATCAGCCGGCCGGTCTCGCAGGCCAAGCGGCCGTACTCGGCGGCCGTCTTGTGCCCCATCTGCCAGGGGCCGTCCATTTCGTTGCCCAGGCACCAGAGCTTGATCCCGTGGGGAGCGGTCGCCCCGTTCTGCCGGCGCAAATCGCTCCACCTGGTTCCGCCCGGATGATTGCAGTATTCGACCAGCGCCCGGGCTGCGTCGGCCCCGCGCGTGCCTAGGTTGACGGCCAGGAGCGGCTCCACCTCGGCCGCCCGACACCAGGCGATAAACTCATCGGTGCCAAACTCGTTGGTTTCGATGCTTTTCCAGGCCGGCTCCAACCGGCGCGGGCGGGCCGCGCGCGGACCCACGCCGTCCTCCCAGTCATAGCCGGAGACGAAGTTGCCGCCCGGATAGCGGACCACGGTCACGCCCAATTCGCGGACCAGTTCCAGCACGTCGCGCCGAAACCCGGCGGCGTCGGCAGCCGGGTGGCCCGGCTCGTAGATGCCGTCATACACCGCCCGGCCCAAATGCTCCAGAAAACTGCCGTACAAACGCGGATCAGTCGGCCCGATCCGGTAGTCGCGGTCGAGAATCAGCTTCGCGGTGGCGGTCGCCATTTTGCTTATCCTCCTGTTTTTTTGGCGGCTCAAAAGCGCGGCCTTAATATATTTCAGCCTTACCATATGAATATGGGGTTTGACAATGCACGTTTACGCTGTTTATTTAAACTATTCGACTGTTTTGTAAGGAGCCGAAGATGGCCAGCCTGAAGACGCTGCAAGTGGGGGTAGACTATCGCCACGGACCGGAATTCGTCATCGACCGACCGCACGGCCCGGGCTTTTACGTCTTCCTGCGCTACGGCACGCCCATCCGCCGCCGGCTGCACGGCGCCGAAACCGTCGAACCGGCCGGGGCCTGCATCTTCTACACTCCGCGGTGCGCCATGTGGTATCGCGGGATGGACGGGGGCTTTCAAAACGACTGGCTGCACTTCACCGGCCAGGGCCTGCCGGCCTTCTTCCGCCGGCTGGGCCTGCCGCTGGATCGGCCGTTTTGGCCGCGCCGGAGCGATTTCGTGCCCGTCGTGCTGGCCGAGTTGCAGCGCGAACGCCTGGGCGGAGAGCTGCACTCGCCCGAGTTGGAAACCCTGCACCTGCAGCGACTCTTCCTGCTCCTCTCCCGCCAGGCGCAGAGCGCGACCGCCGGCGGCACCCCCCGGCAGGAGCAACGCCGCGAGGAACTGCGCCAGCTGCGACTGGAGATGCGGGAGCAGCCGCAAGCCGCCTGGAGCGTGCCGGCGCTGGCCCGGCGGGTACACCTGAGCGCTTCGCGCTTCTCGGCATTGTATCGGGAATGCTTCGGCTTAAGTCCGGGCGAGGATCTGCTGCAAGCCCGGCTGGAGCGGGCCGGCTGGCTGCTGGCCCACGCCGGCCTGACAGTCGGCGAAGCTGCCGCGGCCAGCGGCTTCAAATCCATCTACTACTTCTCGCGCCTCTTCCGCCAGCGCCGGGGCTGCTCGCCCAGTCGCTACGCGGGCGAGTAACCCCGACATAGCCGCCCCGGGAGAACTTTTTTTACATTTAGGTTCTCCCTGCTCCAATCCCAAAGGCGTTCGTCAAACACTGGTGTTTTTGGGCATAAAAAGGCCTGATTTAAAACCGGCAACGCTGGAGCGCTTCCGCACTCGCTGAATGGAAAATGATTCCGCCGGCGCAAAAGCAATTTTGCGAGATTTTTTGCGGTGGCCGGGGGAGTTTTTAGGAAAAAAGCTCCCCCGGAGATTGCTTTGCTGACGTGCGGCCCCAAAAAAAAGGCGGCCCGCCATTCAGCGGGCCACCGGGGTTGATCGGCAATTCTGACGCCCCCTTACCTGGCCCATTCGGGCAGGTCACGGATTTCGTTGCGGGGCAGCTCTTCCTCAATCAGCACCTCGGCACCGTTCACCTGCGACTGGTAATGCTGCCAGTTGGCGTTCCGGCCGGCCGAGCCGGGCTGGCCCAGCTTGCTGTGTTCGTCGTCGTTTCCCGCCCGGGCCGGGCCGGCCATGGCCGAGAGGGCTTCGACCCGCCCCAGATCGATGATGCCCGGCACATCCACCTCCGCCCGGCTGATCGGCCGCGACGGAGCCGGTTCGGGGCCGGCCATGCGGGAGACGGCCTCGCCGCCCATGATGTCGGTCAGGCCCAAAGGCCGGGAATTGTCGGCCGGCTTAGAGCCCAGCTGGACCCCGGGCACCTCCACCTCCGTCCCCTGCGACGCGGGGCGGGGCATGCCCTTGTCTTCGAGTTCCGGCGCCGCCTCGGCCGGCGCAAAACTTCTTTGCGCCAGCGGCGTGGTGGACCTGGTCGCCCGGATCGGCGCGGGCAGGCCGGGAATCGTCTCTTCGACCGGCGTGGATTCGATAACCGTCTCCGCGGGACGGACCGGCTTGGCCGGTTCCGGGCTGGAGGCGACGGCGACTTCCGCGATCTGCGCCGGTTTGGTTTCAGCCGCAGGCTTGGCGCTTTCAATCTTCTGGGGGCGGGCCGCCTCCTGGTGATCCCGGCCGCGCCAGGACCATAAACGCCGCCGCGGCGCAGTCGACGTTTCGGCCGGCTTGGCCGGAGTCGCCGCCGCCACCGGGGCGGGCGGAGCGGCGGGCACGGCCGGCACGACCACGGGTTGCTTCGCCGGCGCGGGTTTCGCCACCGCCGCAGTTTCCACCGGCGCGGGCTGCGGCTTGACCGCGGGCCGCGGCTCGGTTTGGCGGGCCATCTCGACCTTGGGCGCGGGCGGCTGGACCTGGGTCGGCGTGGCCGGCGGAACCGTTGCGCCCAAACCGGCCAGAAGATCGCCGGCTGCGCGCGACACCCGCTGGCTGCGGACAGTCGATTCGCCGGCCGCCGCCGGCCGCACGGCCTTCGCCAGGATCAATCGGGCCTCGTCGGGTCGATCCAGGCCCAGCAGCGCCTGGCCCAGCAGACACCACCCCAGCCGGTCCATCGCCACCACCGGCACCTGCTCCAAAGTCTTCACGCCAAGCTCGGTCTCGCCCGCGCGCACCTGGGCGCAGCCGAGCACCAGGGTCGTGCGCCCGTCACCGGCCTGGCCTTCGGCCGCCTTGCCGGCCAGCAGCAGGCACTCGGCCGGCTCCCGATCCAGCGAAGCCAGCAGATAGGCCAGCTCGCGGGCCGCGGTCAGATTGCGCGGATTGCGCTCCAGCGCGCCCCGCCAGGCGGCTTCGGCGCCGGCCTCGTCGCCGGCCGCATCGCGCAGCTTGGCTAGGGCCACAAACGCCTGCTCGCCGAGGCTGCCGGATTCGCGGCTGGCCAGGATCAGATTCTCGGCCGCCGCCGCCGACTCGCCCAACTCCAGCTGACTGCGACCCAGCTTGAGCCGGTACTCCGGCTCGCCGGGGGCCAGCTTGACCAGTTCTCCATAATAACGTTCGGCCGTGTCCCAGCGCCCCCCCTTCTCGGCCAGGGCGGCCAGTTTCTCCCGCGCCGGCCGGTTGCCGGGGTCTTGAGCCGCCACGGCCGCGTACTCCTTGGCCGCCGCCTCGACCTGGCCGGTCTGGACATAGACTTCGGCCAGGGCCTGGCGGGTTTCGGTTCCGCCCTGACCGGCGCTCACCGCCGCCGCCAGCTGTTTCTCGGCCTCGACCAAGTCGCCGGAAGCGAGGGCCAGCTCGCCGGCCAATCCCCGGGCCGGAGCGTAATCGTTGGCCAGCGCCTGGCAGCTCTTCAGCAGCCGCTGGGCTTCGTTCTGATCGGTCCCGGCCTGACGGGCGCGCTTGTAGGCGCAGCGGGCGGCCAGGAAGAGGCTCTCCGGATCGCGGTCGCGCTCCAGGTCGCGGGCCGCCTGATAGCGGGCCTCGGCCTCGGCCAGCAGGTCGAGCTTGCCGGTGGCGTCGTAGCGGGATTCGTACAGCCGGCCGACCTCGCGGTGCAGCCAAGCCGCGTCGGCCAACGGTCCACCCGGAGCGATGGCCTGGGCGTAGGAACGGATCGCGTCGGCGTAACGGCCCAGAGCCGCCAGCGCCCGCGCCCGGCTGACCTCCACGCCGGTCTGCAAATCTCCCGTGAGCTTGGCGGCCACGGCCCGGTCGCATTCGGCTAGCGCCTGCTCGTTTTCGCCGACCAGCCCGTAGGCTTCGGCCAGCAGGGCGTGCGCCTCGGGCGGCTGCCGATCGCCCAGATTCTTGAGCGCGGCGATCGCCCCGCGGCCGTCGTTGTGGCCCAGCCGCAGCCGGGCCAGAGCCAGGGTTACCTGGGGCGCCGGCTCATCGCCCCGCACAGATTTGGCCAGCAGCGCCTCGGCGCCGGCCAGATCGCCCGATGCGCCCAGGCTCTCGCTCAGGCGCAGAGTCACGAAATCCCGATGCGCGCCGGGCAAACCGCCATCCAACGCCATGCGTAAATATTTGGCGGCCTCGGCGGGCTTGCCGGCAGCCTGGAGATCCAGGCCCTGCTTGACGTTGAGGAAATCCGCATCCGTGGCCAGCGGCCCGCGCTCGGAGACCCGCTTGGCCTCGGTGATCAGAATCCAGGGCAGATCGCCGTAATTGCTGACCACCTGGCCGCGCACACGCAACAGCTCATATCGCTTGGCTTTAGCCAGTTCCGCGCTGGTCTCGAAGTTGGATTTGTCCACATACAGGCTGGGCAGGACATTGCGCCGCTCGGCCTTATCCCACAATTTGGCGTCGATCGGCCAGACCGAGAAGTTGAGATGCTGATAGGCGTTGAATTGGGTGCTGAAATTCTTGAATAAATTCCCGGGCATGGCGAAACGACAGAGGAAGGTGACGTCGCGTTGCAAAAACTCCTTGGGCTGCTTGATGATCGCGCGCAATTCGCAGTCCGTAACGGCGGTATCCTTCTTGTCCCACGGCCAGGCCCAGGCCACGGACCCCAGAGTTCCGACCAGTACCGCCGCCAGCACCGTCCGCAAACCTTTGGCGCATCCCGACATCTCGCTCCCCTTTGCTCGCTTCAACCCGCCCGCCCGGTCGCGCGTAACAGCCGACCGTCGCCCGTCGGAACAGGAATCCAGATATTTGATCGACCTGCCGGGGTTTTTTCTGTAGGCTAATTTGCCCCCGAGGAGCCGATAATTACATGGAACCCCGCGAAATCGCCGTCTGGCTGACCCACGAGCAAGTCCCGGGCTGGCACTTCTCGGCCGCTAATGCCGCCCGTTTGCGGGCCGCCCTGCCCGCCACCCGGGTTCAGGTTTATCCGGACGTGTCCGCCTTTCTGGCCGGCCTGGCCACGGCCGAGGCGGCCCTGGTCTGGCGTTTCGAACAGGCCTGGCTGGCCGAGGCCCCCCGACTGCAATGGCTGGCCACGCCGGCGGCCGGCCGGGATTATTTCCAGCTCGATCCGCCGCCGGGCCTGCGCCTGACTTACGGGACGTTCCACGGCGAGCTGATGGCCGAAACCGTGCTGGGCTGGCTGCTGGGCTGGAGCCGGGGACTGTTCGCCGCCCAGACCTGGCAGGCGGCGGAGCTCTGGCCGCGAGCCCGACTGGCCGGGATCATGCGCCCCTTGCGCGGGGCGCGGCTGACCATTCTCGGCTTCGGCCACATCGGCGAGTGGGTGGGAAGATTGGCCAAACCGTTGGGCGTGATCCTCACCGGCGTGCGCCGCCGGCCCGGCCCCCAACCGGATTATTTCACGGCCGCCGACCGGGTGCTGACGATCGAACGCTTGGATGAAGTGCTGGCGGAGACGGATTTTCTGGTTCTGGCTCTGCCGGGCGAGACGGGAACCGACCGACTGCTCGACGCTCGGCGGCTGGACCTGCTGCCCCGCTCGGCCGTGGTCTGCAACATCGGCCGCGGCAACGCGATCGACGAAACCGCGCTGGCCGCCGCCTTGCGCGCAGGCCGGCTGGCCGGCGCCTGCCTGGACGTCTTCGCCCGAGAGCCGTTGCCGGCCGATTCGCCCTTGCGCGGCCTGCCCAACGCCCTGCTCCTGCCCCACGCCTCGGCCATCGCCCCCAATTATCTGGATTTGTTCGTGGACGAGTTCGTCGGCCTCTGCCGGCAGGCTTAACCGCGCAAACCGCCAGAGACAGCGACTTGAGAGAACTTTTTTGAAAAAAAGTTCTCTCAAGCTCTCTCAAAAAACTTTATCCCGGCTCCGCCGTTTCGGACGTTCAGAGTGATTGATTCAGCGCGGCCGGCATTCGCACCGCCGCCTTGGCGTTCGACAAGCGTTCGGATAGAAGAATCTGGCGAGAGTTTTTTGAGGGGGTCAGGGGGAGCTTTTTCGCGAAAAAGTTCCCCCTGAGTTCGGTCAGCGGTCGTACTTGACGGCGTGGATCAGGTTGGAGAAGTCCTGCTGTTCGCGCGGATCGAGGGTCCGGCCGGGCAGGTCGCCGGTCACGAAGTCGTATAGCTGATAGGCCCGACCCGGCTCGAGCCGGCTGCCTGAGCCATTGCCGCGCTGGGCCAGGGCTTCGCCGCCCAACACTACCACGGAGGGAACCGGCGCGCCGCCGGGGGCGTAACCCCGCGCATCGGGCACCTTGAAGAAAACCTCGCTGCCCGGCTTGAGCGCGATCCGGCAATCGGGCAGATCCACGCCCAGTTCCGAACTCGCGACCGACCGCCGGATCAGCACGCTACCGTTCATCACCCGCAATCCGGCTTCGCTGCGGGCCAGCTGGCTGCCGGGCTTGAGCACCAGCAGCGAGCCGTCGGCCAACTTCAGGGCCGAAACCTCGCCGCTCTCGCGCGACACGCCGATCTCGCTGACGGCGGCCAGGTCGAACGTGCCCTGATCGGCCACGTCGAGCCACCGGCCGGCCTGATCGCGCACCCGCACCGCGCCCGAAACCTGGGCCGGCTGGGCCACGGCCGCGGAGACCGGGACGACCGCAGCCGCCGTGGGCTTGGCCATGGCCACCGCAATGTTTTCGGGCTTCACTTCCTCGCGCGCCTGAGTCACGCCAATTTCAGGCGCGGGCTTGACGGCGGCCGGATTGCCGCGCCAGGCCCCGGGCAGAAGACTGATCGTAAGCGTGGCCGCCGCGGCGCTGCTCCAGACCGCCAGGCGGATCACCGTACCCCGCCGCCGCCGGGACACCTGAACCGTCTGGCGCTGTTTGAGCCGCCCCAGCAGCTCCCGGCGAAACTCCGGCCGGTAGGCCGGCTCGTCGTAGGCCCGGCTGAGCAGTTTCTGCAGGTTGGTTTCGAAAGGCGCGCCGTCCACGGCATTCTCCTCGCTCATTTTTAATTCACCTCGCTGGCCGTCTTAAACGGCGGGCATCTCGGTGGCCATGACGCCAAAGGCTTCCCGAAAAGCCTCACGCGCCCGGGTCAGTTGACTTTCGATCGACTTCTCCGTCTTGTGCAGCTTCTCGGCCATATCCTTGACCGACATGCCGGCGGTATATTTCATCTCCAGCAACTCGGAATACTTGCTGGGGATCGAACACATGGTGGCGCTGACCAGTTCCTTGAGCTCCATGGCCTCCAGGGCCGCGTCCGGCAGGTTGCGCCGGTCCAGGTCGGCAAAGAGGGACTCGAGTTCGCCGTCGACCAGGCTCCAGGAATGTTCGTACTCTCGGGCCTTACCCATCAACAGGTTCAAGCTACGGATGCGGTTGCGCGACATGGTGATCAGCCACGATTCAACCGATCCGCGCGCCGGATCGTACTGTCCGGACTTCTCCAGGGCCTCCATGAACGTGTCGTTGACCACCTCTTCGGTGTGGTGGTGATCCCGGCCGACCCGGTAGAAGATATAGCGATACAGCCGCGGAAAGTAGCGCTCGTAAAACTCTTCGAGCGCCGCCTCATCGCCGCTGCCGATGCGCTTGATCAGGGCCGCCGGCTCTTCAGCCGCGACCGCTTTTCTATCAAACCAACCCATCGGGCTTACTCCCCCTGGGAACTGGCCGGAAAACCGCGCCAGTTCGTGCTTACCCGCCGGCCTTCCCCATCATCTGGCCGGAGCGCGGTAACGTCTCTCATCTGCGCTCACAATAGATTCTGTCCGCCGCCCCCGGCATTCCTTCGCAAAAAACGGCGATTTTCGGGGGTAGCCTTTTTTGCTTGCCTATCCCCCCTACCCATATCATATTATATGCTTCAGTTTTGTAGTTAGCAGCAGATAAACTGACTGGTTCTGCGGCCCAATGGCGCGGCGGAAATCTCCCGCCTGAAGAGGGGGAGATTTTTCATTCTGCCCCGCCCCCGATATGGTTAGGAAAAGGCGGCAATGACCCATCCCGGCGGCAATTCCCAACCGGCCGAACGGCTCACCCTGTTCGAAGAGGCCACGCGCGAGGCCCACCGGCACAAGTGGATCGAGTCCGAAAAGGCCGGCCACGACCTGGGCGAGAACGCGATCCGCGACTGGTACCGGCGGTTCTGGCGCGCCTTCTGCCGCGAGCGCTGGATCGAGCACCTGCGCGGGGAAAAGTTCTGGCTGGAGCTGGACAACGACGACTTCGGCCTGCTGACCCGCACCTTCCACGACAACACCGAGCTGGTCGACCAGATCGTGGCCAAGCTGGTCTCCGGCGGCGAGAATCTGGACGTGATCCAGTGGGCCGTGGCCCAGGAGATCGATGTCGCCGAGGTGATCGAAGTCCTGAAAATCCTGGACATCAACTCCCGCCGCCTGGCCCCGGCCATCGAGATCGGCGAGGACGAATTCATACAGGGCATCAAGGCCCAGCACCGCACCCGGGTGCTGATCGTGGACGACGACCCCGACACCCGCCAGATGCTGACCGAGCTCTTCGAGGGCGAAAAACTCGAAACCGTGGCCGTGGGCAGCGGCGAGGAGGCGTTGGAGGAGGTCCAGTCCAAGCGCTTCGACCTCTTCCTGATCGACATCATGCTGCCCGGCAAGCACGGGGCCGAGGTCGCCTGGTATCTCCACCGCCACGGCGTGGCCGCCCCGGTCATCGCCATCAGCGCCGTGCTCGACGCCTGGAACGAGGACGACCTGTACGACTGCGGCTTCACCGCCCTGATGGGCAAACCCTTCAACCTGGTCAAGCTGCGCGACGTCGCCCGCGACGTGCTGGCCAAGGCCAAGGAATGAAACGCAAATCTAAAATCCTAAATCTAGAATCTAAAATCTAGAATTGCGCCGAATGGTGCGGGAACCGCTGTGTCCAGGCGGACGCAAAAAAAAGCCGGTCGCACTGGCGGGGACTGGATTGGGAGGATTGGGCCAGGAAGAGAGCTACCCGCCGAAATCCGCCGCACCTTCCCGCGCCAGCGGATTTGAGATTCTAGATTTTAGGTTTTAGATTCTAGATTGTTTCTGTAGGTCTTCTAAAAGCCCACCTCAGCCTTTGATCCGGCCGCGCGACATTCCAACTTCCGCCGAAAATCCGCCGGCGCTCAAAATACCCCTTGCATCGCCCGGGGGTCGCGGTTAACATCTCGCGCTTTGCGTCATAGTCGCCAATATATATGTACCAAGCGAGAAGCCCATGAGTGGCCAGCGCGGCACTCCGCTGGGAAGAATCCGAAATATCGGCATCATCGCCCACATCGATGCCGGTAAGACGACCACTTCCGAGCGGATCCTCTTCTACTCCGACAAAGAACACCGCATGGGCGAGGTCCATGACGGCACCGCCGTCATGGATTACCTGCCCGACGAGCAGGAGAAGGGAATCACCATCACCGCCGCGGCCACCACCTTCACCTGGCTGGATCATCAAGTCAACCTGATCGACACCCCCGGACACGTCGACTTTACCGCCGAGGTGGAGCGCAGCCTGCGCGTGCTCGACGGGGCGGTGGTGGTCTTCTGCGGCGTGGGCGGCGTGGAGGCCCAGAGCGAGACCGTCTGGCACCAGGCCGACCGCTACCAGGTGCCGCGCCTGGCCTTTATCAATAAACTCGACCGCGCCGGCAGCGGCATCGACCACGTAATGGACGAGATGCGCTCCCGGCTGGGGACCAACCCCCTCCCCCTACAGTTGCCGATCGGCCGCGAAGACGATTTCCGCGGCCTGGTGGACCTGGTGACCATGCGGGCCCTCTACTTCGACGAGGCATCCCAGGGCAAGCAGGTGACCGAGGCCGAGATCCCCGCCGAGTACCGGGAGGAGGCCGAGATCATGCGCCTGCACCTCCTGGAGGCGGCCGCCGAAACCAGCGAAGAACTGATGGAGAAATACCTCGCCGAGGAGAACCTCTCGGTCGACGACTTGCGCGCCGGCATCCGCGCCCTCTGCCTCTCGCGCCAGGCCGTGCCCGTACTCTGCGGCTCGAGCCTGCGCAACAAGGGCGTGCAACCCGTGCTGGACGCGGTGGTCCACTACCTGCCCAGCCCCAAGGACGTGCCGCCCGTCTTCGCCCACCTGCCGGGCGACGCCGAGCAGCAGGTCGAGATCACGCCTGCCCGCAAGGAGTCGCTGGCGGCCCTGGCCTTCAAGGTGATCGACGACGACCACGGCGGGCTGACCTTCGTGCGCGTCTACTCGGGCGAACTGAAGGAGGGGCAGCGCTTGATCGTGGCCGGCAGCGGCCGCAAGGAACGGGCCCAGCGCCTCTGGCGGATGCACGCCAACCACCGCGGCCACGAGGACAGCGTCGGCCCCGGCGAGATCATCGCCGTGGGCGGGCTCAAGTTCGCCGCCACCGGCGACACCCTCTGCGCCGAGGAGCGGCTGGTTGAGTTGGAGCCCCCGCGCTTCCCCAACACGGTCATCAGCATGGCCATCGAGCCGCGCTCCAACGACGACCGCGACAAGCTGATGGACGTGCTGGCCCGGCTGGGGCGCGAGGACCCGACCTTCCGTTACGCCACCAACGACGAGACCGGCCAGCTGGTCCTCTCCGGCATGGGCGAGCTGCACCTGGAGATCATCCGCCTGCGCATCACCCGCGACTACGGCGTGGCCGCCAACACCGGCACGCCCCGCGTCACCTACCGCGAGAGCGCCTCCCGCGCCGCCGCCGGCGACGGGCATTTCGAGCAGCTGGTGGCGGGCAAGAACAATTACGCGGGCGTGACCGTGGCGGTCGAGCCCCGGCCCGAGGCGACCGAGCCGGAGATCCTCTTCGAGGTCGACGAATTGCTGTTGCCCAAACGCTACCGCACGGCCGTCACCGAGGGCCTGCGCGGCGGCTGCCTCTCGGGGCCCCTGGGCGGCTACCCGCTCATCAATCTGCGCGTGCGCGTCACCCGCGGCGAGTTCCGCGAGGGCGAGTCGAGCGATCTGGCCTTCGGCGCCGCCGCCGAGCGGGCCCTGCGCGCGGCGGTGGAAAAGGCCGGGGCGCAGCTCTTGGAGCCGCTCATGGCCTTCGAGGTGACCACGCCCGAGGAGTTTCTGGGCGGCATCATCCACGACCTGAACGGCCGGCGGGCGGAGATCGCCGAGATCGGCCAGCGCGGCCAGTTCCGGCTGGTGCGCGGCCGGGTGGCCCTGGCCAGCATGTTCGGCTACGCCACCGCCGTGCGCGGCCTCTCGACCGGGCGGGCTTCGTACACCATGGAGCCCTGCGCCTACGCGCCGGTGCCGCGGACGCGCTATCCGGAGGTGCTGGGCTACGATCCCGACGCGCCGCAGGCATAAAAACGCGGGCATAATCATCGCTTGACATAGAAAACAACGTTTACGGTAACTGGAACCGGATACGAAAGGAAAGGAAAAGGAAACATGGCCAAGGAAACTTTTCAGCGGACGAAGCCGCACATCAACGTGGGCACGATCGGTCACGTCGACCACGGCAAGACCACGCTGACGGCGGCGATCA
>CAYMGG010000040.1:0-24821 GCA_964389915.1 uncultured Planctomycetaceae bacterium
CCGGGCAGTTGATCGACGTGGGCAACAGCGGTACCACGCTCTATCTGGCCCTGGCCCTGGCCGCGCTGGCCGAGGGCGAGATCCGCTTCGACGGCGATGCCCAGATCCGCCGCCGCTCGGCGGCCAATCTGCTGGCCGCGCTCGAACAACTCGGCGCCCGCTGCGTCAGCCGCGAGGGCTCGGGCTGCTGCCCGCTCACGGTGCGCGGCCGGCTCAAAGGCGGGGCGGCCACGATCGAATGTCCCACCAGCCAGTACCTCTCCGCCCTCCTGATCGCCGCGCCGCTGGCCGGCGGGGAGAGCCGGTTGCGCGTGCCGCTCCTATACGAGCGTCCCTATGTGGAGATGACGCTGAATTGGCTGGCGGAGCTGGGGGTGAAGCTGACGGCCGCGCCCGATCGCAGCGAATTCATAATTCCCGGCGGCCAGCGCTACCGGGCGTTCGACAAGGAGATGGCCGGAGATTTCTCCAGCGCCACCTTCTTCCTCTGCGCCGCGGCGCTGAGCGGTTCGGAGTTGCTGGTGACCGGGCTGAATCCGGACGATCCGCAGGGCGACAAGGCGGTGGTCGATTATCTGCGCGCCCTGGGGGCCGACTGCCGGTGGGAAGCCGGCGGCATCCGGGTGAGCGCGACTGCAGGACTGCGCGGAGCGGAACTCGACTTGAACGCCACGCCCGACGCCCTGCCGGCTCTGGCCGTGACGGCCTGCTTCGCTTCGGGCCGGACCGTGCTGGGCAACGTGCCGCAGGCGCGAATGAAAGAGACCGACCGGATCGCGGTCATGGCCGGAGAGCTGCGCAAGTTGGGGGCACAGGTCGAGGAGCTTCCCGACGGCCTGGCGATCACGGGCGGAACGCTCCACGGCGGCGAGGTCGCGGGCCACGCCGACCACCGGGTGGTGATGGCCTTCGCCATCGCCGGCCTCGCGGCGCGCGGCGCGGTGACGGTGGACACCGCCGAGGCGGCCGCCGTGACCTTTCCGGAGTTCTCCGCCCTGCTGGAAAAGCTGGGCGGACGGGTGTCGGTTCGGGACTGAACCGGCCGCCGGCGGGCAGAAAGAACACCGCGGTATCTTCCCATCTAAGGGGCCAAAATGGCGCCAGACGAGCTGCCGGCCGGCTCCGCTTCCGAGCGGGTCCTGCTGATCGACGACAATGAAGAGATCGTCACTGCGCTGTGCAGCTATAGTTATGGCGGCCGGTATGTTCTGACCGGCGTGACCGATCCGCGGGAGGGACTGAAACTGGCGCTGGCCGGCGGGTTCGAAGCGCTGGTGGTGGACGCCATGATGCCGCATATCGCCGGAGCGCAGATCATGGCCGCCGCGCGCGAGCGCGATCCCTTCCTGCCGATCGTGGCGATCACCGCCTTTGTCGACGACCCCCGGGTCCAGCTCGACTGCATCCAGAACGGTGCGGATTTCTTCCTCGGCAAGCCCTTCCGGTTCGAGTTGCTGCTCCAGGCGCTCGACACGCTGCAAGAGCGTTCTCGGCGCGCGCGGCAGCGGGCGGCCGAACTCGCCGAGTTGTCCGGCTCCCGTCCGGTCCTTCAGGCCACCATCGATCAATTGGGGGATCTGGTCTATTTGCAGGAAATTTCGGGGCGGATCGTCTCGGCCAACCGGCCGGTCTGCGATTTCCTCGGCCGGCCGCGCGAAGCGGTGGTCGGACACGAGCCGGGCGAGTTCATGCCGGCCTGGGCGGCGCGCCAGGACGAACTCGACCGGCGCAAGGTGGTGGAGACGGGCCGGGAGGTGCAGAAGGAGTTCTCGCTCGAGAGCGGCGGGCGGCTGCATCACTACTGGTCCAAGAAGTTTCCGCTCCGCGACCGGGCGGGGAATCTCTGGCTCCTGGGCGGGGTGGTCCGCGACATCACCACCCAGCGGGAGAACGAGCGGTCGCTGGCGCGCAGCGAGCGTTATTTCCGTTCGCTTTCGGAGAACGCGCTCGACCTCTTCCTGGTTCTCGACCGGCAGGGCCGGATCCGCTTTGCCAACTGCGCGGTCGAGCGGGTGCTGGGCCATGCGCTGCCTACCTTTCTCGGGCAGGAGATCTTCGATTACGTCCATCCCGGCGACCTGGCCGGGCTTTCGGCGCTGTTCGAAAAACTCTTGCGCGCTCCCGGCCAGACCGGCACCAACCAGTTCCGTTTCCAGTGCCGGGACCGATCCTGGCGGCATCTGGAGTTGAGTGGCTGCAACTATCTTTCCGAGCCGAACGTGGCGGGATTGATCTTCAACTGCCGCGACGTCAGTGACCGGGTATGGGCCGAGGCCGAACTGCGCCAATCACGGGCGGAGCTCGAGGTTCGGGTCGAGCAGCGCACCGAAGAGCTGCGGCAGGCCCGCGACGAGCTCCAGCGCGAGATCGACGACCACCATCGGACCTTCCAGCAGCTGGAGCGCAACCGCTGCTTCGTTGAACGGCTCAACGAACAGCTGGGCGAGATGATCTTTCTGGTCGATTTTCCCGAAGGCCGGATCGAATACGTCAACCGGGCCGTGCGGCCGATCCTGGGGTTTGAACCCGACGAGGTGCTGGGCCGCAGCGGCCGGGATTTTTACATCGACCCGCGCCGGTTCGAATCGGACCAGGCGGACGTGGTCGCGGCCTGCGCCCGGGGCGAGGTGGCGCTGAACCTGCCCATGCAGCTCAAGCGCAAGGACGGCGGCGCGCTGGCGGCCGAGGTCCGGTTGAGCATCATCCCCGGCGACTCCCCCAGCGAGCGCCGGCTGCTGGGCATCGTCCGGCCGCTGGAGTGATGGTAGTTTTGGATAAAAAGTAGGTTCGGCCGACCATTTTTTTTCTCATTGTACGCGGTAAATTGCGGTTGCAGGAAAAAATCCGGATGGTTCCGGATATCCGCAAAGCCACCGCCGCGTCCAAGGAGAAAGCATGGCCGCCCGCAAGTCGCAAGCCCTTCCCCGCAGTGAATACCCCCGCCCCCAGTTCCGCCGCCCGGACTGGCTCTGCCTGAACGGCGAGTGGGAGTTCGAGATCGACACCGGCGACAGCGGCCTGGAACGCGGCCTGAAGGACCGGCCCCTGGCCCAGCAGATCGTCGTCCCCTTCTGCCCGGAGGCCCCCCTCTCCGGCATCGGTAACCCCGACTATCTGAATGCGGTCTGGTACCGCCGCACGGTCCGGCTGCCCGCCGAATGGCGGGGGCGGGCGGCCCGGCTCCACTTCCAGGCCGTCGACTACGACGCCACCGTCTGGGTCAACGGGGTGCAGGTCGGCCGCCACCGCGGCGGCTTCTCCCCCTTCAGTTGCGATCTGGCGGGTGTGGCCGCCCCCGGCGAAGAGGCGGTGATCGTGGTCCGGGCCCGCGACGACCACCGCGAGCCCAAGCCGATGGGCAAGCAGTCCTGGCTCTACGCCAATCTCGGTTGCAGCTACACCCGCACCACCGGCATCTGGCAGAGCGTCTGGCTCGAACCCCTCCCCGAGTCGCACCTGACCCGGCCCCGGATCACCCCGGACGTGGAAAATTCGCGGTTCCTGATCAACCTGCGCGTTGAGGGCGTCCAGGCCGGCCTCAAGGTCCGGGCCGTGCTGCGCGACGCCCAAGGCGAAGTGACGGCCGCCGAAACCAAACTGGGATGCGATTTCTCGGCCCTGCTGATCCTAGACATTCCCGCCGGCCGCGTCCGGCTCTGGGGTCCGGAAGATCCGCATCTCTACGGCCTGGACCTGGTCTTGCTGGACGCCTCCGGCCGGGAGCTGGACCGGGCCGAGAGCTACGCCGGCCTGCGCTCGGTGACCGTGGACGGTCGGCGGATGCTGCTAAACGGCCGGCCCGTCTTCCAGCGGCAGGTGCTGGACCAGGGCTATTATCTCGACGGGATCATGACCGCCCCCAGCGAGGAGGCGCTGATCATGGACATCGAGCTCTCATTGGCCGCGGGCTTCAATTCCGCCCGCCTGCACCAGAAGGTTTTCGAAGAACGCTTCCTCTATCACGCCGACCGGTTGGGCTATCTGGTCTGGGGCGAGTTCGGCGACTGGGGCGCGGGGCGCCGCCACTGCGATGACCAGCCGCAGCGCGAATATTCGTCCTTCGTGGCCCAGTGGCTGGAGGTGCTGGCCCGGGACTATTCGCACCCCTGCATCGTCGGCTGGTGCCCGATGAACGAGACCCACGACCGGCCCGACGACCACGTCCACACTCATGACGAGGCGATGAAGGCCCTTTTCCTGGCCACCAAGGCCTTCGACCAGTCCCGGCCCGTGCTCGACACCTCCGGTTACTCGCACCGGGTCTCCGAGAGCGACATCTACGACTGCCATGACTACACCCAGAAGCCCGATGAGCTGGTCGCCCACCACGCCAAATTGGCCGAAGGCCAGCCGTTCATCAACGACGCGGCGACCATCAAGTCCGTGGCGTTCAAGGGCCAACCCTATTTCGTGAGCGAATTCGGCGGCATCCGCTGGGCGCCGCAGGAGCAGGAGAGCCGCGAGTCGTGGGGCTACGGCGAATCGCCCCGTACGCTGGATGAATTTTACGCCCGGTTCAAGGGCTTGTGCGACGCGCTGCTGGACCATCCGCTCATGTTCGGCTACTGCTATACCCAGCTGACCGACGTCTTCCAGGAGCAGAACGGCCTGTACTTCTTCGACCGCCGGCCCAAGTTCGACCTGGCCAAGCTCAAGGCGATCCAGTCCCGGCCGGCCGCCTACGAGCAGACCGGCGGGTGAATGCCGTAGCGCGGCTCAAGTCGCAGGAAATTCTGAAGATTCATTTAGAGCCGGAGAAACTTTTTTGAAAAAGTTTTCTTCGGCTTTTTAAAAACCATATCCGGTTTCGCAGGCTTCAGCGCCAACCGGATGAAGTGCCGGCGAATATGGCCTCAAACGTCAGAAGCGCTTCGGGATTTTCTCACGCCAAGACGCAAAGCGCCAAGACAACCCGGCAATTTGAACGCTGGCCCGGCGCAAAGCCGTAACCCTCTTTGCGTCTTTGCGACTTTGCGTGAGATCTGCGGTTCGCTCAGAATCAACAATGACCGAATCAATCCGAACTTCGTCAATCCTGAATTTGTCCAGCTGAACGCGCGAAACGGCGAAGCCGGGCGGAAATTTTTCAGAAGTGGCCGGGGAACCTTTTTTGCAAAAAAGGTTCCCCGGATGCGGGATCAGACCAACACGCCGGGCGCAAGCCGGCCGGCCGGATCGAAGGCCCGGCGCAGGGCCCGCATCTGGTCCAGGATGGCCGGCGGATATTGCAATTCCAGCATGGATTTCTTGATCCGGCCGATGCCGTGTTCGGCGGCGACCGCGCCGCCCAGCGCGACGATCTGGCGGGCCCAGTCCAGATAGAGCGCTTTGGCTTTTTTTAATTCCTCGGCGCTGGCCGGCAGAATATTGACGTGGACGTGGTTGTCGCCGATGTGGCCGAAGACCACGCTCTGCAATCCCGCCTCGGCCAGGCCCCGGCGGTACATGGAAAAAACCTCGCGCAGCTGGGCGTCCGGCACGGCCATGTCCGTGCCGATCTTGTGCAGTTCGGGGATCTTGGCCTTGCGCTGGCCGATCAGGCTGTTGACCGCCTCGGGCACGGCGTGGCGGAAGAGTTTTTGGCGCTCCAGTTCGTCGGGTTCCATGGCTGCCCAGGTCTCGTCCAGCGACGAGCCGGCCTGGCCCAGAATCTCCTCCAGCGGCTCGCAGGCCGCCTCGGTCTCTTCCTCAGTGCCGGCCAGCTCCAGGTACACGGCCGCGCCGTCCCAGGAGGGGATTTCCGGCAGGTGGCTGCCGGGGCCGTCCTCGTCCTTCTTCTTTTTCAGCAAGACCAGGGTGTCGTGGTCGAAATATTCCAGCGCTTCCAGGCCCAGCTCGTCGCGCCGGGCACGGGCCAGTTCGACCAGGGTCAGCGCCTGTTCTTCGCTCGCGACCACGGCCAATACGCCCAGCACCGAAGCCGGCCGCTCGGCCAGACGCAGCTCGATTTCGACCAGCGCGCCCAACGTGCCTTCGCTGCCGACGAACAGGTCCACCGCGTCCACGTCCGGCCGGCAGTCGTAGCCCAGCGTGGCCTTGTTCACCGCCGGCGGCTGGACCGTCGGCAGCTGGATTTCGGTTTCGCCGCCTTCCGTCCGGCTTAGCCGCAGGCGGCCGTTTTCGGCCCGCACCTGGCCCCGGCGAAGGCGCAGTTCGCGGCCGTCGGCCAGGATCACGCGCACCGCGCGCACCCAGGGGCGGGTCGCGCCGTAGCGGAAGGTGCGCGCGCCCGAGGCGTTGCTGGCGACCACGCCGCCCAGATGGGCCGTCTGCTCGGTCGGGTCGACGGGGAACCACAGTTCCGCTTGGCCGGCGGCATATTCCGCGCCGGTCTGGGCCTCTTTTGGCGTGGCCGCCGGCAGTTCGCGGGTGGCCCGCCGGGCCAGAATGGCGTTCAGATCGGCCAGGGATAGGCCGGGCTCGACCCGGGCGTAATAGCCTTGCGCGTCATGACCCACGGCCAGCAGGCGTTTCATTTTTTCCAGGGAGACGACCGCTTTGGCCTCGATCGGCGCGGCCGCGCCGGTGATGCCGGTCCGGCCGCCGGAGATCACGGCCGCCCGGTTGGCGGCGGCCAGAGCGGTGAAGGCGCCGGCCACCTGGCCGGGGGTTTCGGGAAAATACAGGGCCTCGGCCGTGGGCGCGCGCAAACGGGATTCGTCGCCCAGGTATTCCTGAAAACTTTCGGCGATCCGGGCGGGATCCTCGACGGACGGACAAGCTTGCGGCGTTAACGGTACGGGTTCGAGCAGGTTCATGGCGGTTTCCTCCGCAAAAATGAAAGTCTCATTTTCCGCCGCCCCGCCGATTTCGCAATCAGAATAAATATTCAACCCGACCGGCCAAAAAAATCCCGGCCGAAGCCTCGGCCGGGAAAATAGCGGATGCTTTGCGTTGGCAACTGTCGGGACGGTTCAAATTTCATAGAATCCAATTTTGCATCATCAACGCTTGAACAAGCGAAGCCGGACGAGAGTTTTTGGGAATGGTCCGGGGAACCTTTTATGCAAAAAAGGTTCCCCGGAATCGGTCATTAGCGATTGAAATTAGTTTTTCCCGCCCTCCTCGGGGGCTCAGCTTTCGAGGTATTCGATATCCCACAGGTGGCGCTTGGGCTTGGGTTCGCAGAAAGCCACGGCCAGATCGGTCGGCCGTTCGGTGGGGATGTATTCGATCCGCACCTTCACCGGCCGGCCGGCGGTGAATTCGATCGGCGTCAGCCGGCCGCCTACCACCCGGTGCGGCGCAGGCACCACGTCGGCCTGCGAGGCCCAGGCGTTCTTCTGCACGCCGTCGATGCTCACGGTGAAGAGGCCCTTGCCGCAGACCATCATCTCGGCCTTCAGGTTGCGCGGCAGACGGACCGTGGTTTCGAGCACACTCTTCTTTCGGAATTGCCCGCCGTAAAGGGGGGCGGGAATGGAAATCCCGGGCACCTTGATCTTGCGTCCGTCGACGGTCCAGGCGTTGTTGTCGGAAAAGTCCTTCACGTCCGGCAACGGGCAGGGGCGCGCGAGCTCCGGCAGCTTCTGGCCGGCAAAACTGGCGCGCAGTTTAGCGATCTCCTCGGTCAGCGCGCCGATGGTGGGCGGAGCGATGATGCCGCCGACGATGTAGTCGCCGATCACTATGGTATCGCCCACCGGCTGGCGCCAGCGTTGGGGCGTGGCCTTCTCGCCCACGATGATGCCCATCCAGGCTCCGGCGGTGGCGGCGGTGCAGTCGGTGTCCTGGCCGCAGTTGACGGCGCAGAGCAGGCTCTTTTCATAATCGTTTTCGCCGTAGAGCAGGCCCAGGACCGTATAGGCGACGTTGAGCACGCAATCGGTGAAGTTGGCGCTGGAGAAAACCCGGCCGATCCGGTCGCGGGCCTTTTCGTAAGGCACGCCCGCGGCGTGATCCTCGGCCACCTGCCGGAAGGCGGCCAGGAGCAGCGAATCCTCCGGCAGGAAGGCCAGGCCGGCGCGGAACGCCGCCTGGGTGTCGGGCTCGACGAAGAGCTGGGACTGGGCCGCGGCCAAGAACACCTCGGCGTAGACGCCTTCGCCGGTGTGGTCGACGACCGCGTCCTGCCAGGCGTACCAGGCGGCGGTGGCCGGCTGGCCGGGGAAGAGCGAGGCCCAGAGCTCGGTGCGGATGGCCGAGCCCATGCCCTGGATGAAGAGGTTGTTGTGCATGCCCGAGAGCGGCGGCTGGATGCCGCGCTTCAAGTTCCAGACCGCCACGCCGTACTCGTCCCAGGGCGCGTCGATGTGGCGCACCCAGGCCTCGCCCAGCTTGCAGCAATCGGTGGCCAAGCCGTGGCGCTTCATCACGTCCAGCCAGACGATTTGCAGGTCCAGGTCGTCATTGGGCAGCGGCTTGTCGGGCACGGGATTGTAGAACGTCAGGTTCAGATAGCTTTGCCGTCCTTCGTAGGGCATGCCCAGCGTACCGCCGATCGACTTGCCCAGAAAACAGCCGGCCACGCGGTCCAGATAGTCCTTCACTTGCGCTTCTCCTGTCTAGGTGTTTGGTTCTGGTTTCCGGGGGAACTTTTTTGCAAAAAAGTTCCCCCGGCCCCCTTCAGAAAACTCTCGTCCGGCTTTGCCGTTTCGAACGTCAGAGGGTCAAGCTCGCCGTCAATCCCGTTCGTGCGACTCGGCCATCTGAACATACTGGGCACACGAAACGGTTATTGGGTGTGCAGCCCGCACCTATTGGGGCAGCGCGGCCAGCAGCATGGCGGCGATGGCGGCCATGCCCCGGTCGCCCGGATGGGCGGCCACGCCGGGATGGGAAAAGTGCCCTTCGGATTTGGCGTTGTTTTCGGGCTTGGCCTGCAGTTCGTAAATCGGCACGAAGATCGCCCCGGTCTCGGCGCAGACGCGCTTAATCATTTCGATGTGCGGGGTCTTGTTCCAATAGGTGCTGCAGCAGAGGATGGTCTTCACGCCGGCCGCCTGCAGATCCCGGACCAGCTTGCCGTAGGGCTGGGCGAAATTCTCCTCCGTGGCGTCCTTCAGATTGTCGCCGCTCTGGATCACCACCAGATCCGCGCCCAACTCCTTCAGCTCCGCCGGCGTATAGCAATGATTCTTCGAATCGCGCGGCGTGAGGGCTTTGTAATCCGGAGGAAAGTCGCGGGCCAAAAGCTGCAAGGTGATGAGCTCCGGAGCTACGCCGCCCTGCTTTTCGGTCAGGAGTTTGTGAAACTGATGGGCATAATCTTTTTCCAGCGCCGTGGCGGCCATGCCCCAGTTGCCTTCCCAGCCCAGCTCTTTGGTGCTGGGGCCGTGGCGGGTCAGGCTGTTGCCCATGATGAGCAGCTTTTGATAGGCAGGTTTGGCGGGGGCGCCATTTTCAGCGGCGGCCAGCCAAGCGCCGGCCAAGGTTGCGGCCCAGGTCAGAATCAGCATTTTTTCAAACATGGTCGTCTCGGGGGTAAGTGAAATTAAGCCGTCCAAGGTTTACCGTGAACGTTTCATTAGTCTATACTCCGCCGGCGGCGGAGACCTTGACGATTGTCTTGACTATTAGCACTATTGTCCCAATTCGATCTCCAGGGCGGTCATGGAGCGGGCGGGGAAGGTGAAGGTAAAACCGTTCGGCGTCACGTCGGCTACGGCCTCGCCGCTGGCGACTTCGCCGACGTTTTCGACCTGGGCCAGTTCGCCGGCCACGGTCCAGCGCGCGGCCGAGGCGACCTTGCCGCCTTCCAGCGCCACGGCGGCGGAAATGGGCTCGGCGTGATGCTTGTTGAAGACGATCAGGTAAAGCTTTTTGCCGTCGGCGCTGCGGCTGGCGGCGGCGGTCAGGGCCGAATAGGGCGGGCACTCGGCGGTGACCTCTTCGATGTGCAGGTTGCGGATCTCGAAGCGGGCGTCGGCCGGCTGGTCCGAGCCGCGCAGCCGCCAGACCATGATCAGAGCCTTGGCGTCGGGCAGGGCGGTCATCTCGCCCTGGAAGAGGGTCCAGTCGGTGAAGCTCTGCACGCCCTCGGCCGCGCAGGCCGAATGGGTGGCCTCCCAGCCGCGCGCGTCGCACAGGCCGAAGCCGAACCCACCCGCGACCTTGCCCGGGCTGGTGCACCGGCCTTCGTAGAGCAGGCGGTAGGTCTTGCCGCCCTTGACCTCCAGGCCGCCGCATTCGGGATAGTTGTCGCCGGCGTAGCCGTTCAGTTCCAGGACGCCGGCGTCATTGCCGTTGGGGGTGTACTTGACCCCTTTGGCCTCGATGGGCTTGACGGTGAAGGCGGCAGGCTGTTTCTGCTCGCCGGGCTGGGCGCCGACCCGGCAGGGGCGGACCCGGCCGAAACCGGAAAATTCCAGGCGCGGCTCGTTCTCCACCCGGACCGCGAGCTGCTCGGGGCCGAAATGATCGGCCCACAGCCGGTAGAGATAGTAACCGGGCAGCTTCTTCCAGGGGCGGCTGGGCTTGGTCATGTCCTCCTGGCCGCCGCGCAGATAACCCCAGTAGCCGTTCAGATACTGCCAGTAGTTGGCCATGATCGCGTTGGTTTCGGGCTTGAGCAGGATGCGGACGTAATCCGCCGAGAAGAGGGCCGCGCCGTAGGAGAAGCGGTAGGGCTTGGGCTTCTCCTGCACGAAGCCGGCGTTGTACTCGGTGATGGCTAGCGGGAAATCCCGGCCCGCCGCCTCGCGGATGATCCGGCGGTATTCGCCCAGCATGGCCTCGGTCTGCTCGCCGGTGGCCAGGCAGCCCTGCATGGCCAGGCGTTCGCGTTCGGCCGCGGCGGCCGGATCGACCTCGTTATTCGGGATGCCCACGACGTAGGTGTGGATGGCGATGAAGTCGGCGCGGTCCTTGACGCCGGCGGCCACGATCTGGTTCCACGGATCATAGGGGCCGGTGCCGGTGCCCATGTGCGCGCCGATCTTGATGCCCGGATCGACCGCGCGCATCTTTTCGACGCAGGCGTTGAACCACTCCACATAATCCTTGGCCGAATGGCACTTGAACGGCTTGACGTGGTGGTTGCCGTGGTCGGACTCGTTGCCCATTTCGAAATAGACTACGCCGTAAGGTTCCGGATGCCCCCACTGGGCGCGTTTGACGGCCCAGGGATGCTCCGGCGT
Source organism: uncultured Planctomycetaceae bacterium (assembly GCA_964389915.1). Classification (GTDB taxonomy): domain Bacteria; phylum Planctomycetota; class SZUA-567; order SZUA-567; family SZUA-567; genus CAYMGG01. Next base: position 11,079 of record CAYMGG010000040.1, read on the forward strand.
GGCCGGGGCGTTCAGGTATTCCACCAGCTCGCCGGCCTCCTGGGGGCCGCCGACGTAGGCGCTGACGTTCATCAGCGGCTCGCAGTTCGCCGCGCGGCAGAAGGAGATGTACTCGTCGATGCCGAAGCTGAAATATTTGCGTTCCTCGGCCGGGCCGACCGCGTCCTTCCAGTTGAAATTGTGGGTCAGACACCCGCCGGGATAGCGCATCATGCCGATGCCGAGTTCTTTAGTGAAGGCCACCACCTCCGGCACCAGGCTGCGGGTTTCGGGGTTCCAGATGGCCTGGCCGGTGGTCGGATTGAGGGTGTCGGTTTTGCTGCTGAAGATGTCCTTGCCGTTAGCGGCTTCGATGTTGTTGCCGAAGATCAGCCGGTTGACCGGCCCCAGCGACTGGCCGAGGGCGACGGTGATCTTGGCCGGTTCGGCGGCGCAAATCTGGGCTAGCGGCAGGAGCAGGAAGAACAGGGCGGTCAGCAGAACGAAACGAGGCATGTCAGGTCTCCTGGGTAAGGAACAACTTTTCGGGGGCGGCCGGACGGCCGCAACATTTAATCGACTTCATGAGTCGTCCGGGAGGGCCGACTTCGACATCGGCCCGGATGCCTGAACGCCGCCGGGGCGGGGCTTCCGGGGAACGAGCCGGAGCTCGCTCCCCCCCAAACGGTCCTTATTCGTTGAATTTCCAGAGCGGATTGTTGTTGAAGATCTCCGTCGGCAACATCCACTTTACGTGCACGTCGTAGAAGAGCACGTTGGCGCCGCGGTTGTGTCGGTAGCAGGTCATGACCCAGCAGGTGGCATCGCTCTTCTCGCCGAAGGTGTCGTACTTGACCGGATCGGAGCCGTTGTTGTTCACCTGAAAGTCGGTCGAGTCGATGATGCACAGCTGGCCGGAGGCGTTCTTGACCTGCGGCCGGGAATAGCCCCGGTGCGGCGGGGTCATGGTGTCGAAGCCGGTGTAGTTCATGCCGTAACTGTCGCGCAGGGGGGCGTAGCCGTTGGCGGCATGGCTGAAGCCGAGGGTCGCCTTGGGGCAGATCATGGTCGTCGGCCAGCGGTCGCTGGCCACGCTGGCCGGCCGCTGGATGCCCATCAGTCCGGGCAGGGCCGAGTTGCCGCACCAACTGGTGTGGCCGCCGCCGCTGTTTAGGGCCGAGACCGGCAGATACCAGTCGGAAAAATCGTCGGCGTACATCTCGTTGCCCGCGCCGTATTGGCGCTGGTTGTTCTGGCAGTAGGTGTTGCGCGCCGTCTCGCGGGCCTTGTCCAGCGCGGGCAGGAGCATGCCGGCCAGGATGGTGATGATGGCGATCACCACCAGCAGCTCGACCAGGGTGAAGTTTCTTCTGACCGTTTCATTTGTTCTCATGGCATCCTCCAGTCGGGTTGCCGCGGGCCTTCCGGGTCGGGCGGGGTGAGGAGGCAGAACCCCGCCTTCCCCTCCCCGGCCGATCCGATTCAAGCCGCGTTTGTCCTGTGATTCTGGATTTTACTCCCCGACCATAGTCTATCCTCTTGGCAAGGCTTATTCCAATCGAACGTCGTCCAGATAGAAGACCAGGGGCGTGCGGCCGGCGGCGACTTGGTCGGCCGCGGCCGCCGCGCCGCGGTAGAAAAAGAGTTCGCCCCGCAGCTGATCCAGCCCCCAGGTTGCGTCCTTGGCCGTCATTTCGTCCTTCAGGGAGAGCCGCACCTTGCGCCAGGGCCCCTTCTTGAGCGGCAGCAGGATCTCGCGGCTGTCCTTCCAATCCTGCCGGGGCAGGACCACGCGCAGCATCTCCGAACTGTCGGCCCGCACCCAGAAGGAGAGGTAGTCGTACTTGCCGCCGGCCAGTTTATCCTTGGCGAAGCCCTTGAAGATCACGGGCTGGGCCCTTTCCTTGATCGGCGGCATTTCGAGCCTGATCGCGTTGCGCCCCGGCCGCACCAGCTCCGGCGCCGTCTGTCCGGCCACGAAGGCGAAGCTGGCGGGGTTGGTCCGTTCCGGATCGGAGAGGCCGGACCACTTGGTGTCGGCCGCCGAGGCGTCTTCGATGATCAGCGGATCGGGATGGCTCTTTTCGCCCGTGACCGCCACCAGGATGGGGATGGAGACATTGTCCGACTTGAAGACGAACGAGGCGATCTCGGCCTCGGGGCGCGGATTCTCCCAGGCGTAGAGGAAGAGGCCCACGTCCTTGCCCTGGCGGTTGGCCTTGACCAGGGCCGGGATGGCGTCGGAGATGAAGCCGTACTGCCACCAGTCGGCGATGTTCTCTCCGTCCACCAGCGGGGCCGAGGCCGAGCTTCCGTCGGCGTAATTGATCTGGTACTCGCCGATCCGGTTGCCGCCGCCGCCCCAGGCGGCGGTCTGGAGGAAGAAGATCCGGCCCAGTTTCTGATTGACCGGGATAGGCGGAGTCTGTTCCGGCAGCCAGGGCTTGGCCTTGCCCCGGAGCACGATCGCCCCCTTGCCGCCGTTCTGCGCCGGGTCGATGATCTCCAGCGCCACGCCGGCCAGGGTCTGCCGTCCCAGGGGCATCATGCTGAAGTCGTTCTCCGGCCCCTGGTCGGTCCAGCCGCCCTGGTGGTCTTCGGCCACCTCGTCGGCAAAGCCCATATTGGCGAAAGGCCGCAGGTCGATGGAGACCAGCCGTTCGGGCGCGACCGCAAAAGTTTTCGCCTTGGGTTCAATCCAGGCGCGGGCGTATTCCGAGACCTGCGGCTGGACCAGGAGGTAATCGAGCACGTTGCGTAGATAGGTCGCGGCCGCGCTGTCGGCGCTCCAGAGCTCCAGCGCGCAGAGCTGGCTGGCGAAGAAGCGGCCTTCGCCGAACTTGCCCTCGACCACCGCGCCGTAGGTGGTGCCCCGGCCCAAAAACGGCCCGCGCGCGGCCAGGACGTTAAGCGTGAAGGGAATGAAGCCGTGGGTGATGGCGTGCCCCCGGTCGGAATTCTGCCAGGTGTCGAACTGCTCGCGGCCCAGCCCCTTGAAGATCGGGTGCGCCGGCACGACCAGGTCGACGAAGGTGTTGGGGCAGCCGGCCTCGGTCTGGCCGAGCAGGTCCTGGCCGGTATAGCTCTGTTCGAACTGGGCGAGCGTACCGCCGGCCTTGACCCAGGCGAAGAGCTTGACCTTCTGCGCGTCCGGCAGGTCGGGCATGGCCGTAGCCGGCGGGATGAAGAGGGCCTGGTAGGGCTCCAAATGCGAGAAGTCGCCGAGCGGGGCGAAGTCGATGCCCAGCTCGCCCAGTACCTTGGTCAATTGTGAAAAGCCCTCGGCCGAAGCCTCGTTCTTCCAGACGGCCAGTTTGCGCGTCGGCGTCAGGGGTGCGGTCAGGGCCGCGCGGTCCTGCGCGAACAGATCGTAAAAGCTGCGGCTCAGTTCCTGGCCGCCGGCGGTCAGGATCAGGCGCAGCTGCCGGTCGCCCGTGATGCCGGCGGGCACGGTCAACTCGACCGTTTTTTCTAGTTTGGTCCAGGCCGCGACAGGCTCCAGCTCGAATTCAGCCACCGGCTCGACCGCGCCGGCGGCGTCCGCCAAGCTGAAGGCGGCCTTGACGCCGGTCAGTTCGCGGTCGGTGTTGTTGACTATGAAGAGCTGGCGGGAGTACTTTTCACCGGCGAAGACGTTGCGCAGATACAGCCCGGTCTCGTCGCGCAGGCCGCCCAGAATCGGCTGGGTCCAGAGCGCGGCCGGCTTGAGGTTGAAGCCGTGGAACCAGGGGGCGAAGCCCTGGACGGCCGGATTCTGGCGGATGTATTCGATGATCCGCCGGCCGTATTTGGCCTTGCCGGCGTCCAGCCCCTGCGCCGGATCGAGCCCGGCCGCCAGCCCCAGGCAGCCGGCGAAGCCGATGCCGTTGGGGCTGCCCCAGGAGGTCTTCTTGTCGACGTATTCGGCATAGGCCGCCACGTCGTTGACCTTGAACTTGGGATCGGACTTTGCGCCCCAGGAGAAACCGACCAGCTCCCAGACGATGTAGGGCTTGTCCAGCCGGCCGTTTTCACCGTAGATCTCGGCGGCCTGCGTATAGTGCTTGGCAAAGACCTTTTCCCAATTGGTCCAGGCCGGGGAGGAGAGGCACAGGTAGTCGTGCAGGTCGATCACGTCGGTGTCGAGCTTGGTCGTACCGTAGGATTCGAACGAGCCCAGACCGGAGAAGGAGCTGATCGGCCGGCCGCAGTAGTCCAGTTCGCGCACCCGGACAACCTGCTTGTCGAGCTGGCGGGCGACTTCGGGGTGGTCCTGGTGGCGCACCTCGTTGCCGCAGGACCACATAGCCACGCAGGCGTGGTTGAAGTCGCGTTCGACCCACTCCTTGATCTCGGCCAGGTTGCGCTTTTCGAACTCTGGCTCGTCGATCTCGGTGGTGAAGGACCAGGCCCATTCGTCGAAGAACATGATGCCGATCTCGTCGGCCAGTTCGAGCACGTCGGGGATGATCGGCATGTGCGGGTTGCGCAGCAGATTGTAGCCGAGGGCCTTGAAGCCCTGAAGCTTTTCGGCGATCTGGGCGCGCTCCTCATCGCGCGGCTTGCCCGAGCCGCCAAAGCCCACCGACGACAGGTTCTCGCCGTACAGGTAGATCCGTTCGCCGTTCAGCAGGAAGCTCTGGCCCGAGCGCTTGAAATCGCGGTAGCCGAAGCGCTCCACCTGGGCCGCCACCGGCGCGCCGTTCTCCGTCAGGGCCAGGACCAGGTAGTACAGATACGGATCGGCCGGCGTCCAGGGGTGCGGCTCGGTCAGGGCCAGTTCCAGCGTGCCGGAATTCTCGCCCGGCTGGAGGGTGAGCGCCCCCAGGTCCGCGTCGGCCGCTTGCGTGCCGCCGGGCGCGGCCGGCCGGACCAGGCCGCGCAGATTCAACGTCTTGGCCGCGCCGGACTGGTTAATGAGGCGGTAGTCCAGGCGCAGGGCTTTCTTGGCCAGGAGCGGCGAAATCATGGCCGCCTGGAAATAGACCTGCGGCCGGTAGAGCAGGGCCGCGTCCTGCCAGAGGCCGCCTTTGACATTGCCGATCGACCATTGCGAACCGTAGGCGTGCTTGGCTTTTTCGATCTTGGGGCTGAGGTTGGGGCCGAAGTCGGAGAGCACGCGCAGGGCCAGGACATTCTTCTGGCCGAACTTGACCGCCGGCGTAATATCCACGGTCCAGGGCGTGAAGTCGCCGTGATGCTCGCCGATTGCCTGGCCGTTGACGAAGAGCTTGGCTTCGTAGCCGATCACTCCGAACTTGAGCAGCACCCGGCCGGCCGAGCGTTCCTGGGGCAGGTCGAAGCTCTTCCGGTACCAACCCTTGACGTAGGGCAGATCCTTGTTCAGAAACTTGGGATATTTCTTATACCAGTCCAGCGGCACGGCGATCTCGTCCCAGCCGGTTTCGGCGAACTCGGGCTTTTCATAGCCCTGATCCAGATCGATCTCGGCCGGAAAAGGTTTTTCCGAATTCACCAGGCCGGAAAATTTCCAGGTTCCGCTCAGCGACTCTTCGGCCAGATAGTCGGCCGGCCGCAGCGTCTTTCCGGCCAGGTCGACGCTCAGTTCGGCCGGCGGGGTGAGGTTCGAGACGTACGGGGTTACGGCCGGGATCTCCGGCAGGAATGGCGGCAGCGGTCCGCCGGCCGGGTCGGCGCCCGGCGCGGATAGTCCGGCCAGGAGCAGCCACGCGGCTAGAAACAGGGCTTGTTGCAGGTGGGACCTCGACATGCTCTTCTCCTTGGGTTTGGCGTCTCGCCAATTCAATTGCGGCCATTCGACCGCGGACAATCAATCCGGAAGGATTCGCTCTCAGGGAACCGCCGACTGGGAGTTGAGAGAACTTTTTTGAAAAAGAGTTCTCTCAGACTCTTTCAAAAAACTTTTGCCCGGCTTCGCACGCTTCAGCGTTCAAAAGGACAAATGCGGGGCGGCCATCCGTCCCGAGGGATTTTCTCGCGCCCTTCAATTGCGGTCCCACCACCTTACGGCCAGGCTGTTGCCGGGGGTGAAGAAGCCGTCATCGACGCGCCGCTGGCTGGAGTGGCCGTCGACCCAACCGACGTTGGCCCCGTGGGAGTGGACGAAATTGACCGTCACGTCTTGCAGGGACCAGTCGCCGGGGCGGACAAAGGACTTCCAATTGCCGAAGGCGGCCGGATCGGCGGAAAGCGTGTTGAGGTTGTCCACGAAAAAGACCGTTTCGGTCGGCTGGTGGACTTGGGAGATTCGGTAGAAGTTTATGGTAGCCGGGATCTGATGCCAACCGAGATAGAGATAGTTGTGCCCGTAGCCGAAGCGTTGGGGCGACTCCGGACAAACGGCTACAGGCAGGTCGGTGGCTTTGGAAAAGCTGCTTTTATTGCTGTCAAAATAGCGCTGCAGCAGACCGGTCCAATGATAAATCGAACCGGAGGGGGAGTCGCTGGGGCTGAACACCGGAACCAGGAAATCGCCGTGATCGCCGGCATAGCTGCCCGCCGCCAGCAGGATCTGCTTGAGGTTGCTCTGGCAGTTGATGGACCGGGCCGAGGTGAGGGCTTTTTCCAGGGCGGGCAGCAGCATCCCGGCCAGGATGGAGATGATGGCGATCACCACCAGCAGTTCGACCAGGGTGAATCCCCGGCGGCATCCGGCCGTTTTTCCGGCAGTCCGATAGGCTGGCATGCTCTCTCCTCTCTTCCCGCCGGATTCAGGCGTTCAATTGCGATCCCACCACAGATCCCCGTCCGGGCTGCCGGGCAGGACCAGGCCGTCACCGACCCGCCGGGGGCTGGCGTGCCCGTCCACCCAGCCGACGTTGGCCTGGTTGGAGTGGACAAAGTAGACCGTCACGTCCTGCAAGGTCGAGGCTCCGGAACGGACGTAAGGTTTCCAGCCGCCAAAAGCGTCGGGGGCCGTGGCCGTGGTGTTGAGGTTGTCCACGAAAAACAAGGTGCCGGCCGGCTGGCGGACCTGGGAAATTTTAAAAAAGTTCCTGACGACCGGCGGCGCCGGCTCGTGGTGCCAGCCCAGGTAAGTGTAATTATGGCCGTAGCCGAAGCGCTGGGGCGAGGCCGGGCACGCGGCCACCGGCATGTCTGCCGTCGAGGCGAAGCTGGTTTTGTTCACGTCGAGATATTTGCGCAGCATGCCGTTCCAGTTGCCGGTCTGCGTGGCCGTGAATTCGTGCAGGCTGTAGACGGGAACGAGGAAGTCGTCGTAATCGCCGGAATACCCGGCTGCAGCCAGCAGGATCTGCTTGAGATTGCTCTGGCAATTGGAGGCCCGGGCCGCGCCCAGCGCTTTTTCCAGCGCGGGCAGCAGCATTCCGGCCAGGACGGAAATAATGGCGATTACCACCAGCAGTTCAACCAGGGTGAAAGCGCACGTACGGGAGCTTTCAGGCCGGATAAACTTGCGGGCAGACATTCCGACCTCCTTTTCAAGCCCAACTACATGTGGGGGAGCGCCGAGGCGCGACCAGCAACTGTTGCTGTTTAATCAGACTATACCTCTGTTTTTTCTTCCATGCAAATAAGTTTTTGTAAAAAAAGATTCAAAAGCAACTAGACAACTGTTGCTGAAAGGGTTAGTTTCTTTAACATGAATATTCGCGCGATCGCCAAATTGGCAGGCTGCTCGGCTTCAACTGTATCTCGTGTATTATCAGGTAGATACGGTAATGTGCGCGTCAGCGAGCAAGTTCGCGAGCGTATCCGCCTGGTCTGCCGCCAGCATAATTACGAACCCAACATCCACGCCGCCCGGGCTTTCGCCACCCGCTGCGGCATGGTCGCGATGACCCTGAGCGAAGATATCGCCCTGGAGGACGAGAATCTATCTCGTTTTATGGACGGGCTTTATCATGAGTTATATCAAAACGACTACCGCCTGTTGATTATGCGAACCGACCGCCGGTTCAGCGAGGAGAAACGGCATCTGGCCCTTTTCCGGCGCCGCGAAGTGGACGGGCTGGTGGTCTGGGGCTTTAGCGGCGAACGGCACTGGCTGGACGAGCTGTTCCAGGAAAAATGTCCCTTCGTGCTCTCGCCCAACAGCGCCGCACCTTACCCCATGGTCAGTTGCGCCGAAGAGACCGGCATGACGGCCATGGTCAACCAATGCCTGGCCCGGGGCGCGCGGCGGTTCGTCTATCTCGACGGCCGGCCGGTGGAGGTCTCCCTGCGCCGGCGGGCGGCGGCGCTGGCGGCGTTGAGCGGAGCCGAGGTCACGGTCCTGCCGGGCGGTTTCTTCACCACCGACGGGCAGGCCGCCGTGCCCGAGATCCTGCGCTTGCGCCCCGAGGCGGTGGTCTGCGTCAACGACCGCACCGCCATCGGCGTCATGCTCGGGCTCAAGGAGGCCGGCCTGCGCATCCCCGAAGACATCCTGGTCACCGGCGCGGACAACATTCCGCTCTCGGAGCATTTCTATCCGGCCCTGACCACCTACGACCAGCGGGCCCGCGACTGCGGCGAGGAGAGCGCCCGGCTGATCCTGGCTCAGATCGAGGCCAAACACTCCTCCGGCGGCCTGGGCTGCCCGGACTCCCGGCAGTTGCCCCCCGAGCTGAAGCTGCGCCGCTCCGCGTAGAGATGGCCGCAGGCGAAAAATCCCGCTAGAACCAGCCAAAACGGTTATAAGGCGTCTTTTGAGAGAGCTTTTTTGAAAAAAGGTTCTCTCAAACTCTTTCAAAAAACTTTATCTCCGCTTCGCGTTTCCGAGGGCTGGCTGGACAATATGGCCAAGAGTTTATTCCTCTGAACGTTTGCGTAAACGGAGCCGGGCGGGAATTTTTTGGAGGGTCTCGGGAACCTTTTTTGTAAAAAAGGTTCCCGGAGAACGCAGTTGGGGTTGGTCCGGACTTTCCGGGCGATGGGAATAGGCATGCGCGTGCTTCCAAAATGGCTTTGGGTCTTCCTCCTTCTGACGGCGGCTCAGTCCCCGGCCGCTGACGGGCGGTTGGCCTGCGAGGCGGAGTATGGTTTCGCCGGCCGGGCCAAGGCTGGGGTCTGGACGCCGGTCACGATCGGGTTGACCTTTGCGCCGGCCAATCCGGCCGAAACCCTGCAAGGTGAGCTGCGACTCTATTGTCCGGGCGAAGACGGGCGGAACTATTATCACGCCCGGCCGGTGGCCATGGGGCCGGGGCGCAAGGTGCTGACCCTGCTCATGCAGCCCAGCGGGCGGCTGGACGAAGACGGATCGGCGCTGAGCGCGGCCTTCTGCGACCAGGCCGGCCGCGAGCTCTGGCGGCAGGAGTTGGACCAGGCCGCCCGGCCCGAAGCCTGTCTGATTCCGCAGACCAAGCTGGTTGCGATTCTGAGCCGGGGGCAGCGGCTGCGGCCGGAGGCGTTCCGCCCGGCCGGCGACGTGGCCGAAGAGTATCTCTATTCCGGCGACGTGCACGACTGGGAGGGGCTGCGCCGCCGGCTGACCGAAGCGAAGCCCGAGTCCGCCGCCGCCGCGATCTGGCAGCTTCTGCCCGAGCCGGGGCGCGCGGCCTGGAAAGAGGGGCGGGTCAGCCTGCCGGCGGACCGCGCCGCCCGCCTGGCCGAATTCAATGAACTGCTCGAAAAGCCGGACCTGCTGAATCGCGCCCGCCCCCGGCTGGACCTGGCCCAGGGCCGTAAGTTTCAGCAATTCTTGGAGGAGCGGATCTGGGCCCAGGACCCGGCCGCCGGCCGCTGGAGCAACCGGCTGCTGTTGCAGGTCGTTTTTGCCGACGAGCTGACCAAGCTGCCGCTGCCCGGCGATCCGGACGAACCGCAGGTCGTGGAGATTTCGGCCGAATTCGCGCCCGACCAGTGGGTCGGCTACGCGGGACTGGATGCGCTCTTCTGGGACGATCCGGCCGCGGGCGACCTGCGCCCGGGCCAGTGGGCGGCCCTGATCGGGTGGGTCCGGCAGGGCGGGCGGCTGATCGTGACCTTGGCCAGCGACCGGCCGGTCAAGCTGCCGGCGGAACTGGCCGCACTCCTGCCGGCCGAGGTGCGGGGCTGGGAGGCCACGCCCCTGCCGACAGCGGACGCGAAGGGGCAGAAACGGGCCACGCCCCCGCCCGAACTGGCGGCGCTGCTGGCCGGCAACTGGCAGTACGAGGCCGTCCGGCGCGGAATCTTCGCCGATCTGGGCGCCGCGCCGCAGGATCTGCCCCGGCTGCGGTTGCGGGGCGGAACGGCGGAGCAGCCGCTGGTCATGCGCCGTTTCGTCGGCGCGGGCAGCCTGACCCTGCTGGCGCTCGACCCGGCCGCGCCGCCGCTGGCCGGAACGCGGGGGGTGCCCTGCCTGCTTGGGCGCTGCGCCGGCCTGGTGTTCGATCCGGCCGACCTGGAGGGCGACGCGTTGCGGGCGGATCAGGACATCTATTCGCCGCCGCCGAAACCGGTCAGCTTCCTGAATCTGGCCCGGGAGCTGCTAACCGCGGGGGCCGATCTGCGGCCGCCGCCTCTGGTCTGGGTGGCTGGATTTCTGCTTTTGTACGCCCTGGCGGCCGGGCCGCTGGAGCATTGGCTGCTCAGCCGGCGCCGGGCGCTGCCCTGGACCTGGGTCACGTTTCCGCTGATCATTTTGCTTTTCGCCCTGGCCGCCTATGCCGGCGACCGGATCTGGCGGGGGCAGCGCAGTCTGGCCCGCGAACTGGTCGTGCTCGACGGCGCCGCCGACGGCCCGGCCGGCGCCGCTGCGGTGCTGGCGCTCTTCCCGGCCGAAGACCGGCGCGCCGAGCTGGCGGCCGCTGGCGCGATCTCTCCCTGGGCCGCTTCGCGCGAGGACGCGGCCGGACTGGGGCTGCTGCGCTGGGCCAGGCGGCGGGCCGAAAATCGCGGCCGGTTACCCCGGCTGAGCCGGCTGGCCGTCGGCGATCCGGGCGATCCGGGCGAGGGCGCCCGGTCCGAACAGGAGGACCAACGGCTGGTCTGGCGCGATCTGCCGCTGGTCCGGGGCGTGCCGCGCTTCTTTCGGGTCCAACTCGGGGCCGTCGCGTCGGATCAGGCCTGGGGCGACCTGCATTATACAGGGCGGAAACTGGCCGGCGAGCTGCGCAACGCCTCGGCCGCAAACCTGGAGGCGGTGCGGCTGATCGGTCGTCAGGGGGTGTATGAAATCGGTCCGCTGGCGGCGGGCGCAACCTGGAGTCCGGGGGCCGGCCGGGTCACGCCGCTGACCGAATATCTGGCCGGCTTGAACGGCCAGTCCGGCCAGGCGGCGGAGATATTTTCGGCCCAGGAGCCTCGTTCCTGGAGGGGCTTTCTGGACCGGGAGGCGGGACCGGAGGCGATGGATTCGGAGGCCGATGCCTGGAGCCGGATCCTGGCCGGAGCCACGCTGCGCCGGATGCTGGCCGAGTGGCCCCGGCGGGCCGTGCTCGCCCGCCAACAGTCCGCCCCTCCGGGGCTGCGGGCGGCGGTGACGGCCGGCGAGATCGGCGCACCTGAGGCCGGTCTGTCGTTGGAGCAGGTCTGGAGCGCGGCTGAAGAAACAAACCTGGAGTTGGCGCCGGACCTCTCGGAGCTGGTGCGCGAAGGAGGCCTGGTGTTGCTGGCGCGGCCGGCCCGGCGAAGCGAGGCCGTGCAGCTGGGGGGCTGGACGCCGGCCCGCGAAGAGATTACGCTGCTGCGGGTGATCTTCGCGCCCGCGGCCGAGGCGGAGGGAGGAGGACTGTGGCGGGATGATCTCTATACGGGGGCTTACCAAGCGCTACGGCGCGCTGACGGCGCTCGCTGATCTGAATCTGGAGGTTGGCCCGGGGCGGATCTTCGGCCTGATCGGGCCCAACGGCGCGGGCAAGACCACCACCATCCGCATTCTCGCCACCCTGCTTCGGCCCACCGCCGGCGAGGTGACGATCGCCGGCCACGCGCTGGACCGCGAGCCCGCGGCCATCCGCCGGCTGATCGGCTACCTGCCCGACGCGGCCGGGGTGTACGAGGATCTGCTGGTCGACGAGTATTTGCGGTTCTTCGCCGCCGTGGCCGGCGTGCGAGGGGCGCAGGCCGACCGGGTCGTGGGCGACGTCCTGGAGCTGACCGACCTGGCCTACAAACGCAAGGACCTGGTCGAAACCCTTTCGCGGGGCATGCGCCAGCGGCTGGGCGTGGCCCGGGCCCTGCTGCCCGATCCGGCCGTGCTCCTGCTGGACGAGCCGGCTTCGGGGCTCGACCCCCGGGCCCGGGTGGAACTGCGTTCGCTGCTCAAGACCCTGCGGGGGATGGGCAAGACCATCATCATCTCCAGCCACATCCTCTGGGAGCTGGGCGAACTCTGCGACGCGGTGGGCATTCTCGAGGCCGGGCGGCTGGTCTTCTCGGGCCCGGTCGAAGCGCTTCTGCGCCAGGTCCGCACCGGCACCGTGGTCCACGCCCGGGTCGGCCCTTTCCGGCCCCTGGCCCCGCCCGAGGCCGAGCCGGCGGCCGAAGTCGCTCCGGTCGGCGAGCCGGCGGACGCTCCGGCCGAACCGCCGCCAGCCGAACCGCCGTTCGAATCTAAAAGCGCGGAGGGCGAGGCCGATCCCCCGGACGGAGCGCATCTGAGCCAAACCCCGGCAGCCGGCGGCGAGTCGGAAACCGCGCTATGCCTTCTGCGCGAGGACCCGCGCGTGGCCGAATGCCGGCTCAATGCGGACCTGCTTGAGATCCGCCTGGCCGAAAATGCAGCCGATCCGTCGTTCATCCCCCCGCTGCTCATCGGTGCGGGCCTGCATCTGCACTACTTCAGCGAGGAACCGCTCTCGCTGGAAGAGGCCTTTTTGCGCCTGACGGCGGACGCGGCGGAGGCATGAACAGCCGGAAAACACTTTGGTTTTGAGAGAACTTTTTTGGAAAAAAAGGTCTCTCAAACTCTTTCAAAAAACTTTTGCCGGCTTCACATGCTTCAGCGTTCAGATGGACAAACTGGCTGGATGCGGGCCTGCGCTGGGCTAGCCCCCCCCCTTCTCCGGGAGGGGGCGAATAAACTTTTGGCCTCTGATCGGCGAAGCTGGATGAGAGTTTTTTGAAGAGGTCTGGGGGAACTTTTTTGCAAAAAAGTTCCCCCAGAAAGCGGCTTTCTCCTGCCGGACCAAAGATAAACCTTTTTTTTACTTCAACCCTGAGCCGCAACCTGCACAATCCGAACGGGAAGTCAGCCGTCGGACTTTTTATTTTTTCCAAGATATAATTATGCGTCCGGCGTCACGGCGGCGGGAGCATGCTTATGGAAACCGATCCTTTGGTCGCCGAGTCCGGCGGAGAAACCGCGCCGGTCGCGGGCTGGCGGGCGTGGCTGCGCGCGGGCGAGGACGGCCTGCTGGCCCTGAGCCTGGCGCTCATGGTCGGACTGCCGCTCTTGGAGATCGTCCTGCGCCGGGCGGCCAATTCGGGCGTGACCGGTTCGGCCGCCTGGGTGCAGCATCTCACTTTGGCGGTGGGCATGCTGGGCGGGGCGGCGGCGGCCCGCGAGGGGCGGCTGCTCACCCTGAGCACGGCCGTCACCTTGCTGCGCGGCCGCTGGCGCACGGCGGCCCGGCTCTTCACCGGCGCGGTCGGCGGGGCGGTGACCTTCTGGCTGACCATGGCCGGGTCCGATTTCGTGGCCAGCGAATACGCCGCCGGCGGCGAGATCGCCTACGGCGTGCCGCGCTGGGCGGTCGAGCTGCTATTGCCCTGGGGCTTCGGCCTGATCTGTCTGCGGCTTGTTTGGAAATCCGCCTCCGGCTGGCGCGGGCGGGCGGCGGCTCTGGCCGGGGCGGCGCTCCTGGCCTTTGTCCCCTATGCGGTGCAGATCGACGAGCAGAGCTGGCTCTACCAGAGCTGGCTGGACGAGCC
>CAYMGG010000041.1:0-8281 GCA_964389915.1 uncultured Planctomycetaceae bacterium
CATAGAGCGTTACCGGTAAGACATCCCCCCCCTCATGAAGCAGGAGAATGGCGCCATGTCGATGATAACTAGAATTCTGATCTGCCTGACGGTATCCATCGCCGGCGGCAAGTACGGTCTGGCGGAGGAGAAAACCGCATCGCCCGCCGCGTTGGCGGAGATTCCCTGCGAGTGGACCGCCTGGCCGCTCGACGGCGGCGGCTGCATCCAGGGCGTGGTTTTCGATCCGCGCCAACCGGGTCTGGTGTACGCGCTCTGCGACGTGGGCGGCGTATTCAAAAGCTTAGATTATGGAAAAAGCTGGCGGGTCAGCAATCGCGGCCTGCTGGGGGACAATGCCTTCACGCAGATCTGCGCTCTGACCGTGGACCCGCAGAACTCAGCCGTGCTCTACCTTTTGACCGGCACCGGCTATGCGCCCGCCCGGGGCGGTTTGTTTAAAAGCACGGACAGGGGCGAAAGCTGGCAGCTGCTCTCGCGAGAAATCTGGGCCGACGGAATCGGCCCTCATCGGGCCTGGGGTGATCTCATTGTCATCACCAATCAGGAGCCGGCGGCCATTTATGTCGGTACGGAGTCGGCCGGCGTCTTCAAAAGCCAGGATGCCGGCGCCACCTGGGCCAATCTGGGCTTGGACGGCAAATGCGTAAGCGGAATTTCCTTCGACCCGCGCCAGCCCGACCGGTTGCTGGTGGCCTGCCGGCAGGACGGGATTTTCCTTTCGGAAGATGCGGGCCGAAACTGGCGGAAAACGGCGGCCGAATTCTCCGCCTGGGATCTCTGCCGGGATCCGCAGGACTCCTCCGTCGTCTACGCCGCCGCAGTGGAGCAAGGCGTTTACCTAAGCAAAAACCAAGGCCAGGATTGGACCAGGTGTTCGACCGGCATCGATCCGCAATCGTCGGTCGCCTCGGTAAAGATTTCGCCGACCGTTCCCGGGCTGCTGTTCGCCGCGACCAAAAACGGGAAAGAACGTTATGTGTATCGTTCGGCCGACGGCGCGCAGTCCTGGCAAAAAGCCCCTGCCCGAATCGAGCAGATCCGCAAGCAGGGCTGGATTCTGGAGAACGCGCCCTGGCTGGGATTGAGCGCGGTCAAGACCCTGGCGTTCGACCCGCATAACCCCAGCGACCTGTACGCCGGCGATTGGTACAGCGTCCTGCGCAGCCGCGACCGGGGCGAGAGTTGGGACGTCCTGCCCAACGGTCTGGCCACCCTTTGCGTGCACTCCGTGCGCTTCAATCCGACCAATCCCGGACAAATATTGATCGGCGTCCTGGACCTGGGTTTGTACCTTAGCGACGACGGAGGAAACACCTTCCGCCACCCTGCCCCGGTTTCGCCGCACTTCGCGGGGACCTACGAGGAGATCGCCGGGATCGCTTTTGATCCGTTCGATCCGCAGACCATCGTCTGCGCCGCCTGCCGGGCCTGGACCAAGCCCCGCGACGGCGTGATCATCAAAAGCCGCGACGGCGGCAAGACCTGGGAGATAAACAACGGGAATCTCGGCAACAAACCGATTCTGGACGTCGCTTATCAGCCGCAGCGCCGGGGCGAAATGTACGCACTGGTTGAGAAACAGGGCTTTTTCAAAAGCCGGGATGGCGGAACCACCTGGCAGGCGGGCGGAACGGGCCTGTCGCCGGCCGTGGGCCTTTTCAACAAAGGCTGGGGGCAATCCTCGATCTTCGTCGATCCTCGCGACGGGCAGACCCTCTTTATCCGGCAGAATTGCGCCGAAGGCCTGTATCGCAGCGAAAACGCCGGCCAGACCTGGGAACGGATCGCCGGCATCGGTTCGGTAGCGACCATCTGCGCCGATCCCTTCGCTCCCGGCACCTATTTTCTAGGGCAATATAACGGCGGACTGCTGCAAAGCACCGATGGCGGCAAAAACTGGCGGAGAATATTCCCCGCGGCCGGAAAGTCGGATTCCGTGGTTTCACTGATCTGCGATCCCCACCATCAAGGCCGCCTTTTCGCCTGCCTCTCGGCTTCGATGTTGGGCAATTCCGATTGCACTGGGATTCTGGTCAGCGAAGACAGCGGCAAAACCTGGCGGAAATTCTCGATGCATGGCCTTAGCCATGACGTATTCAAATGCATGGACATTGACTTTGACAATCAGCGGATCATTGTTGGGACCAATGGCGGTTCGGCATTTTGCGGCAAGTTTAGGCCTTGAAGCAGATGTGTTCGTGTCCGCGCAATAATCGCTGGCCAGCCCGTGCGGCCCCCTTGCCTAGTCATGGGCGATCTTCGCACCGATGGCCTGTCAGGCCAGAAAGTTGGCGGTTAAAAACCGGGCGTCCATTTCATATGGGCATCGAAAAACAATTGATTGTAGCCGCCCAAATGAGGCGGAAGGATCGCGCTATACTGAGCGATTGAGTAGGTGGCGAAGCAGAGCTCGCGGGCCATCCAAATCCCGGACATGCCTTCGGGCTGTTCGGCCACCCGGTTGCGAGTTTTCGGCAGTCCGTCTGCGCTTGGATCGCCGGGATAGCCGAACCAGTTGGTATAGTTATTAAGCTGAAATACGCGGTAGTCCACCGCGTAAACTTTGGCCCCATTGGTCGGACATTTCCACCAGGCGTCAGGCTGTTGCAGGTAGTCGCGGTTAAGGCACCACGTAAACATGTTTCCCCCGCCGGCAAACACCGAGGGCAGGTAAGGTAGACGCCAGCACGGCCCGGGCAGGTAATCGGCCCAATCACCGGCATAGAGATCGACGGCCAGGCCGATCTGTTTATAGTTGTTGCCACAACTCAGGCTTTGCGCCGCCTGATGGGCTCGGTTCAACGCGGGCAGGAGCAACGCCGCCAGCACCGAAATGATGCTAGTGACCACCAATAGTTCAACCAATGTGAAATCGCGCGTTTTACGCCTATGCATGGCTTTCTCCGCCGCCGGCGACATCCGGCTTCTATTCGGGCCAGATCTCTTCCAACCGAGTCTGCACCTCGGCGACCTCGACAAAATGAACGTATTCGTCCCCGGCAGCCCCCGCTTCAAGCCAAAAATCCCACTCCCCTGTCGCCCGCTGAGCGGGGAGGAGAAAACGCGCCTCTCGCCAAAGCTCCGTGCCCTGCTTAGCCACTAGCGGCGCTAGGGCCAACCGGTTGCCGTAGCGATCCAACCGCTCGGCCTGGGCCTCGTTCCCGGTTAAGGAATGATAGCCGACGCCCAAGTTATCCAGCCCGTGATCCCAGAAAACAATCCGCAGTTGCAGATCGCCCGGGTGGCTAGCGACAAATTCGGGTGCGATTTTAAAGCTCATCCGGCTCTGGCCAGCGGCCAAATCCGTACGGCGGCAGAATTGTTTGGTGATCCAACCCGGACAGGCGATGGTCCGGGCGCCTTCCGATTCGACCAGTTGCAGGCCCACAGCCGCATTCTCCAGCGGCTGCCCCCGCGGATTGAGCCAGACGCTGGGCGCATCCGCCGCCGATTTGCCTAACCGGCGGCGAGCGAAAGCGGTCAATTCCTGCGTGGCGGGATGGAATAGGTCGGCGGCATAGACCGAGAAGTGCGTTAATCCCAACGCCAGCCCGTTCAGGTATGCTTGCCAGAGCACTTCCGGGAACCGGCTGGGATAGGGTTGCGATTGATTATAAACAAACCCGACGTTCATCTCGCCGGATAATCCCGTCTTCCCCTGCAATCGGCGGTAGATATCCACGAACGTCACCGGGCCGATTACGGATGGATGGGGGTGGAGCGAGGCGCCCAGCAAATCGTCGAGCGTAGCCTGTTCTACCATAACCCCGCGGCCAGCGGCGTGCTCGGCCACCAGCCAGGCGGGCGTCGCGCTGCCGGAGGAGGCGATATAGGAGATCTGGCAAATCAGCGGCGTCAACCGGAAAGCGTCGGCGTAAAAATCGACAATCCGATTCATGGCCGCAGAAAATACCTGATCGGTGTAGCCGGCTCGCTCCCAGTCGGCGTGTTTGAGCTCTAAGAAGCGACCCATTTCGCCCGTGCCGGCCAGAGTCAGGATTACCGAGTCCAGAGACTCGTTGCCGTCATAACGCTCGGCCACGGCCCGGATCATCCGCTCCAATTCCCGCAAGTAGGCCGGATCCCAATAGACCGGCGGATCATAACGCTGCCGCCAGTCTTCAGGGTCTCCGGCGTTCAACACTTTGGGGACACCCCGGGAGTAGATCCATTCCGGACAGGCGTCGCTGGCCATGACTTTGAGCACTACCTTCTGTCCGTGGCGGCCGCATTCGCTTAAAACCTCGTCGATTCCCGACCAGTCGAATTCGCCTTCGCGCGGCTCAAGTTCGCGCCAGAGGCTGTAATATTCCACGCCGTCGCCGGCCACGGCGGGAAAAAAGTTCCGCCAATGGTCGACGGCATAAATGCCGAACGCCGGACGCCGAGTGGTTCGGCGGGCGGCGACGACCTTGGCCCACTCCTCCGGTTCGGCGGAACCCGGCCGGGCCTCGCCATAGCCCAGGACCTCGATTTCAGCCAGCCGCGTATCCGACGCCTGGGCCGTGGTCAAGGGGATCCAGCGCACGCCGGTGGCCCAGGTCTCGGGCGGCAGGCGATGCTGGCGGCGAGCTTCATCATTTTGGTGGATGCGGAAATAGTCCACCCAGCGCCCGTTCTGCCGCAACTGCAAAAGATAGGCGGTGGCCCGAGCGGCGGTGGAACCGAAGTCCAACCGGACGGTCTGGATCTCCACCGGTTGGGCGAAACGGAGGAAAAGCTGCGCATATGGGCCGGCCAGCCAAATGGTCGACGGGTCATTGTCATTGACACACTCGACCTGTCCGCCCTTGTATCGCTTGTGCGAGGTTTCGACCCGGGCTTGCGGCGCCAGATTGCGCGGCGCAGGGCGCGGCCCGAGCGGCTCACGCGAATAGACCTCCATTTCGGCCATTCCCCAAACGTAGACGGGATGGGACTGGCCGAATTTGGCCGGTTGTCGGATATAGCGCAGCGCGTCGGTAATCAGCGGCGGATTGAAGCTATGCTCCACCCGAGGGGTTTGATTGGCAGTAAATTCAAACACCGATTCCCATTCTCCCCCCCGTCGGGCCAGGACTTGGCCGGCGGCAGGGACCAAGCCCGAGTCGTCGGGAGTCGCGGCGGCGGGAAAATGCAAAACGATACGTTCTATGGCCACCGGCTTCTCGGCCAGCAATTGCAGATAGGCCTGGTTGGAGCCGGTGCGCCACGACGTCTCCGGACGCCCGTCGGTGGCCAGCTCGGCCGGAAAAGCCGGCAGGCTTTCGACATTGGTAAAGACCCGGAAACTACCCGCCACGTTAATCGAAAGCGCCTCATCCGCCGCCCGGACGGCCTCGGCCCCTGCGGGCCGGGCAGCTGAAACTTCTCCGCCTCGACTTTGGCTGGCGGTTGCGATTAGGCAGAATAATAATGTGGGCCAATGAAACATGCAGGGCCAGCGCGACATAGAATTTCCTTTGTCGACATTCGGTTCGGGAACTCAGTCTATGCCTGATTCATCAACCGCCAGGCTTCCTCCACGATCCAGGTCGTGGCGTTGGCCGCCTCCGCTCCGATCGGCTCGGGACCGCCGGACTCCACGCTGGCCAGGAAATCGGTCAATTCCATAACAAAGGCATTGGGGGCGTCCTTGGGGTCGAACCGGAATTCCTCGACCCGGTCGCGGTGCAGCACGATTCGATCCGCCCGGTCAATTTGCAAATAACCGTTTTCGCCAGCAATCCACAAGGAAAAATCGCGTCCTGTCCAGGTGATCTGTTCAACGTAAAGCCCCCCCAAAGCCCCGAAAGCGCCATTTTCATACTCCACCTGCAGCGCGAACCCGTCTTCCCGTGCCCAGCCCAGCCGCCGGGAGGCCCGGGCCGCCACAACCCGCCGCGGGCTAGTACCCAGCAGGTAGTGAATCAAATCGAAGTCGTGCACGGATAGCTCGAACATCGCTCCGGTCGCCCCCAGCCAGGGCTGATTACCGAAGGCCTGAACCTTGTGCGTCTGGACCTGGTAGATCCGTCCCAGGGCGGGGACCAGTTCGCGCGCCTTTTGGAAGATTGGTTCGTAACGCATTTTAAACCCGACCCCCAGCTTAACTCCGCGCCGCTCGGCCAATTGGCCCAATTCGCGCCCTTCGGCATGGTGCAGAGTCAGCGGCTTTTCGCAAAACACATGCTTGCCCGCGGCCAGCAGCTCCCGGACCAGCGGATAATGAGCCGCCGGCTGAGTGGTCATGGAAACCACGCCCACCTCGGGCGGCAGATCAGCCAAGCGCGTCAGCGCCTGGGCACCATGCTTTTGCGCCGTAGCTGCGGCGCGCGCGGCGTCCGTATCCACGCAATAGGCCAGACGTGCGCCCGGAACCTTATTCCAGGCGGCGGCGTGGGCGTTACCGATGGCCCCGCAGCCGACCACAGCGATCTGAATCATTTTACGCCTCCTGCCAAGTCTGGCGCAGCCATTCGAGATTTCGTTTCATCCCCACCTCCGGGTCGGGCAGTTCCTGCGGATACCAGTACTTTTCATATTCGTCGGTAATGTAGCCGGCGTAACCGGAACGCTTGAGTTCGCCCAATACCTCGCGCCAGGCCACGTTGCCTTCGCCCAGCAGGCAGGACTTTTTGACCAGCGGCGTGCGGGAGGCAAGTTGCCAGTCCTTGACGTGGCAATGAAAGATCCGGCCCTGGGCGGCCCGTACGGCCTGGGCGCCGGCTTCGACTCCGGCCACCTCCACCCAGGCGTAGTCGAAAAGCAGGCCCACGTTGGGCAGGTCCACGTCCTCGGCCAGCCGCCGGGTGTCGCGTACGCTCATGGTCAGGGAACCGATGTGGGTTTCGATGACAATGCGGATTCCCCGCTCGGCCGCGTACTCGCCCAGCTCCCGGACGCCGGTCACGGTGCGGGTCCAGTTGTCTGTAAACCAGATGCCGGCCGGACAGGGGTCGTGCCCGCCGTAAACGCGCACATTCGGGCAGTTCAGCCGGACCGCTAAATCGATCACGCGGCGCAAGTTGGCCAGAGTCAGGGGCCGGGCCTCGGGAGTCACGAAATCCTTGTAATAGGAGGTTAGGCAGCAGAACTCCAACCCGGCCCGTTCGGCGGTCAAGCGTAAGTCGTCGGCTTCCTGGTCGGTCAGCTTTTCGCTGTCGATCTGTCCATCGGCACAGACTCGGACTTCAATGCCGTCATAGCCGATTTCGCGGAAAAGGTGGATAGCTTGTTTGATATCGCATTTTGGCGTGCCCATGGTATGCCCGGCGAACTTGACTGTCATTCCTTTATCCTTTTACTAAATGGGTTGTTATGCAATTAATATAAACCTCTTGCTCTGCTCCAGCCATATGATATTAGTTAGTAATATATCCTATTGGTTAGCTTTTAACTGGAGCTGCAATGCCCGCTTTCTTCCGTCAGAAACTGACCGAAATCATCAATGCCCGGAGCCTGCATTCCGTGGCTTTCGGGTGCGCCAATTCTGCCCCGGCCGCTCAGGCCTTTTATCAGCCCTGGCCGCGCCTGAATATCGTGCTATCGGGGCACAAAGAGATCTATCTCCCCTTGGCCAAAGGCCCCACCTTGGTGCGGCTGGGGCCGGGCGAAGCCTTTTTCGCCCTGGCCAATTCGTGGGAAACCAATTCCTGGGACCACCCGCACAGCGTCCTCTGCCTAGTGCCGCGCGAAACTTATCTGCGCCTGGTTTTCTATGAATCCGAACGCGGTGAACCGGGCCGGCGCATCATCGCTCCGGCCCAGTTGCACCATACCAACCGCCCCTACGGCGAAGCTATGCGGCGAACCCTGGATGCACTCGAGGCGCTGGCTTTTGCGCCCGAACCAGCCGGAGCCCTGGATCTGACCTATGCGCTGCTGCAGCTCGCCCGACAGGAATGCCGGCCCGCCGATTCCGGTCGGGCGGGCAAAGCCTTCACCACCTGGAATCGCCTAACCGGCTGGCTGGAGGATCATCTGCATGAATCGCTGGACCGCAATCTGGTGGCCGCCGAGTGGGGGCTGAATCCGGCTTATATCTCGCAACTGACCGGGAAGATGACGGGGGGAGGGTTCGGGGAGTATCTGACAGCCCGGCGACTGGACCGCGCTAAACGATTGCTGCTGGCCACGGAGCTGACCGTATATCAAATCGCCGCTCAGTGCGGGTTCGCCACCAGCGCCCACTTTGTGAAGAGATTTCGCGAGCAGATCGGCGTTCCGCCCGGAAAGTATCGGGAGATCGAATCCATCCGTTCGGGGTGATCCTGAGACCTAATCACGGAGCGATTTGATCTGATTGTGTTTTTTTTGG
>CAYMGG010000041.1:8291-18368 GCA_964389915.1 uncultured Planctomycetaceae bacterium
CGGGCGCACGAAGCCATCCGTGCGGGCCGAACCGGCCCCCTACGCCCGGACCGAGCCGCCCGGCTTGGGCTACTACGGGGGCGCGGCCAACCTGTATTCCAGCCAATCAGCATCCGCCCCGCGTCTCTGGCCATGCCCAGAGACGCGGGGCGGAATGGCCCTGCGACAATTGTGGTTTGACTTTTTCCGTATAAAGGTGATGGCGTGAACGAAAGCAATCACGCCAGCAAGCTTTCCGCCGTCTGCTACCCGAGCACCCACTTCATTCTCGTCGCCCAGATCGAAACGTGCCCATCCAACGGCTCAGCGAAGCTATCACCTGGCCTGCGCAAATCGGCATAACGCGCCGCGAGGCAAATCTCCAACCCTCAACCGAATTATAACACTCCAGCTTCTCAAATGGGATTATTGGCAGCATCAGCTTGGCCCGATTCTGCGCTGTATTCCCGGGATTCGCGCCAAGCAGAGCAAGTCAGCTTACGGGCTTGATCATTGACTGTGGAGCTATCGAATGTTAGCATCTATTTTAAGGGCTTGCTTTTCACCCCACGGGGAATATCGCTTTAATAGCTGCAAATGGCGGCCGCTATCCTGGCCTTGACTCAGACAATTATGCGCTCTTAACTTTAGATTTCTATAAACACAACCCGATGATATTAGACTCAAATATATCGGGAGTTTAGCGCCTTTATTTTATGGCAACGCCGCAGGGAATAGACTATGGCCAAGGTGATTGAAAAGTGTATACGACACGAAGGCGAGCGTGCTATCGCGAAATGCAGCCATTGCGGCAAGGTGATTTGCCGCAAATGCCAGCAAGAATTTGGGTACTTCTGTAGTGAAGAGTGCCGCGCTATCAAGCGAGAAGAGACTGCGAATCCTGAATTGGAGCAATTACAGGCAGAAACGCATCGAATGCAGGCAAATATCGGACAATACCTTCGCCTCATGACCCATAGGTTATTGCCCGCACTGGGAGCCATTCTGGCACTTTATGTAATCGCGCTTTGCGTGAGTCAGAAAGGAAAACTTCAGTGGCGCCTGGAGTCCCCTTCGGACGAGCCCTTCACCGCGAGCGCCGTCGCGAAGATCGAATCTATATCGGAACAGAAACGAAGAAAGTTCTAGCCATCTCGCCGGGCGGAAAGATTCTGTGGGAACAAGGACTAACCGACCCGATCATCAAAATCATGACGGATGGCTCGAAGTACATTCTGGTAATCATGCAGGCCAATATTGATTTAACTGTATTAAGCGAGGCGAGCGATAACGAGGAAGAACATCCTAACCTCGCCCCCCGCACTTCCCTGCTTGCCTTAGAAAAGGAAACCGGGAAGCTCGTTTGGGAAAAGCCATTTACCGCATTGCAGGGAACCTATAATGCATTGGCGGATGGAACTCTCTACGCGTTGACGGCGGACGTCGGACTTGACGAAAAAACCCGAATCTCCGCCTTCTCCGTCGAAAATGGCGAATTGCGCTGGGAAGTCGCGTTGGAAGATGAGTTCCGCGAAATGATAACTTTCTCGGGCGGAGTGACCATTGTCCACGCTGGTGCGGCCTGTGGGTTCGCTTCCAACGGCAAATCAATTTACAAGATTCCTCTATTCGCCCAAAGCGAACTATCATCCGACGGCATTAATCTCTGCGTTGCCAGTTCCGCAGACCTGGCGTGCTACACGCTGAACAAGGGGGAAGAATTGTGGCGCAAGAAGCTAGACGAAGATATCTCTTCGCCGGGCATGGCTTGTGGCCGCGTGTTGTTGGGTTCACTGAAGACCACTCAATATTCGCAGGGACAAAAAGCCTCTATGAAAAAGGCCCTGCGCTCAGTCACGAAAAACGCCGAGGGAATCGAAGTTGAAGACTTCGTTGGCAATATTGACAACGCTTTGGATGCAGGGCGAATAGAAGAGACGGCCCATGCATTCCGCAGCAGCGATGGCGCTTTGCTTTGGACCAAGAAACAAATTGACGGAATCGCCATCCCCAGCAATAGCTACTTGATCCTTCAGAGGGTGAACAGCTCTTTCAGCCTCTTAGATCAAACCACGTCTCAGAAGACATTTTTTGACGTCTTGGATCCAAACTCGGGAAACATTTTATGGTCCTATGAACATCCGGCACGGGTGCGAGAAGCGTATATCCTAGGTGACCGTTTGTACATCAGCGGCTGCGATGGGAGTGGGGATTTGGTTCCATCCTTCTCCCTAAACGCTCCCAAAACCCACGGGAACCATGTAGCCGTTATATCGCTGAAATGGTAACCTCAGTTGTAATGCCTGAAATAGTTATTCCCGGCGCAACGAATGATCCGCATCAACGCACAATGGCGAAATTACGTCCGCTGAGGGCGCGGGCTTCGGCAATAACGCCCAGCAGATGCTTGTCTAGTACCTCTAGCCAAGTTTTAAAAAAGCCAGATCTTTCCGTAATTGACCGGATCTTTGCTCTGGGCGATGCCGCTGAAAAGTTGCAGCCTGCGGCGTGGCCGGTCGGTGTCCTTGTCGTTCACCAGCAAGGCGAATCCCAGTCGACTGCCCGGCGCGGGCATGTCGGGCAAGTCCAAACTTGACCAGGGAATGGTGACTCCATAGTCCGTGATGCGTGCGGCCTCGTCTCGCTCGATCTCGGTTTTGAGCCCATATTCCGGCCCGCTTTTGCGATTGGGGGCCTCGGCGCGAAAGCGCCAAGCCTGAATCTTCGTCCGGTCGTTCGGCGCCAACGCCAACCCCCATTCGAAGATGCGGTGTCCGTTGAAACCGAAGCCGACGTTATTGGGCTGCCATTCCCGGTCGACATCGACATCAAACGCCACCTGGATGGAATCCTCTTTCCACATGCGATTCCAAAGCGCTTCCTGGCAATGTTGATCGTCCCGGACGGTGAGGCGCAGATGAAGCCCGGCCGGACTGGCGGCCAAGCGAAGCTGCGCCGAAGCATCCTCCGCCGGCAGGGGCGCCGGCAGCGGCTCCCAGCCGGAAAAATCGACGACCGGCAGCCGGCTCCAGGTTTCCGCGTCCGGTGACTGCGCCAGTCGCGGGCAGGCGATCAGGGTCAGGTCCAGCGGCGTTTCGACCCGCCAATTTATCGGCGTCAGCAACTGGGCCGTGGCCGCGCCCCGATAGCGTTGTCCCGGCTCCAGGTCCGTAAACGCCAATTCGACCTGAACCGTGCCCAGGGCCGGCACCTCGACTTCGGTCGTTTGCGTCTGACCGCCGGTGAAATTCCCCGTCAATTTCACCTGGGCTACAGTCGGACAGCGCGAGTGGAGCGTGAAGCGCAAAGCCGCGGTTTTGCCGCCGGTCCACTGCAGGTCCGGCGCATCCACCACCAGCGGCGCTTCGACGCGCAGGGGCACAAAACGCCAGGTTTGGCCCTGGCCGGCAAGAAGTCCATACTCGCCAGGCTGCGCCTCCGTAGGCACGATCAGATCCTGCCCGGTCCAAGTCAGCGGCGGCGCCAAGATCACCCGCTCGGCGGCCAAGGCGATGACGGCGCCAGGCAGGCAGTTCTGGACAGTCCCGTCGGCCGAATCGAGCAGTTCCTGGCCGGGCAGCCGCACATAAACTGGGCTGGGCGAAACCGGCACCTGCGCCTCCCCCAGCCCCAGCGGTCGCCCGGTCATGTCCGCGCCCTCGACCGGAGGTTGCGGCAGTTCCTGCCGGCCGGGCCCGGCGGTGTCCCAAAGGGCAAGCTTGGTATCCGCCCCCGCCGGGAACAGACACAGGTTCCGCGTGGGGGAGAGGCGCAGCCACCGGCCGGATCTGACGCCGGCCAATTGGCGGACCACGGCGGCGTAAACCGACGCCCCCAAGGTGGGATTGGCACCATAGCGCGGATGCCCGTCGTAAACCAGGAGGCTGTAGCCCGCAGCGCTGAACGACGACCTGAGAACAAAGGGAATGATGCCGGCTATTTGCCGGTGAGTCGTCAGAAGAATCATCGCCCGGGCCAGATAGCGGGCGCGCGTCAATTCGTCCACCGGCGTCTGCCAGTCTCCCGGGGGAACCGTCCAGCCGAATTCGGTGAAATAGATCGGCAGCTGCCCGCGCCCGGTCTCCGCCAGATAGGCGAGCAGCTGCTCGACTTTGCCGATAAACTCGCCTTCCGGCGGAGTGGCGTTGACGTATGCGTGCATCATGATGGCGTCAAGCCCGTCGAGCGCTCCGGCTTCGGCGTATTTTTTGAAAATGTCCATTCGGATGCTGTACATATTGGGGCCAGAGAGCAGAGTTTGCGGCAGGGCGCGCTTAAGCGCCCGGTTGAAACTCTGATGAAAACGGACGAAATCATCGAAACTACCCCGCCAGTGGGCGTCGCTTTCATTGAACGCCGTGATGGTTTCCGGCCGGTCTTCGGGGCCGATTCCGCGGGCCCAGGTTTCGACCAGCTCCTCAAACCTGCCCCAATCCTGCGGCGGGCGCAGCCCCTCGTCTCCGTTCCTCCCGGTCAGCCAATCCGGCAGCCGCCCCGTTCCGGCCAGCGCGGTCCGAAAACGCCGGTCCCGCTCCTTGAACGGCGGCACCTCCAGCTGCGAATCGGCGGTCAAATTGATCGACTGCCAAGGATAATATTCATATTTCAGGCGCGCCCCCAGTTTGAAGGCCGATTCGATCGAGCCCTGGGAGACGCAGATTCCGTACCGCGATTCGCCGCGCTGCGCTTCCGGCGACTCATTGCCGGTCACCACGGCCGTGGCCTGGGTGCTGACCTTCCGCCCGGACTCGTAATCGCCGACGGCTTCGATGGTGTAAAAGCCTGGTTCCCGCAGCCGGCATTCGGCGCGTCCTTGAGTGGCCGGGATGCGCTCCAGTTCGCTGCCGGATTCATCCCGAATTATCACCGCCCCCGAGCCAATGCCTGGGCCAGGCGCAAATTCGACGTCGAAATCCACTTGGTCGCGGCAAAAGATGTGGTCAATTTCCTTCAGCTTGATCAGATGCCGGGGCCGGCTGGCCAACTTCAAACCCCAGTCGTCGAGCAGCAGCCTACCGCCGATGTCGCGCTCCCCGGCGTTGATCATGATCACCGGCGCAATCTTGAGCGTCGGGGTGTCGATGGTTCCGACGTTGTTCAGCGTCACCCAGTCCTTCCACTCGTGGGCCGCAGGCATGTCGACCAAGCGGTCCCAGTTGCGGCCGGGAGATCGGCAATAGACCCAGGCTTCGCCGGTCTGACTCTTTTGACGGAAGCGTATCTGGACGGAGCCGTCGCTCAATCCTTCAGCCCGGATCGCCAATTCGAGTTCGAGTTGCCGCAGATCAAATTCGGTGCCCGGCGAAAGCGTAAACTCCGGACCGCAAATTTCCAGGTTGGAATTAGCGCGCAGAATACGGACCGCCAAGGCTCGATTGGCCTCCCCTTCCGGGGGGCGCGGCTCCGGAGCGCAAGATATCTCCACATCGGCGGGAGAATTGCATTGCCAAGCCTCCGGATCGAGGCGGTCGAATTTCCATTGGGCCAAAATTTGGGCCTCAGAGGCCGATTGGGCATACGCTCCCGGAGCAAATATGAATAGGACGATCGGCACCCCCAGAAGCTGAAGTCCGGTCCCGGCACGTTTAGTCAGGGCGGGAGGCGAAGCAAGCATGGGGAACTCCTGATTTGCAGAGAGTCTTGGGGCGAGGCGCACGCGAAAGCGAAAGCCAGACAAGGACCGGCAGGCTGAGCCGGCGGCGTCATCGACCGACGGCCAGATGGAACCCGCCCTGGCAATTTCAGCGATTGGTTAGTTCAGCGGGTCCAAGAAACTCGGATTCTGCCATTTGAAATACCAATCTTCATCCAGGCCGTCGGAATTGGGGTCGGCCAACCGCGCGACCGCAGCGAAACTGACATGCGAATCTATCCATAATACATGCACGTTGTTGTTATGCCGGGCGCCGCCCCAGTCCTGGCGCCACCAGCTTCCCCCCACGTGGGCCACGCCGTAGCGGATGGCGTCGATAAAATAAACCGTATTTTCCTGCCGTTTATAGGCGGCGATTTGCGTGCGCCGCGTCATCGGCAGCAACCAGTGATCCGCCGCCCAACCGGAAACGAAGGGGGCATTGATCCCGTAGTTTACGCTTCCATAATCGCCCGCGATGGTCAGGCGGCTTTCGGCCGGACAATGCAGCAGTTCCCAGGTAAGCTCGTACGGCTTAAGGCGGCCGATCCAGTCGTTAGGCAGCAGCCACTCGACGTAATCGTCGGAATACAAACCGGAAACAATCCCCAATTGCCGGACATTATTCTTGCACTTGATCTGCCTGGCCGCATTCAGCGATTTTTCCAGCGCCGGCAACAACATTGCGGCCAGCAAGCTGATAATCGTCGTAACCACCAGCAACTCAACCAAAGTAAATCCGGCTTGGTTCCGCCGACTTGCGGCCGGGCCGGCGGCGCTTGTTCGAGCCACGATCATCTTGTAAATCCTTTCCCTTAGCAGCGGCGCGCCGCCAGCAAGTTCCACTCGTTCGTTTGGGTCGACAATATTTGCAGCCGTCAAGGGCCGAGCTATCGAATCCGCTTCAAGTTTTGACTGCGGTTTCGAAAGCAGGCTCGGAGTCTTGACGATTTGCGGGCTGAACCCAAGTTGGCAATATTCTTCACCGGATAGCTTGCCGGAAAAGTATCCCTGCTTGGCTACCGCGTCCCACATGTTTCTTGCTAGTAAGTCACCTTTCAGGTCAACGAGCGTTTTTCGCAAGCAGGTAATCATGAACCCATTCGCCGGCTCAAGGTCGGACAGGCTCAAGGTTGCCTTATGGAGCTGGACTAGGCGAGGTGAGCTTTTTCGAAACCGCAACGGAACGGTCAGGTGAACTTCTCCCGCATCATATTCCCCCAAACCGAAATAGGCTAGCGCGCTGGTGTGGCTGATCACTCCCTGGGGTTGGTCTTTCTGGTTTCGACTCCACAGACACCACTTTGTATATTCTGAGTCCATTGAATCGGAATAACCGGGGAGACGAAAAAGACCGGTTAGCACCTTTAGCCAATGCCCTTTGGCAAGGTGATATTGATGGTTACTGCAAACATATCCTAGGGTCATAGCCTGATTATATGTGAAATATCCGTGCTGGCGCTCGGCGACACTAAAAAGCTCTTTTTTCCTCGCGGTTGTGCGGCCAGAATAACGCATTTTCAATCTCACGGCGAAAGACGATCAACGCCAATATTTAACTTTCACCTAACCCGCCACCTATAATAAAGCAAATTTATTGCCCCAAGAGACGATGCCATAAAACTTATAAAATTTCCCAATACGCTGTCGTTATGCATATTATGTTTTTTAGACCTCAGGTTTGGTTTTGACCTCATTCGTGACCCTGCACCTACTCCCACACAACAAGACAACACGATAAGCCTCGGCATATCACCTGTACCGGTAGACGCCAATCACGCGAAATGTTGGGTTGTTCGCCCGCGCAACGCTACCGCACCTGGCCATGACCGCCAATCAGCATAGCGCAATTATCGCAATGTCAATATATTCCGACTATTAATCAATATAAGGCGCTTTTTCTGCCAATAAATGCTCTTTTTTTGATTTTTTATTGGCTTTATTTGCTTGGGGGTGTAATTTTAATGCGGTCTTGACCCGACAAACGAGGATTCCAGCTTCATGACTAGCCGCCGCATTAAAGATAGTTCCGGAGAGGAAATTCTTGCGTATTTGCAGGAACGCCATCCGGTTATCAAACATTTGCAGCTCTTCGAAGCGCAGCCGGGAAAGCAGGACGGCGAACACCTGCACGCAAATCTGCATCAGCTCATTCTCTATACCGGCGGAGCGGGGACGGCAAATCTATTAAATCAATCCTATCCCATTGAGCCTCAAACCATTTGCCTGATCAGTCCGGGCGAGTTGCATGATTCTTGCTCCACCGGCAAAACCCCGCTGACGGGTATTATCTGCCGCTTCATGCTGCCGGCCTTTACTGGCCAACTGCTGCCGTCAGTCATCAAACTGCCAACCCTGAAGGCAATCGATGCCGAAATGCTGCTAAAAAAAGCCTGGGCGGAAACCACTGTGGGTGAGCCCGCAAACCTGATCCGGGCCGCCTTTCTGTTGGCCGAACTGCTTATTCTGCTTGCCGGCGAAATGGAGAATGCGGTGGTCGAGGCCTCCGGCGAACCGCTCTCCGCCCTGGTCGCCGCGGCGCTGGAGTTCATGAAGGCGTCCTTTCGCGAGGAGATCGGAGTCAAAGACGTCGCCGCGCATTGCGGAGTAACGACCTGTCATTTCTGCCGCGTTTTCAAAAAGGAGATGGAAGGGGTCTCTCCCCTGACCTACCTGCGTAAGCTCCGCTTAGGGCTGGCCAGGGAGCGACTCTTCGCCTCGCGCGAAAAAATCACCCAGATCGCCGTGAGTTCAGGCTTCAAAACCCTGAAAAACCTGAAGCTGGCCTTCCAAAAAACTTACCGGATGAGCCCGCAGGAATTCCGCCGGCAGGCCTACGAAGGAAACGGTCGCCGCCTGCCCAGCCGGGTCAGTCAGCCCCTGCCTCGGGACGACGAATAACCCCATTTGCGAAGGATACGATACATGATCAAGCTAGCGGTCATTGGCGCCGGCAGTCATTCGGCTCTACATCACGGGCCGGCTTGTCAGGCGCTGCAATCCAGGGCGCATCTGACTGCGGTCTGCGACCTGAACCAAACGGCGGCGGAGAACTACCGGGCGCGTTTCGGTTTTGCCCGCGCCTATACCGACTATAAACAGATGATCGCGGCGGAGAGTCCCGATGCGCTCATCGCCGTGACGCCGACGGCGCGGACCAAAGCCATCTGCCTCGATCTCCTCTCCTTCGGCCTGCCGCTGCTGATCGAGAAACCGGTCGGGGTCGATGCCCGCGAGGCGGGCGAGGTGCTGGCGGCGGCGACCAAATCCGCCGCCCGGGTCATGGTCTCCCTCAACCGCCGATTTGCGCCCATGATTGCCGAGGGGCTGGCTTGGCTGAAGACCAATACGGCCGGCCGGCCGCCGCGCTTTATGCGAGCGGCAATGCTCCGCCATGACCGACACGATCCGGATTTTCTCACGGCCACTGCCATCCATGCTCTGGACATTATCCTCGCCGTCATGGGCCAGCCGCGGCGGGTGGAGGCCGTCGGCACTTTCGGCCGGACCTCCGGCTGGGCGCGGTTGGAGTTTGCCGAGGGCGCGGGGGCGGAGTTCCTCATCGCCCCGAACTGCGGCTGCTTGAGCGAAACCTACGATATCATCGGCGACGACTACTGCGTGCAGGCCGATTACTTCCGGGAGCTTCGGATTCACGACCGGGGAAAGCCGGTCCTCCAGCGGAGCCTCGACCTCCAGGCGCCGGTGGAAAAACGCGAGGGCGCCGTGGCCGAACTAGCTCACTTTCTTGACGCGGTCGAGGGCCGGGCGGAGTTTTCGCCCTCGTTGTCCGACAGCCTTCAGTTTGCGCTGGCGGCCGGAACCATCGCTGACCAGTTTGGCGCCGGCCGGCCCAGATAGGAGAGCGGCTCATGCGGCTAGAGATCCTGGCGGCAACCGACGGGCGGCGGTGGCAGGGCCGGCTCGAACCGGGGCTTTATGAAATCTCCTACCGGTTTCAGGCCCCGACCTTCGACCGCGAATCCCTTTATTTCGATTGGCTGGGTTACCGTACCGGCCCCTGGGATTACGCGCCCTTCTTCGCGCCGCGGTGGGGGGAATGCCTCCTGCCGCAGGTCGAGATGCAGTTGGATTCCCAGCGCCCGGTCCGCGCGCGGGTCTTCATCCCCCGGGCGCATGAGCTGGAGGCCAATCTCTTCACCGGCCGGATCGGTTTCCGCCTCGAATCCGGGCGGGAGGTGACGCTGGCGCTGAAGACCGATCTGCCCGAGGTCCGCTGGGACGAGTGCGTTCTGGAGCGATTCGATGATTTTATGGGCGACCGCCCGGTGGTCGTTCAAACGACCGAAGACCGCTTCTGGCTCGACCAGCGGCGGCTCGAAGCCTTGGCCCGAACCTGGGGCCAGAGCCCCTGGTCGCGGCGGCTGGACGAGATTCTCGATGACTGCGCTCACGCCGCCCCTCCCCGCAACCCGGAAGAAGCAAAGCGCATCTGCCGCCACCTG
>CAYMGG010000041.1:18378-24463 GCA_964389915.1 uncultured Planctomycetaceae bacterium
CCTGGGAACCAAGGAGGTATACGAAGATAGCGTGATCTTCGCCGGCGACTACCTGGCCGCCCTCGGCCTGCGACTGCTGGTCCGCGGCCGGGAGGATGACGCCGAGCAACTGCGGCGCTGGGTTGACGCGCTGGTCGCCCTGCCCTTCTGGGGATCGTCCGAGGATCCCGACGGCCTCGACCACAACAACGATCTGAGCGCCGACTTCAACATGCTGGGGTTGAGCCTGGCCTTGAATTGGCACGCGCCGCGCCTGGGCCCGGAACGGGTCGCCCGGGTGGAGGCCAAACTCGCCTACCAGGCGGAGGAGATGTTCAATTGGGTCGTCCGCTCGCGCAGTTCCTGGCCGGGGGCGGTGTCGCAGAATCACGCCTACTTCGGACACCAGACCCTGCTGCTGGCCGGCTTGGCATTGCACGACCGCCACGACAAGGCCCGGGTCTGGCTGGACGTCGCTGCGGCCGCCTTCCGCCGCTTTGCCGCCGCCCTGCCGCCGGATGGCTCCTATCACGAGGGGTTGGGCTACATCCCCTTCGCGCTGACCGGCCTGATGCCTTCGCTCATGCTCCTGCAACAGTTCACCGGCGAAACGTTCATCCCCGAGAACTGGCTGGCCAAGCACTGGCCGGTGGTCGAGACGCTCCTGCCGGAGGGGGAGAGCGAAGGCTTCTTCATCGACGACTGCGACGGCGGGTTCCCGGTCATGCTGCCGCTGGCGCTGTGGGAATACGCCCGCCGTCCCGCGGCCGACCCCGTCCGACGCTCCGTCGAAGCCGTCCTCGCCCGCTTCTACCGTGACCCGGCCCCGACGTTGGCCAAGGGCCAGCTGCTGGGCAACTTCTGGAGCTCGCTCTGGGCTCCGGAACTGGCGAAGGCCGACTTCCGCTGCGCGGCCCGGCCGAAGGAGTCGGCCCTCTACCTGAGCGACAGCGGCGGCCTGATCCTCGGCCTCGGCGCCGAAGCCAAGGCCTATTTCCTGAGCGGCCCGGCGCACGGCTATCAGTTGTTCGGCCGGGAAACCCACACCTACAGCTACGGGCACCACCACCCGGACAGCGGCAACATCCTGCTGAATTGCGGCGGACAGTGGGTGCTGGCCGACACGGGTTACACCTGGGCCAAGCGCAGCGCGGAGCACAACGTGCTGCTGGTCGACCGGCAGGGTCAGCACAACGACGGCCATGTCTGGATGGCGCCGCCACCGTTCGATTTTGCGCCTCCCCGCGCGCAACTCGCCGCCGGCCCCGGCTGGGCCAAGGCCGCGGTGGAACTGGAGCCCTACTACCCCCGCACGCTGCCGCTGACGAAATGGCGGCGGACGGTGATCGGCGTTTACGGCAAGGGCCTGGTGATCGTCGATGAGGTCCGCTGCCGGACTCCGGCCGAACTGACCATCTCCTGGGGATCGGATCAGCCCTGGACCCGAGACGGCGACGGGCGCTACGTCCATCCCACCGGTTGCCGGCTTGTGCTGTCCGGCGCCGGAGAAGTTGTCGCTTCAGAACTGATCCGGCCCGCGCGGCGCAGCATCGACTCGCAGCAGACCGGCCGGCCCTGGCACGTATTGCGGGTCCGACCCGAAGGTCAGATCGAGCATCACCGCTTTACCGCGCTCATCGCCCTGCCCGGAGTTACAGAGGATTTCGGGCAAGAATTCTTGGCCGAGCTGGCATAGCACTGCTCTCCATAATAAAGGGAGCAATTGTCGCGCGGGTTCTCCCTCCCCCTCCGGGGGAGGGTCGGGTGAGGGAGGAGGTTTGGAGCGCAACTGACCCTCTCCCTCCCCCCAACCCCCTCCCGGAGGGAGGGGGAGACGGAGGCCGCGACCGCAGAGGTTTACCCCCTTATTTGCGGGGAACGGCACTTAGCAGGCAGAAGGGACGTCTAGCATGAGTATCAATCTGGAATCCAAGCGCTTCTCGTCCGATCGACTACAGTGGTGTTTCTCCTCCTTGGGCTGCCCGGAATTGGACCTTAACGGCATCCTTGATCTGGCCCGCGCATTTGAAATACAGGCCATCGAACTGCGGGCAATATCCGGCTCCCTCGATTTGGTCGACCACTTGCGGCGGTACAAAGCACAAACGCCGCGGCAATACCAGCAACTGCGCGATTCGGGGATCATCCGGATGCTTGACACCTCATTTCCGCTGGCCTGCCCCCAGGAAGAAGACTACGCCAGACTTGTCGAACTGGCAGGGATCGCCGACGAGCTCAATATTCCCTATTGCCGGGTGTTTGGCGGGTTCGAGTATGCACCGACCCCGTCGGCCTCAACCATTCGCGACTGCGCTCGCACCATGAATGAATGGCGGACGCGGCGGCAAGCGCATGGCCTAGCCTGCGAACTGGCGGTCGAAACGCATGACGGATTTTCGTCCGCGGCCCACCTGGCCAGACTGTATGAGGCCTGCGGCGAGAGGGTTCCGACCGTGTGGGACGCGCATCATACCTATCGCTGCGGCCAAGAATCGTGGGATGAGAGCCTGCACCTGCTGGCTGGCGCGGTGGTCCATATCCATGTAAAGGACAGCCACCAAACCAACGGCCAGGTGCACACCGTCCTGCCCGGAACAGGCGACATCCCCATTCCTTCGTTGTTGGCCCGGCTGCGCGACCGGGAGTGGAAAACCCCGGTCTCCCTGGAATGGGAGAGACTCTGGGAGCCGGATATCCCCCCGCTCTCGGAAGCCTTGGCAGCGGCTCGCCGCTCCTGGATCTGAGGCCTGCGCGAAACATCAATCCCGACCTGAGTTGACACTGGATTTAATGCATAACGCGGATAAAGGAGACACAGGACATGCTGTTCTTTGACCAGCCGCAACTCGCCCGCATGAGCAAGCGTTTTGGCGAAACCCGGTGGCCAGGCTACGACGAGTCGTTTCTCTTTCAGCCTGCCCCCCAGACCGTCGCCGGCAAACAGGCCGATTTCTACGAGTACGAGGTGCTGCGCTTCAATGGCAAAGTCTGGGAGCGGGTGCGGACGGAAGATTTGAAATTCGCCGTCTGGGTCGTCACGGAAAACGCCGTGGCCTATGCCTTATCGGGAGATAAAAAGCACCTCCATAACGCCACGGCGTGGGTGAGGGCGTTGCTTACGGGCAGCAGCGGCGCCCCCAGCCCGGCCGGCAGCGCCAACGGCAATACCGATCTGTTCTTCGGCGACATGGCCTATGCCGTAGCGATGTTCTATGACCTGTGCGCCAACGACATCGACGGCGACCTGCGCCTGGCCATCGAGGAGCGCCTATATAAGCAAGCCTTGGCTGGCTATGAATATTTCCACCGGGCTGATCCGCACACTTACCGCTTCACCCAAAATCACGTTTTCACGGCCTTTGTCGGATTCTTGTGCGCGGCGTTTGCGCTGCGCCATACGCGCCCCGAAACGGAGACCTGGATTCGCGAACTCTCGCCTTTCGTGGAGCTAATTATTGGCAGCCTTGGCACCGATGGGTTCTATTTCGAGGGGCTGGGGTACGCCTACTATTCCTTCATGTGGATCATGCGCATGGCGGAGTTGTGGCAGCGGCATATGGGAAAGAATCATTTTTCCGCTCCGTGCTTCGCCCGGCTGCAACATTTCCTGCATTGGATGATGTTTCCGCAAGGAAAGGATTTCTTCTGGATCGCCAATTCCAGCGAGAAATACTGCGCCTTCGCCTCCTGGGATGAATACCGGCAGCGAGAAGGGCTGCGCACCGACGTCGATATACAGAATTGCGCCTACATGCTCTACCGCATCGCCCTCGCCACCGGCGACATGTCGCACAAACAAGTTGCCGACGCGATACTGGCGCGTGGCTTTCGCTGGATCGAGGGGTTCTGGGCCTTGGCTTGGGAATGCCCCGCCGGCACCCAACCGGAGCCGCCAATGCCCGCGCAGCATCACTTCCCGGATTTTGGCGTTTGGGCCCACGATTCGCAACTGCCGCAGGGGGTTTTGCGCGTCGTGGCTAAAAGCGGCCCCCCGATGGGGCACTCGTTGAAGCTGAAGGAGGGCAAGCCGGTCTATCGGTGCGATCCGGGGCACGTTCACCCCGACGCCGGATCCATATTCGCGGCCATCAATGACGTGCCGCTGCTAATAGCGCCCGGATATACAGGGCGCAAATCCGGCGCTTACGAGAACACGCTCACTTTCGACGGCCAAGGCCAAGGCGAAGACCGCATCTGGAATGCATTCGGCTACGACTATACCGATTTCCTGCGCTTATCGCAGCTCAGGCTCGAAGTTGACGCGGGCAATCCGCACCAAGTGCGGATGGAGATCGGAGCCGGATACGATCCGGAACTAGGCGTGCTAAACGCCGTGCGTTCCGTTGAGTGTCTAGGCGATCGGGTGCATATTAACGATTCAGTTCAAACCAAGGGTTTGTGCTTCCCCGAGGCCCGTTTTCGCGTCAGCGATCCGCCATATCTGCCGGAGGCCCACACGCTTTGCTGGAACGCCGGAGGGCACAGCGCCAAGCTTCGCATCGTATCGTCTTCTGTTCCCCTGCGGATCTTTTTCTTTCCCGGAGAGGTCGTCCAGATCAATCAATATACTCCTTCGAGAGCCGGAGCTTTTGCCGAGGGCAAGTTGGCCCAACGCGGATTCCAGGTTTTAATTCGTCCAATAGAGAAACAGCGAAAGGCTGAATGGTGCCTTGAGTTGTCGATTCAGTGAGAATCCGTGAGGTACCCTACGGATGCCGGACAGGCGGCGGGCGGAAGGCCCTGTCGTCCTGCCGTAAAGAATCGTTCGTCTGGGAATCCGGAAGCCGTATTCCCGGAAGTCCACAAGCTTTCCCATTCGTGCCTGCCCTGCCCCACCCGAAAACGCTAAACGTTACGCCGGTAGCGTATTCGGGAGGGCAGGTCAGCTAGCGCGGAAGCACGCTGGCCCGGGACGAGCAGGTCCGGCACAACGGTCGATGCTCGCTGGGCATCGTCAACACCCGCATCACGGACATCGGCTATGCCCAATACGACTCGAGCTATTTCGCCGGGCGGGATGCGGCGTTGACGGTGCGCCCCAATTATCAATACCAGTTGCGCTGGGGGGTCAAGAGCGAGAACGTCGCCGGCGCGGAGGGCGGTCCCATCCTGAGGCTTTACTACTTGTCCGGGCCGGATTCGCGCCGGACATTTCGCCACGAATCCGGCGACCTGCCGAAGGGAACCTTCGACTGGCAGCGTCGAACCTTCACCTTCACCACGGATGAAAGCTCTCAAAACCTCTGGTTCTCCCTGCAATTGCGCCGGGCCAGCGGCACGGTCTGGCACGACGGCGTGGAGTTGGTCGAACTGGGGCCGGTCCGCCGCGTGGAAACCTATTGACCCCCGGCCGGCGGACACGATGCCCCAGGCGCTTCTCTCGCGGCTGGCCGCCGGACGCCGCCTTTTCTGCATAAAATCGGCGCTTGACCTTTGCAAAGGGCGATTTGATGGGCTATATATGGTTATATATTTAAATACCTTTAAATGTTGAGGAGAAACCCGATGGCCATGCCGCGACGCACCCTGGTGGTGCATCTGATCGGCAACGCCCATCTCGATCCGGCCTGGCTCTGGACCTGGGCGGCCGGCGTGGACGAGGCGCTGGCGACCTGCCGCACGGCCTGCGATCTGCTGGACGAATATCCCGAGCTGAAGGTGACGCGCGGCGAGGCTTGGGTGCACCATCAGGTCGAGCGTCTGGATCCGGCGCTCTTCCGGCGCATCGCCGGCCACGTCAAGCAGGGACGCTGGCACGTGGTGAACGGATGGTGGGTGCAGCCGGACTGCAATCTGCCCACGGCCGAATCGTTCCGCCAGCAGGCCCGGGTGGGCGGCGAATATTTCCGTCAGCGCTTGGGGATCAAGGTCACGGTCGGTTACAACGTCGACACCTTCGGCCACTGCGCCATGCTGCCCACCTTCCTGCGCCAGAGCGGACACGACGCCTATGTCTTCTGCCGTCCCGGGGCTCAGGAAATGAAGCTGCCCGCCAACCTCTTCCGCTGGCGCAGTCCCGCCGGCGACGAGGTGCTGGCGTTTCGTCCTTGCGCTTATGGCGCTTCGGGCGTGCCCATGCTGCAAAGGATGATCGAGCAGGAAATCG
>CAYMGG010000042.1:0-24290 GCA_964389915.1 uncultured Planctomycetaceae bacterium
ATTCCGCTACGGAAATAAATCGCTTTTCTGAACCGAATTTCGAACGCCGCACAGAGACGAATTAAGCTCAGCCAAGCCGAAGCACAGGAATCGATAGCGCGGTTAACGAGACTTGGAGTGCTTCTGCGTGGGGTTAAGCAATGAACAAAAAGAAATATATTGGCTTCTGCCGCGTCTCCACCAAGGCTCAGGCCGAGGAAGGCGTAAGCTTGGACGCCCAAGCTGAAGCGATCCGCCAATATGTGACGCAACAGAATGGCATACTGGAAAGACTTTGGCAAGTGGCGGAGACTGGTTACAAGCCTGAGGACCGCCATAAGTTCAGAGAGATGGTCGACTATGCCAAAACTAAGGGAAAAGATCTGACTGCAGTTCTGTTTTATTCCACGGATCGATCCTGTCGGAATGACGAAGACCGGATGACGATTGCGGCTCTGCATCTGAAACACAAAATCCCGATTGTCTTCGTGACTGAGCCATACGTAACTGTGGATAGCGCGGTCGGAAAGCTTATCTTCAACACGACCGGCGCATTCCACGAGTTCCAATCCGCGCAAACCAGCGAAAAGGTCAAAGCCAGCAAGCTTCATTGCATCGCCAATGAAGGCCGATTTCAACACAAAGCTCCATACGGCTATGACAACATCCGCAAGGAGAAGCGCGCTACCATCTGCGTCCATCCGCGCAACGGAGAAATCGTCAAGCGACTGTTCGAGGAATTCTCCACCGGACGATATACCCTCGACAGCTTCAAGGCCTGGCTCAAAGGGGAGGGGATAACGTATACGGAGAACACACCGGACTTCCCCCGCTCCAAGCTGCACACCATTCTCACGGATCGGCAGTATTTAGGCTTGGTAGTGCATAAGGGCGTGGAGTATTCGGGAATTCATGAGTCGCTGGTCAGCAAGGCCCGATTCGAGAAAGTCCAGTGCATTCTCGGCCGCCGCCGGCATGAACGGCGGGAGATTACTTACTCCGGCGGGCTGTTCACCTGCGCCGAGTGCGGCGGGTTGATTGTCGGCGAGGAGAAGCACAAGAAGCTGGCCGGAGGCGGCGAACGGGTCTACCATTATTATCGCTGCTCACGGTACAATCAGATTGAAGGACATTCCAAGGCCCGCGTCACGGAAGCCGAGCTTGAGCAAAAGATCGTCGCCCTGCTGGAGACCCTGCGTTGGGATTCCGGCGAGGCGCGCAAGGCCTTTCTGAAGATCCTGAGAAGCAATATCCTCGACAGCGGCCGCAGCAAGCGGCAGCGGCTGGCCGTGCTGCAGCGGCAGTATCAGGAAGCGGAAGCCCGGAAGGCCAATGCGCTGACCAAGTTCGTGGACTCGCAGCTGGGCAAGGAGGATTTCGAGGCCGTTAAGCACGGCTGCACCATGCGCTGCCAGGAGATCCGGCGGGAAATGGCCTTGTTGGAGCTGGAAAACGACGATGCGGCGGATCTGGCGGCGGATGACGTTTGAACTATTACAAGATCTTCCGGGGCTTTATGTTAAAGCCAAACCGGAGGTGAAGCGCGAAATCCTCGAAATTCTTCTTTTGAACTGCGGCTTCGACGGCGTAACTCTATGCCCAGAGTGGAATAAGCCCTTCGACGCAATCGCCGAAGGGCTTATTTTGGAAAGTGGTGGGCCGGGAAGGATTTGAACCTCCGTAGGCGTTTGCCGTCAGATTTACAGTCTGATCCCTTTGGCCTCTCGGGCACCGACCCAAAGCTTCAAGTTTTGAGCGGTTATTAATAAACTCCCGCCCGACATTTGTCAAGCATTTAAGCGCTTGCCAAATAGGTTTTATTGCCCCCCAGAAAAGCTCCCCTTCGTTGCGCAAAAACCGCCGCCGGCGTCAAGTTTCACCGCCGGCCAGTACCCTTCGCGTCCGCATAATGGCGGTGGCGCGGATTCCCCGCGCCACCGGCTTCTAGCGGAAGCGTCGATTATGGGCGGGTTAGGCGATCAGCTTGCGTCCCAGATCCACGGCGCTGGCGGCATCGGGCGCATAGCCATTGGCCCCGATCTCATCACAATAGGCCTGGGTGACGGGGGCTCCGCCGATCATGACCTTGGTGGCCACGCCCTGGGCCTTGACCTGCTGGACCACATCCTTCATGGCCGGCATCGTCGTGGTGAGCAGGGCGGAGAGCGCGATCAGCTGTGCGCCCTTCTCCTTGGCGGTGGCGACGTACTTCTCGGGAGCCACGTCGATGCCCAGATCGATCACCTCAAATCCGGCGCCCTTGAACATCATGGCCACCAGGTTCTTGCCGATGTCGTGGAGGTCGCCCTTGACCGTGCCGATGACAACCTTGCCCTTGGATTCGATGCCGGCGGCGATCATCCGCGGTTCGAGAATCTCCATCGCCTTGTTCATGGCGCGGGCTGCGATCAGGACTTCGGGCACGTAGATTTCGTTGTTCTTGAACTTCTCGCCGACCACGTTCATGCCGGCGATCAGACCTTGCTCCAGAACCTGATCGACGGGCACGCCTTCCTTGAGCGCCGCCTCGACCAGCGCGACCACGTCCTTGGCCTTGCCCTTCTGCAATTTTGCCGAAATTTCGCCCAGATCCGCCATTGCCCTCTCCTTGGTTTTCTCGTCTTCGCCAACAAAGTTTTCGCATCCGGCGCCGGACGGTTCCGTTTTCTTCCGGCCGCCAGCCACCTGAACATACGGTTATATTGTCCCTGGCGGCAGCGCTAATCTAGTATTGTTGGGGCGATTTTTGGTAATTTGATGCTTCTGGAATCGAGGATTACCATTTTTACTCTACCGGCCCGTCAGACTCAGGTATCGCCTCAAATTCTTAAACTTCCTGTTCGCAATCGTTTGACTTGGTAGCAAAACAGGGCGCGAACGAAATTCCCCGGATTTGTGGCCTACACGAATCGTTCCGGCGGCTGGCCAGATGTCATAAATATCGAAAAGAGATATACTATTTTAATTGACACATAATCGTTTATGAGATATCATAATGCTAGTCTATGTATCATTTGTCCGGCCGAGTCCGGGCTTCGCCTTTGTGCGTAAAGAGGGGGGTGATTCATGACGATCGATGAAATGGCGGCAGAAGGGGCACTGAGTTCTGATTGCGGCAGCTTGGCCCGGCAGCCGGGCGTAAGCGCAGCGCTTGTCGCCCCAAAGGAATTTATCACCGCCCCGGCAGCCCCTGCCGCCGGCCTGAGACAGGAAATCTGCCGACGTCACCAGCGGGTCGTCTCCGAGCCTGAATTGGTAAGCAGTCTGCGGCAATTGTGCCAGATCCGCACGCATACGCTGGGCGAATTGGAAAAAGCTTGGTTGGGTTGCCAGCGTGAGCTGGATCGGCTGGAAGGGCTGTTGCAGCGGCTGGATTTTCTCGACGGCAATCTGGCGGAAATCAATGATCTGCTGGTCAGCGGTCTTCAAGCCAAAGCCTAGGGGCGTCTCCCCGGCAATCGGCCGGCGCTAGGCGGGGCAATTTCAGGCCTAGCTCGGGTGTGAAACGTTGGTCTCGGCGTTTGAGCCAGCGCCATAATTGCGCGAACTTGCCAAAAACCTCGAAATTACCGAGCTTTTTGGCGCTGCCTCGCGCGCCGCTTTTTGAATGAAACTCCGATTCGGAATTTAACACACGCTTTTGCGTGGTCAGTTGTGATGAGCTGCAGCCAAGTCGGAAGGCAGTCTGGGTTCAGACGACTTCGCGCTTGCGAACGCCAAGGCGGGCGGACCAAAAGGCTGTAAATGCAAACCTGTTCGCCGGTGGAGCGGCTTGATTTC
Source organism: uncultured Planctomycetaceae bacterium (assembly GCA_964389915.1). Classification (GTDB taxonomy): domain Bacteria; phylum Planctomycetota; class SZUA-567; order SZUA-567; family SZUA-567; genus CAYMGG01. The sequence continues at coordinate 3,760 of CAYMGG010000042.1, forward strand.
TCCTCACTCCGCCGCCCGTCCGACAAAGGTCTTGAAACGGTACTCCGAGCGCCTAGGATCAGGTCCGGGGTGGTCCGGCCGCCCCTCCTCGACCCGGAAGTCGGAGGGAAGCGATGCGCCCATCAAGTCATGTCGTGGCCGCGGCGGGATTGGGAGTGCCGCTGTATCTGGCCGGCGGCGGGCCGGTCCTGGCCGCCGCGGCCTCTGCGGCCATGGTCCTGATCGACCTCGATCATCTGGTCGATTTCCTGATTTGGGGGGGGCGGCCGCTCTCCCTCCAGGAATTCCTGCGGCCCGGCAACACGGGCGACTGGCCGCGGGTGGTCTTCGTCCTGCACGCCTACGAATGGCTGATCCTGCTGGCCGCCGCGGCCGTCGGCTGGCGCTCGCCCCTGCTCTGGGCCGTCTTCACCGGCGCGGCCGGCCACCTGGTGCTCGACGAGATCGGCAACCGCCTGCCTCATCAGCCCCACCGCATCCGTCCGCTCTTCTATTTCTTCACCTATCGCCTCTGGCGGCGCTTCTCGGTCGCGGCGGTCTCCCAGCCGCGGCTAGAGGCCGCGCCTCAGTCCCGCGCCGCCACCAGATAGGCGATCCAGGTGTCGCAATTCTCGGCCCGCTCCACCCGGCGGAAGCGTCCGTTGCCGGTGCGGCCGTCGGCCTCCCAGCCCTCCCAATAGACGTCCGTTCGGGCAAAACCCGCCTCGGCCAGCAACTCGCGCACCTCGGGCAGGTTCCACAGCCGCCAATCGTAGCGGAAGGCCCGGGGCAGGCGCGTGCCGTCCGGAAACTCGAAGTGGATGTAATTGACCGCCCGGAAGGTGAGCGGGTCGAAGGCGTGCTGCTCCCAGACATAGGTGAAGCCCGCGCACTTGCGCCGCTCCTCCTGGGGCAGCTGCGCCTGGGCGCCGCCGAACATGTCCAGGATCAGCATGCCGCCGGGTTGCAGCGCCCGGCGGGCGGCGGCGAAATAACCGCCCAGGTCCGCCCGGGTGGCGAAGACGAAATAGCTGAAATTGAGCGCGAGCACGATTTCGGCCGGCGCGGCGGCGGTCCGGACGTCCTGCCGGAGCCATTCGATCCGCTCGGCGGCCGGCCCGGCTCGCAGCGCGGCCCGCTGCCGGCCCCAGGCCAGCACCTCCGTGTCCAGGTCGACCGCCAGCGCCCGGTTGCCCGGCCGCCGCCGGACGAATTCGGCCGCGGCCGCGCCCGTGCCGCAGAAGTCCTCGCGGATAAACGCCGGCCGCCGGCCGTGCGCGTGGCGGTAGATCCGTTCGGCGAAATCGATGTCGGCTCCGACGCATTGCACGGCCGATTCGTAGAGCTCGTGCCGATCCGCCGTCCGGGCGGTGTATCTGGCCATTACCTCAACCTCCTAACCAACGATTCAATCGCTCCAGCACCGCCGCCTTGAGCCGATTCTGCGGCCGGCTCAGCGGCGGAACGAATGGATAAGGCAGCCCCGCCCGCTGGTAGGCCGAGGTGCAGACGGCCGAGCGGCGCACGTATCCCCCCCAGTCCGGGTGGGCTACGTCGCCGAAAAAATACGCCCGGCATAGTCCGAACGCCGCCGGGTTCAACCGGACCGCCGTCAGCCAGCGTCCCGGGCGGACCTCGGTCCGGGCGGCGCATTCGTAGAGGTAGCCGCCCAGCCACAGCCGGCCGCCGGCCGGGCCGGCCCACTCCCCCCCGGCCCTATCGAACGCCGCGTCGGCGGCGGTCCGCAGGCGTTCCAGCCCAAGGGCCAGTTCCGGCGCGAGCGCTTCGGCGCTTTGGGCCAGGGCGCGGGCGCGCAGCTCCTGGCTGGTCAGCAGCGCGCCGCCGTCAGCCCGGCCGCCGAAATAGTTGAACGAATAAAAGAGATTGCGATGGACGAGCAGCGCCAACCGCAACCCGACCGCCCGCGGGTCGGCCGCTCCACGCAGCGCCCCCACACTTTGAGCAGGAGGACGTACCAGCCCAGATGAAGCGCCGCCCGTTCCGCGGGCGTCATGTCCGCCGGGGCCACCCGCAGCTCGTCGGCCCGGCCGCCCGAAATCACGGGCCGCAATTCCGCCAGGCTGTGGAGGCATCCCGCCTCGCCCCGGACATCCTCCAGAATCCAGACCGGCTCGTGCCAGAAGAGATAGGCCCGCGTGGCGGAGGCGCGGACCCAATCGCGAAAGCGTTCCCGCAGCCGGTGGATCTGTTCGGCCGAAGCGACCACCGCCGCATCGATGTCGGAGATCCCGGGTGCCGAGACGGTCCCGAAAAAAGCCACGTCTCCGGCCGGAATCCCGCCGGCGGCGCAGAGCGCCAGAAATTCGGCCTCGGTCGCGGCGTAATCCGCCGCGGCCAGGTCGCGCCGCAGGTCGTCGTCCAGCTTCATGCGGCCCCTCCCCCCCTCGGCGCCGGCGGGCCGCTCCAGGCCCGCGTCGCGTGCGTGAAGGCCTCCACCTCGTCCGGCTCCAGCGGCGGAAATTCCGCCCGCGGAAAGGGCGGCGCCAAGCGCCGGGCGAATTTTCGCCACAGCATGCCGTTGTCGAACCAGCCGGCCGCCCAGCGCAGCCGTCGCCAGCCGGCCCGGGCTGTGACTCGGCCCCACTCGGCCCGCATCCGGCTGCACTTGGCCAGCAGGCCGAAAGCGGCCGGCGGCAGCAGTTCGGCGGCGCGCTCGATGGCCTCCCGCTTGCCGATCCGCTCGCCGCGCAACTGAAAGCCGTAAGCCGGCAGAAGCAGAAACGAGCCGATCAGGCCTTTCATTTCGTAACAATTTATCCGGCCGGTCGAATATCGGGCGAACAGCGTGGCCACATTAGTCAAAGTCTGCACCAGATTTCGCCGCAGGCCGACGCGAGTTCTGAGCGGATCGATCCGCACGCTCAACCGCTGCGGCCCCGCGATTCGAACGGCGTTATCCAAAACCGACAGCGGCAGGTACGACTCGTCATAGGTCGCCAACTGGTCGTCATACAACAGCCAGTGGCCGTGGTGTTGCAGCGGATCGAGCCGGGCGAACCGCAGGTCGACCAGGTTGAGCCACTCTTCCAACGCCCGGCGCGCCTGCGGGTCGCGGATCCGCTCCCGTTCCACCAGGATCAGGTCGTCCAGGTCGGAGAACGGCGTGCGGGTGTCGTCGGCCCAGCTGCCGTGAACATAGACCCCCAGGCCGGCAAACTGCTCGACCCCGGCGAAGACGGCCGTCAATTCACCGGACGGCAGCCGTTCGGGAAGCGCCACCTCGGTCAGCAACCCCACTTCGGGCGCCGGTGAAATCGGCGCGGTCCCGGCCGGCCGCGCCGGACGAAAGAGCTGGCGCAAGCGATGCGCCGCGCGCATGCAGCGCCCGGCCAGATGCGGCTTGAGTTGTGGCAGGTCGGCCGTCATCGCCTTGCGTCTCCATCCTTCTGGCAAGCCCGGTATTTTATACGGTTTCTCAGGCTCTGACGCAAAGCCGCAAAGCCGGGGAGTCCTGGCGGCCTTCAACAGGGTTTGCCTTTTTCAGGCCAGAGCATATACTGAGGGCCCTAACAGTCCGTTGAAAAAGGCCGGCTCGACGCTTCAGTCAAGGAGCGGCGCGCGAGGCGGCTTTAAAAACCTCGGCAGTTATGAGGTTCTTAATGCAGTCGCGCGTCCGCGCCGCCGGATCAAGCGTCGAGACGGACTTTTTCAACGGACTGCTAATCCAGGAGCAGAAGAATGAGTCGATCCGCAAAGCATCTGGCCATCATCGGCGACGGCGGCTGGGGCACCGGCCTGGGCGTGGCGCTCGGTGCGGCCGGCCGCCCGGTGCGCCTCTGGGGACACGAACCGGAATATCTGGCCCGGATGGAGCGCGAGCGCGAAAATCCGCGCTTCCTGCCCGGCGTGAAGCTGCCGCCCGAACTCCGGTTCGAAGCGGACTTGGAAGCCCTGGTCGCCGGCGCGAGCCTGGTGGTCTCGGCCGTGCCCACCCGTTTCCTGCGCCCGGTCCTGGGGCGCGCCGCCGGCCGCCTGCCGGCCGGGGTGGGGGTGGTGTCGCTGACCAAGGGGCTCGAGCCCGACACCCTGCTGCGCCCCAGCCAGATCCTGGCCGAAATCCTGGGCCCGGTGCCGCTGGCGGCGCTCAGCGGCCCCAGCCACGCCGAGGAGGTGGCCCGCGGCCTGCCGGCCAGCGTGGTCGTGGCCTCGACCGACCCGGCCTTCGCCCGACTGGCCCAGGAACTGCTCATGACCGACACCTTCCGCATCTACACCTCCGCCGACCTGACGGGCGTGGAGCTGGGCGGAGCGCTCAAGAACGTGGTGGCGCTGGCGGCGGGCATCTGCGTGGGCCTGAAGCTGGGGGACAACGCCCTCTCGGCCCTGGTCACCCGCGGCCTGGCCGAAATCGCCCGGCTGGGCGCGGCCCTGGGCTGCGAGGTGCGCACCTTCAGCGGCCTCTCGGGCCTGGGCGACCTGATCACCACCTGCGTCTCGCCCTACGGGCGCAACCGCGCGGTGGGCCTGGCTCTTGGCCAGGGGCGCAAGCTGGCCGAGATCCTGGCCGAAAAGGAAACCGTGGCCGAGGGCGTGGCGGCGGCGGCGGCCGCCCGGGAACTCGGCCGACGGGCCGGGGTGGAGCTGCCGATCATCGAACAGGTCTGCCTGGTCCTGCACGAGGGCAAGGACCCGCGGGCGGCCGTGGCCGACCTGATGGCCCGCGACGCCCGGCCGGAAGCGGACCACCGGTAAGCATGGACACCGCCTGCTGGCCCCGCGCCGCTACCTCGAGGCGCAAAAATGCGACCGGCAATCCATCGCCCAGAACCCGGGCGAATGCGGCACCACCGGGCATATCGACTATTGCCAGGCCCAGCTCAAGCTGATCGCGCAGCGGCTGGCCGGCTCGGTCGGCAAGCGCTGAACTTGGGCCAAAGCCAAGCTTGGGGGATATTTTTGCCAGCCAGATTCCCCCCAAGCTCTTTTAAAAACGCTCCGTCGGCCTTATATCAATCCTGGTTTATTCTGAACGTTTCCGAGGTCCCCTTTTTGCATAAAAGATCTCCCGCTCCGCCAAAAAACTCTCACCTGGTTTCATCTTTTTGAGCGTTCAAAAAGTTAACTTCAGGGCGGCTGGATTTCGAACGCCCGCCAATTCGGGGCGAATTGGCGGGCACGGCGATTATTCATGGCCGGGATTGAAACTAGAAGCGGAGGAAACCTTTTGCCGGCGGACGGGGAACTTTGGGCAAAAAGTTCACCTGCAGGCAACGGCTTAGGCCAGCAAATCGCGGTAGAATTGGATCGTCTCGTCGGTCAGGCGCAGATAGTGGTATTGCTCCGCCTCCGCCCGGGCGGCCTGGCCCAAACGCAGGCGCAAGGCCGAATCGGCCAGCAACCGGTTGACGGCCGCGGCCATTGCCGCCGGATCGGCCGGCGGCACCAGGAATCCGTTCTGACCGTCATAGATGATCTCCGGCAGGCTGCCCACCGTGGTTGCCACCACCGGCTTGCCGGCCGCCTGGAACTCGACCGCCACCCGGCTCCAGCCCTCGGAGCCCACGCTGGCGATCAGGCCCACGTCGGTCAGGGCCAGCAGCGGAGACAGGTCGTCCTGGGGCCCGATCCAACGCACCGCCTCGCGCAAGCCCAGACGGTTGACCTGCTCGTCCAGCTGGCGGCGGTAATCGCCCTGGCGCGAATAGGCGAAGACCACCACCGCCCGCGGTTGGCGCGCCAGGATCTCCGGCAGTGCGCTGAGCACATGCTCGTGGCCTTTGATCGGCGCCACCCGCGCCAGCAGGGTCAGGATCACCCGGTCCGGCTCCAGATGCAGCCGCCGGCGCAGCGCTTCGACCGCCTCCGGCCGGCTTCCCGCCAAACGGTCCAATCGGCCGCCGCCCCGAATCGTCCGCAGCCGCTCCGGCCCGGCCGCCAGCAGCCGTTCGACCTGAGCCCGCACGATGTCGGAGACCGCGATCACGCCGCGCGTGGCGCGCTCGTACAGCCAGCGGTTGGGCAGATGGTCCCGGATCGGGGTGACCACGTGCCGCGAGCGGACCAGGACCGGCCGCCGCTTGCCCAGCAGGGCCCAGGCCGCCAGCCAATGATCCTTGCCCCGATGGGCGTGGACCACGTCCACGTCGCGCTCGGCCACCAGCCGCTTGACCAGGCGCACGTCGGCATAGTCGTGCCAGGGCACGAATTTTCCGCTCAGCGTGGCCTCGGCATAGGGTAGGCCCCGCCGGCCGGCCTCGTGGGCCACCGGCGAACCGGCCCGGATGATCAGGCGCGAATCGTGCCCGCGCTCGCGTTCGCCCTGGACCAGGTCGACCACCCGCGCCGCCTCGCCCACGTAATAGCGCGCGCTCATCAGATGAAGTATGCGCAGCCGTTCCATCCTACTCCAGGCACTCGCGGTAAAGGGCCTCGGTGCGGGCCGCGACCGCGGACATGACGTATTCTGCGCGCACCCGCCCCCGCGCCCGCTCGATCTGGGCCGCCAGGGCCGGCGTGCCCGCCGCATCCAAAACTCTGCCCAGAGCCGCCGCCAGAGCCGCGGCGTCGCCCGGCCCGACCACCGGCCCGCAGGCGCCGTCGGCCAGAATCTCGCGCGTGCCGCCCACGTCCGTCCCGACCACCGGCACGCCCAGCAGCATCGCCTCCTTAAGCACGGTGCTGGAGGCGTCGCAGCCCGTGGCCGCCAGCACGGCCACGGAAAAGGCCGCCGTCAGCCGGGCCACGTCCTGGCGGAAGAGGGTGAAATGCGCGGCCGACTCCAATCCCAGTTCGGCCCGCACCCGCAGGAGCCGGTCATAGTCGCCGCCCGTGCCGACCAGCACGGCGTGGACGTCGGTCCGTTCGCGCCGCAGCCGGGCCAGGGCTTGCAGCAGGATCTCCTGCCCCTTGTCCGGCTCCAGCCGGCCGACCAGGCCGATCAGCTTCGCCTCGGCCGGCAGGCCCAGTTCGGCGCGGACCGCTCCGGCGGCTCCGGGCGGAACGTCGGCGAGAACGGCGTCAGGCAGACCGGCGTGGATCGTGGTCACCCGTTCCGGCTGGGCCACGCCGGCGCGCAGCAGCTCCTGCCGGATCGGCTCGGCCACGGCGATCACCCGCCGGTCGGCCCGACCGTAAAGCCAGCGGTTGAAGGGATGGCCGCGGACCGCATAGCTATTGTGCTTGGTGCGCACCAGAACGTAACGCGGCCCGCCGGCCAGGCGCGCCAAGGCCGCCAGCCAGTTGTCCTGCGAACCGTGGGCGTGAACCAGCTCCAGCCCGCGCCCGGCCGCCGCCCGCCGAAAAGCGCACCAGTCGGCCCGCCAGGCGCGCGGCCGAAAACCGCGGACGAAACGGCAGTCGCGGCAGACGTCCAGGCCCGCGGCCGCGGCCCGCTCGGCCAACACGCTCTGCGGCGGGGCGAAGATCGTGACCGCATGCCCCCGCGCGGCCAGCGCCTGCCCCAGGAGCAAGGCCTGGTAGGCCTGCCCGCCCCAGTCCAAATGAAAATCGGTCATCGCCAACCGCATCGGCGACGTTCCTTTCGCAACATTGGCGGCAAACCTTTATTCATATGACATTTCCGAACTCAGGTAAAGCTTCATCTGCCAGCATAAACCCCCTCGGGCAATCACCCGAGGGGGCGGGGGAGACGAATGAGTTTGAGCGGATGGCGGCGCCGTTCAGTCGGTCTCGGCCCCGGTTCCGAGCAGGGCCGGCTGCGGCCGATTTGCCGGCTCGCTATGACCCAGCTTGCGCGGGCGGCCGTGGTTGGACGGCAGGTGCCGCAGCCGCAGCGGCGCGGCCAACGGTACGGGTTCGAGCATTCGCAGCGTCCGCCGCGGTTCCTCCGCCGCCTGCTCTGCGGCGGCCGACTCCGCTTCGGCGGCGGTTTCGGCTTCCGGCCCGGTGCAGGCCTGGCCGGCCAGCTGGAAATGGCTGAGCATTTGGCGCAGCTGGGCGGCTTGGCCGGCCAGTTCTTCGGCCCCGGCGGCGATCTCTTCCACGCTGGCCGTGTTCTGCTGGGTGGTCGTTTCCAGCTGGCTCAAACCCTGGCCGATTTGGGCGACGCCCTGGGCCTGCTCCCGCGAGGCGGCGGAGATCTCGCCCAGCAGGTCGGCCAGCTTGCCGGAGCGGGAGACGATCCCGTCCAGTGCCGTGCGGGTCCGCCCGGTCCGCTCCACGCCGCTGGCTACCTTAGCGACGGTCAGCTCGATCAATTCGGCCGTCTCCTTGGCCGCGCGGGCGCTGCGCCCGGCCAACCCCTTGCCGTGCCGGCCGGCCCGGGCGGCCTCGACCGCGGCGTTCAGGGCCAGCAGGTTGGTCTGGAAGGCGATGTCGTCGATCAGCTTGACGACCTTGGCGATCTGCTGGCTGGCCTCGCGGGTCTCGGTCATGGCCTCGACCAGACCGGAGACTTCGGACTGCCCGGTATCGGCGGCCGCGCGGGCCTCGGCGGCCAGCGTCGAAGCGGTGGCGGCGTTTTCGGCGTTGGCCTGGGCCTGGCCGCCGATCTGGGTGAGGGCGGCGCTGACCTCCTCCAGCGAGGCGGCCTGCTCGGTGGCGGCCTGGGAGAGGGTCTGGCCGGCGGAGGCGATCTGGCCGGCGCCCAGATCCACCTCGTCGGCCGACTGGCGCACCTGCCCGAGCGTGTCGTTCAGCCGGCGGCCCATCTCCTGGAGCGCCCGGCCCAGCCGGTCCTGCTCGGAGGCCAACTCCACCTTTACGGCCAGATCGCCTTCGGCCACCTGGCCGGCCAGTCGCGCCTTGGCCTCCAGCGCGTCGGCCGCCAGGTCCAGCGAACGGGTCAGAACCCCGATCTCATCCTGCCGGTCCAGATTGAGCCGGGTGGCCAGATCGCCCCGCTGCATGGCTTCGGCGAACTCCACCCCGCGGCGCATGGCCTGGGTCAGATCCAGCGTGATCAGCACCACCAGCCCCAACGCCAGCAACAGGACGGCAAAGGCGGCGGCCCCGGTCCAGAACATCGTCGACTGGGCGTCCGCCAACCGGCGGTCGACCAGCACGTCGAATTCCTGCACCGCCGTCTGCCAAAACCGCAGGTTTTCATTTCGCACTTGGTCGATCAGATGCTGGAATTCTTCGTTGGCTCCGGGCTGAGGTCCGCTGGCGATCACCTGGCGGAAAAACCTGATCGCCGCCTTGGCGCTGGCCGCATATTTTTCGGCCGCCGGCGGCAGATTGGCTTGCAGCGAAGGGCTGGGGCCATGATTTTTCGGATCCGGATCGTTGCGCAGCACGGACTGCATGTCCTTCTGCATGATCCAGCCCAGGTCGTGGTGTTCCAGTTCGTCGAGATCGACCGACAGTTTGGATTTGTCCTGGACCGAAAGTTCGGACTTGGCCAGGACCCGCACTCCGAAATCGCGGATCTCGCTCAAGCCGGTCAGGTTTTCCGGCAGCGCCAGCACCAGCAGGTCCATCAGGTAATAGCTGTCCAGTTCCGGGTCCAGGATCAGATTGGAGGTGTCGCCGACTCGGGTGACCGCTTCGGCGAGGCGTCCGGCCAGAGCGACGTAACGTTCGGCGCGCCCCGTTTCGGAAAACGCACCGGTGCCCAGTTCGCGCCAGTCGGCCTGCAATTTCTCGGCCTGCAACCCGGGCATTTGGTCCTTTTCCAACTGGGCGCGGTCCATGCGCAATTCTGCGCCCAGCCGGCGGTCGACCTGGATCAACTCGGTCCAGGCCGCGTCGACCTCCCGGCCCAAGGCCTCCCGCGCCTGCCCCGCCGCATAGGCGTGTTCGGGCACATATTTGAGCAGCTTGACCAGCGGCCGCAGATAGGCGGTCCCGTCCTGCTCCTGGCGGGAGAACTCCATGTGCTCGATCTCCGCCGATCCCCAGAGATAGGCCAGGATCGCAAACGGCACCAGCAGCAATCCGGCGCTGAAAGCCAGCTTGACTCCAATGCCCAGGCGTTTCCAGAGACGTACCATCATTTCTCCTTTCCCGTCCGTTCGCGCAGCGCGTTTCCGAATCAGGCCGGCGAAGCGGTTTTCTCCCGCCCGTCCGGCGCCGCCTCTAAAATCAATAACCCACTCTAAGCCGGAAACACCGGGCTTCGCAAACTAGAAGCGAATAACATTCAGATTAGTGGAATATTGGGGGAAACCCGGGTTACGCGGTGATGCAAACGGGGGGGGCAGGGCGGAATAGGTCAGCCGGAACCGGTGCGGCGAAACCGGGCCGGGGTCAGGCCCGTGGCCTGCTTGAACAAACGGCAGAAACGGCTGGCGTCGTTCCAGCCGGCCCGGCGGGCGACCTCCCCCACCGGCAGATCCGTGGCCAAGAGCAGCGCCTTGGCCGCATTCACCCGCTCGCGGATGAGCAGTTCCTTCAGGCTGACGCCGAACAGTTCCCGGACCAGGTGGCTGGTCCGACCGGGACTCAGGTGCAGCGCGGCGGCCAGGTCGGCCAGGCCGGCCGGCCGGCCGGCCTGGAAATGGATGAACCGCCGGATCTCGCCGCGCCGGCCGCCGCCGCCCCCGCTGGCGGTGATTACGCTTGCCAGCCGCTTGAGCAAGCCCTCGGCAAAGACGGTCAGCAGCTCCCCCAATCCGGCCGCCGCTTTTTCGTCGAGAACCAACCGGGCGAGGTAGGCCTCGGCCCAGCCGGGCGGCAGTTTCCTGCCCCCCGCCGGCAGTCTGGCTTCCCGCCATTGGCCGGCGAAGAGGGTGCCCAGAAACAGGTCTTCATGAAACAAAGGAACCGCGACTTCGCGCACCCCTTTCCAGCAGCGGGTGACGAAGGGCGCCCGCTCCCGTTCCCCCCGGGCCCCGACCGCGTGGCGGCAATGAGCGATGCAGCGCCGGTCGAACCCCAGGCGGCAGAGCGGATTCTTGCGGTGGCTCTGCCAGTCCGCCCCCAGACAGGGCGCGCCGGTCGGCGAGCGGAAGACGCCGGCATGGTCGATGACCGTGATCGAGACGCCCAAAGTCGTCTCCAACCGGGCCAGGGTGCGGCGGACAAAGGCAAAGGCGGTTTCGGACATGTCGGGGGCTTTATAGGGCGTTACCCGCTAAAATAGCAACTAACGCATATTTTTCAGCTACCGGCGCGCTTGTCAAGCCCGGGGGAAGGAGATAGAGTGAAATCATGATTACACTCCGAAACCAAACGCCGTTCATATCGACTGCCGTTTTTGGCCCCCGACGAGGAGTCTACGCATGTTGTCCCGGAAAATAGCGGTTCTCTGTGTCCTGACCTGGAGCGCCAACCCGACCGGAACCGGTCTGACCGAGGAGAAACAAATGTCGCAACCGCAAGCCCAAGTCCTGATCGACGAGTGCCTGACCCGCCTGGCGCGGTGGAGCGAGTTCGCTGAGAAATACTGGCAGCCGGCCGAACCGGCCGGCACCGGCTATTTCGGCACCGGCTACAACACCTGGGGCGTGCAGACCAATCAGAAATACGCCGCCGCCATGAGCACGCTGGCCGTCCATCCGCGTGCGGCCCAGGTCGTGGCCCCCGATGTGCGGGCGCGGGCCGCCGAACGCGGCCTGGCCGCCTTGCGCTACAGCCTGGCCAGCCATAAGACCGGTTCCGCGCATTGCGCCGACGGCAGCCAGTGGGGGCGCACCTGGATCTCGGCCCTGGGAATCGAGCGCTGGGCCCATGCCCTGGAACTGCTGGGCGAAAAATTGCCGGCGGCCGACCGCGCCACCTACGCCCGGCTGCTGGCGGCCGAGGCGGATTTTCAACTGAGCGATAACGTCTACGGCGACCCTTGGGGCCACAGCGGCCACAACAAGCCGGAATCGAACATCTGGAACGGCGCGATCCTCTGGCGTGCGGCCTTGGCCAATCCTACCCATCCGGACGTCGAGCGCTGGCGTGAAAAGGCGCACCGATTTCTTTTAAACGGCATCTCCGTGGCCGCCGACGCGGCCGACCCCCGCCTCATCTCCGGCCGGCCGCTCGGCGAGTGGCACGTCGGGGCCAACTACTTCCCCCACTACTCGCTCGATCACCACGCCTATCTGAACGTGGGCTACATGGTCATCTGCGTCAGCAACATCGCCATGCTCCACTACTCCCTGCTGCGCGAAGGTCAGACTCCGCCCGAAAGCCTGTACCACCACGTCGCCGACCTCTGGGCCAATCTGCGCCGCCTGGTCTGCGCCGACGGCCGGCTGGCCCGGATCGGCGGCGACACCCGCACCCGCTACACCTACTGCCAGGACTATCTGATCCCGGCCCTGATCTTCGCCGCCGATTATCTGGGCGACGACTACGCGGCCGCGGCCCTGCCCGGAGCCATCCGCCTGCTGGGCGTGGACCAGGACGCGTCGACCGGCGGCGCCTTCCTCTCGGCGCGCCTGAGCCGGCTTGAAGCCGAAAGCGCCTACTACTACACCCGCCTGGAGGGCGACAAGGCCGCGGTCCTGGCCATGGCCGCCGACTGGCTGAGCTGGCGGCCGCAGGCCCTGCGCCCGGCCGGCGGAAAGTTCGGCCCGGTCGAGGGCGACTGGGCCGAGCCGGAACAAGGCGCGGTCGTCCGGCGCGATCCGCACCGTTTGGCCAGCTTCTGCTGGCGGCCGGCGGCCGGGGCGGCGATGGGCCTCTGCCTGCCGCCGGACCGGGGCGACCTGGCCGAATGGGAATGCAATCTGACCTCGCGCCCCATCTTTCAGGGCAAGAGCGAGAAGCAACGGATCAAGGAATTCCACCAGGTCGAATCCTTCCCCGGCGGCTTTCTGACCTGGGGCGAACTGAAGGAAGGCGCGGACCTCAAATTGGATGAAGGCTGGTCCACTCCGGAGGCGGCCCGCCACCAACTCCTGGCTGCGGCATTGCCCGACGGGCACACCATGGTGGTCATGGAATTCGGCCGGATGAATCAGCTCTGCGCCTACCTGAAGGAGTGCTGCGGCCTGACGCTGGAAGTGCCCAACGACCTGTGGAACGGTCGCCAGCGGCGTTACGTCACGGCGGCCGGCGACCTCAGCCTGGCCCAGCATTGCGGCGAAGCCACCGGGCGGGAGCTGAACTCGCCCTGGTTCTGCGTGGACGACCGTCTGGCCGGCGTGGGTCTGTACGGCGCTCAGACCTGGACCCTGCGTCAGACCGGCGCCCCCCGCGGCAAGCCCGAAGGCAGCATTCTCACCGATACGCTCTGCTGGGGCTGGCGCGGACCTTTCCGCGCCGCGGCCGGTGAAGTCCTGTTCGATAGCGCCGGCGCGTTCGTCAGCGGCCTGCCTGCCGCTCGCATTCGGACCTGGGCCGAAAGTCGGCCCGGCCGGCGGCTGGACGACGGTCAGGCCGCGCTGCGCGCCTTGCAGGTGACCGGTTTGGACGGAAAGGAATATGTCCTGCTCTGGAACTTCGGCCCGGCCGAGGTGGAGTGCCGGTTCGATCTGCCTGGCCGGTGGCGGCTTCTATCAAGCCAGGGAACGGCCGCGGCGGGGGCCGCGCCGACCCGGTTGGCGGGACGGCAGGCGGTGCTGCTGGCGAGGGCGGAGTGACCCAATTTCCGGGGGGAACTTTTTTACAAAAAAGTTTCCCCCGGCCCCCCTCAAAAAAACTCTCATCCGGCTTTGCCGTTTCGAGCGTTCAGATGGACGACTTCTACGTCTACCCTATTCGCACCACTCGCCCACCTGAACCGGCCGAATAGATGAAGCGGCGCCGATGGAGCGACAGCAGGATGAAAATTTCTTTGACGGGGGTCAGGGGGAGACTTTCTTTATAAAGAAAGTCTCCCCCTGGATTTTTCGTAAAGGAGTAGAGATGAACCTCGATCCTTTCGTAATCGCCAAAGCCAATGCAGCGGCCTACGCTCCGGCGTTGGAAGCGCTGGCCGAAACGGCGGAAGCGGCCTTGTCCCAGGGACCGTTCAGCGTGACCGACAAAGAACTGACCCCGCCCAGCGGCGACAAGCACGATTACCTGAGCTATGCGCCCTATTGGTGGCCCGATCCCGCCCGGCCGGACGGCCGGCCCTACATCCGTCGCGACGGCGAGGTTAACCCGGCCTGCCGCACCGGGGCCACCGACCGGGTCCGGCTGGAGAATTTTGCCGAAACCGTCGAAATTCTGGCCTGGGCGGCGTTCTTCCTGGACCGCCGGGACTGCGCGGCCCGGGCCGGCCGCCTCCTGCAAGTTTGGTTTCTGGACCCCGACACGCGCATGCATCCGTATCTGGAGCACGGCCAGGCCATTCCCGGAACCACCGACGGTCGCGGCCTGGGCATCATCGAAACCCGGCACCTGCTGAAGGTCGTCACGGCCATCGAATTGCTGATCGTCGACGGGGGATTGAGCGCGGCGGATGCGTCAGGCCTGTGCGCCTGGTTCGAAGCCTATCGGCAATGGCTGGCCCATAGCCGGCTGGGACGGGATGAGCGCGGGGAGCGGAACAATCACGGGACCTGGTATGACGTGCAGGCGGCGCGCTTCGCCCTGTTCTGCGGGGATCGGGCCGCGGCTTGCGTCGTTTTGGAATCGGCCCGGGGTCGGTTGCCGGAGCAGTTCGCCGCCGACGGAGGGCAGCCGCACGAGCTGGCGCGCACGCGATCGCTGTTCTACAGCATTCTGAATCTGACCGGTTGGTACGAACTGGCTGCGGCCGCGGCCGAAGCGGGGCTGGAGCTGTGGACGGCCGAAGTCGGCGGGCCAAGCGCCCTCCGGGCCGGGCTGGATTTTCTAGTTCCCTTTGCGGTGGAAGGCCGACCTTGGCCGCATCCGCAGATCGACGAATTCGACCGCCGGCTGGGTTTGCCATTGCTGCTTCAAGCGGCCGAAATCTATGGCGGGAACTACCGCGAACTGGCCGAACGCCTGCCGGATGCGCCCCGCCAACGATGCTGGCTGCGTTTCCCGACCCGGCCGACGTAATGCCGATTCCAAAGTATAAGGGCCGATTCCGGGGAACCTTTTTTGCAAAAAAGGTTCCCCGGACCCTTCCCAAAAACTCCCATCAATTTTGCGCCGGCAGGCGTTGGGGAATGACGAAGCGGCGAGCAGCAGGCCGAAAAATTCTTTGCCGGGAAGGGCAGGGGGGAGACTTTCTTTAATGAAAGTCTCCCCCCTGAATTTTATCGCGGTGTGCGCACTCAGCGCAGCAGACGCGCGTATTCGTTGATCGCCTGGCGGTCGGCGGCTTCGGTGGCCGGGGTGTACTGCTCGTAGATCAGCTTGATCTGGGCGGGGGTCAGCTTGTCCCATTTGACCGCCGTCAACACCTCGCCGCTCTTGAGCAGCAGCGCTTCCTTGTTGGCGCCCACGGCCTTCAGATCCTTGGCCTTCTCCAGGCTCTCGAACTTCAGGGTCGCCGGCAACGGCCAGGGCTCGGCCTTGTTGGCCCGTTCGATGACGTTCTGGTGGAGCTTGCGGATGGCCTGGAGCGAGGCCTCCAGGTCGGCCAGCCGCTTCTCGTAGGTGGTCCCGCCCAGCACCAGCCGCTGCTTGCCCACCGCATTCAGCGCTTCTTCGAATTGGAAGGTCTTCAGGGCCTGCTTGGCCGCGGTTTCGACCTCGCGGAAGCGGGCGCTCAGTTTGGCGTCCAGCGAGCTCTTGATCCGCTGCACGCGGTAATAGTTGCCCCGATAGACGACCTTGGTCGAGAACTCGGCGAGGTCCTTCTCGGCCGCGCCGAACCGGTCGCTGTTGATGGTCTTGGTGACCTCTTTCTCCCATTCGTAGTACTGCTTGTCGGCGTCGGCGCGCAGTTTGCTTTCCAGGCTGCGGACCGCGCTCTCCTCGGGGTGCCCGGGATTGCGGCGGCGGAAGTCGGCCACCAGATTGAGGGCCTTGTCGAAATTGCGCTCGAGTCCGGCCTGCTCGGCGGCGCGGCGCATGTCCAGAAAATCGGTGTGCGCCTTCTCGTTGACCCCCTCGAGTTCGCCTTCCACGCGCTTGGCCTGGTCGGGATAGGACTGCTTGATGCCCTCCAAGGCGCGACGGAGTTCCGTCAGGCCGGCGCGCCGCTGCTTGAGCTGCTCGTACTTGGCCCACTCGGCGCCCACGCCCTTTTCCTGCTCCTGGCGCTTGATCATCTCGGCCAGCTGGTTGGCCCGCTGGCGGGCGGTGGTGACGGTGACCACGTCGTCGGGGAACTTGGCGACGACCAGCTGGAACTTCTCCTGCGCGCCGAGCAGATCGCCCTTGGCGGCCACCTCTTCGGCTTCGGCGAGCAGTTCGGCCGCGGTGGGGCCGGTCTTGATCTTCTCCTTCTTGCCCCCGCCCAAGAACAGGAGCAGGATCATCAGGACCAGGGCCACGGCCACGCCGATCAGGAGCTTGAAGGGCAGCGCCAACCCCGCACTTTCTTCGCGCGTCTTGTGCTTGGTCGAGATGGGCGCGGCCTTGCCGGTGGGCAGGGCGGCAGGCGTGGCGGCGGCCGCCGTCGCAGGGCCGGCGGCCGGTTTTTCGTGCAGCTTGGCGCGGGCCGCCAGCAGGGCCTCGCGCACATCGCCGGCGGTCTGGTAGCGGTCGGCCGGATTGCGGGCCAGCAGCTTGTCGACCACCGCGCAGAGCGCTGCGGGCGTCTCGGGCGAGACCTGGGCCAGCGGCTTGTACTCGGCCTTGAGGTGCATGGCCATCACCTCGTCGGATTGCTCGGCATCGAAGACGGGATTGCCGCTCAGGACGTGGTACAGGGTGGCGCCCAGGGAGTAGAGGTCGCTGCGCCCGTCGACGGGTTTGCCCGCGGCCTGCTCGGGGCTCATGTAATGGGGGGTGCCCAGCACCTTGCCGCGGTCGCCGAACTCGGCCTCCAGTTCGAAGATCTTGGCGATGCCCAGATCGGCCAGCTTCACCTCGCCGGTGTCGGAGATCACGATGTTGTCGGGCTTGACGTCGCGGTGGATGACGCCGCGTTCGTGGGCGTAGTCGAGCGCGTCGGTCACCTTGAGGGCCGCGTCGAGGATGACCTCGGGGGTCAGCCCGCTGCGATCGGCCAGCCGCTGGGCCAGGTTGGCGCCCTTGATCATCTCCATCGTGAAGTAATAGACGTTCTCGCCGGCCTTGCCGACCGTGTGGACCTGGATGATGTTGGGATGGTTGAGCTTGCCGGCCGAGCGGGCCTCCTGGATGAAGCGGGTGACGAATTCCTTGCGGTCCGAGTATTCGGGGTTGAGGATCTTGACGGCCACCTCGCGATCCATGGAGAGCTGGCGGCCGCGGAAGATGGTGCCCATGCCGCCTTCGGCCACCACCTCCAGAACTTCGTGGCCGGGGATCTCGACCGACGGCAAGGCGGCATCGCCGCTGAAGTAACGCAGGATCGTGCCGCCGACGCGCAGTTCGTCGCCGGGCAGCAGGGGACGGGGCTTGTCGGCCGGCAGCTTGAGGCTGTTGACGTAGGTGCCGTTGGAGCTCTTCAGATCGCGCACATAACCGCGGCCGTCCTTCAGCCCGACCTCGGCGTGGGCCCGGCTGACCTTGGCGTGTTGCAACACGACCGCGTTGGACTCACGCCGCCCGATGATCAGAGGTTTGGCCCCGAGTGGAAATTCCTTGCCTTCGTGTTCGCCTTGAATGACTTTCAACTTGGGCATCGCATCCCCTTCGACCCGATTCGACAAATGTAAAAATATTTATGATGACTACTACCAGATTTTTACGGCAATCAGAAACCAGGTCAAATCAAAAACCCACTGGCGAACGTGGCCGCGGTAGCACTTTTTTCACCCCGGAGCACTATTTTTTGGCCGGCTAGGCCTTAGCGGCAACATATACTGGGATAAATGGGTATACGTTACTAAACGAGACAAAAGTCAAAAAGTTCATTGGTAAAAGCCCTGCCCGCGTAATTCATGGAATTTCCCAGTTTCGAACAGGGCGCAACGTACCGCCAGGCACAGCTGGCACTTGCCGATATAGCCGGCCGGATCGGGCGCAAATCCGGCTTCGCGTTCGGCCAGCTCCAACAAGCCCACTGGCCCCTGCTCGGCCAAGATGAGCGTCAGCGGCGCATTCTCGTGGTTCAAGGCCGGATGAAAATCCTCGACCGTGGCGGCGGCCAGCCCGGGGCATTTGCCGGTAAACAGGTTGCCCTCCGGGTCGACATGGAAATGCCCCACGCTGGTCAGGGTTTGAACGCAGGCTTCGCCGGCGAAAGCGCGGGCCGGCCGCCGCGGCAGTCCCTCGCCCAGCACTTCGGCCGCCCGTCCGCCGGGGGTCAGATAGCTGTGCAGCCGCCAGAGGTCGCCGCGCTCCGGGTGCAGCCCCAGGGCCGAGCAGGAGTCCCGCAGCGGATAGACCCGGTTTTCGTCCAGCCCGCTGCCGGCGATCAGCTGATACACGTCCGGCGTCCAGACGATCACGTTGCCCGCGCCCAGCGCTTCGCGCGCCGCGGCCACGGCCAGCCGGGTGCGGACAAAGGGGATGAATTCCAGATGAAAGAGCGAGGCGCTCAACAGCACGGCGTTCAGGCCGGCCGCGCGCAACCGCCGGAATCCCTGCCGGGCGGCTTCGGCGTCGGTGCACCAGTAGCCGTTGGTCTCCAGATAATCGATCGCCACCCCGTGCCGACGGGCCGCGGCCAGGGCCGCCTCCAACCGGTCCCAATCCAGGGTCGCCTCGCCGCCGGCCAGGTGCACGCCGTGCAAGCGGGGTTCGGCCGCCAGAGCGGCGAAGACCTGGTCCAACCGCGACTCGCTCATGAAATCGGCCGGGGCGGCCGGGGAACAGCGATAGAGGCAATGTCGGCAGGCGTTGGTGCACCGGTAGCTGAGCATGACGCCCCCCGAGATCAGGGGCGGAATGGCGAAAACCATGGGCTGGTCCTAGGCTGAAGCCGGCCGGCGCTCGAACCGGATCGGCGGGTCGCACGTAATTATATATACGCCTGGGGTGTAATGTAAGCAGCCGTTCGCGGCCAAAACCTTTATTCCTGTGCCGGCCGGATCTACGCCTGCAACTCGTGCAGCGAGTGCAGGTGCATGGGGCGAAAGCCACCGAAAGGCCGGCGGTTGCGGGCCTCGACCCGGCGGGCCTCCAGATAAGCGCTTACGGCCGGATAATCGGTGGTCTCGTCGGACGCGACGCGCTCCTCCTCGGCCAGGGCCGTGGCGGCAGAGACATATTCGGCCTCAGCTTCGGCGTAGCGCTCCAGGTCGTGCAGCACCGAGGCCCGGGCGTGGCGGAAGATCGGCAGCTCGCCAAAATCCTCGCGCAGAGCGTCGAATTCGGCCAGGGCCTCGGCCGGACGTCCGGCGTCGGCCCACAGATTGGCCAGGTGGGCGCGCAGATTCTCCCCGTAGACCGCCTCGATCAGCTCGAACCCGCCCAGGCGGGTGAGTTCCCGCAGGATCCGTTCGGCGGCGGCGTATTCCGCCGCCTCCCGGTGGGTCGCGGCCAGTTCCAGCCAGGCGGTGCCGTCCTCGGGCTGCTCGGCCAGGTGCCGGTAGCCGGCGTACAGCCGCAGGACCGGCGAGTAGTGGGGCGTGCCCCAGAGGCCGAACATCAGGATGGCCAGGTAGGGCTGGCCCACGTTGGCCCGGTGCGACTCGACCATCCGCACCACGTCTTGCGGCCAGTCCGGTTCGTCCACCTCGAAGCGGCCGATCATGCGCCCCCCTCTCGGCCGCGGCCGGCCGGTCCGGCCAGCTCGGCCAGGGCGGTCAGCACCAGTTCGTCGTTGTTGACGAAGACGATCTCGGCCTCGCCCAACCGCTCGGGCAGGACGAAGCGCGGCCGCCGGTTCTCGGCCTTCTTGTCGCCCAGCATCGCGGCCAGGGCCCGTTCGGGCTTGAAGTCCGGCGAGCGGACCGGCAGGCCCAGGCGCAGGAGCGTGCCGCTCAGGACCTGGCGCAGCTCCGGCCCCCGCCCCCGGGCCAGCTCCGCCAGCCGGCAGGCGGCCATCATGCCCATGGCCACGGCCTCGCCGTGGCGCAGCTTGTATTCGCTCAAGGTCTCGTAGGCGTGGCCGAAGGTGTGGCCGAAGTTGAGGATGGCCCGCAGGCCGGCCTCGCGCTCGTCGGCGGCCACCACCTCGCCCTTGATCCGGCAGGAGCCGAGAATGGTCTCGGTCATCGTCTCCAGATCCAGGGCCAGCAGCTTTTCCGCGTGCCGGGCCACGTAGGTGAAATACTCCGCATCGCGGATGACGCCGTGCTTGACCACCTCGGCCAGGCCGGAACGGAGCTCCTCCGGCGGCAGGGTGGTGAGCACGGCCGGATCGATGGCCACCAGCGCGGGCTGGTGAAAGGCGCCGATCAGGTTCTTGCCGGCCGGATGGTTCACGCCGGTCTTGCCGCCCGAGGAGCTGTCGACCATGGCCAGCAGCGTGGTCGGCACCTGGACGAAGGAGATGCCGCGCATGAAGAGGGCGGCGGTGAAGCCGGCCAGATCGCCGGTGACCCCGCCCCCCAGGGCCACCACGCAGCTCTGACGGTCTAGTTCCAGGCCGAAGAGCCGGTCGAGCAGTTCGCCCGCCTGGGTCAGAGACTTGGAATTTTCCCCGGCCGGAAAGCTCGCCAGCCCGGCGGTGAGCCCGGCCCGGCGCAGGGCCGCCAGGACCCGCTCGCCGTAATAATGAGCCACGCTCTCGTCGGCCACCACCTCCACCCGGGTCTGGTTGAGTCGCGCGGTGATCAGCTCGCCCAGGCAGTCGAGCACGCCGGGCGAAA
>CAYMGG010000043.1:0-2249 GCA_964389915.1 uncultured Planctomycetaceae bacterium
TGCCTGCCGGAAAAGCTGACCTGGCAAGCGCCGCAGCGGAACCGCAAGGGCGGGGCGGATGTGCTGGCCGGCTTCGACGCGGTGTTGGAGGCGGGGGCCGATTCCGCTGTGGAACTGCAATTTGGCGACTTGAGTCTCACGGCCAAGCTGGCCGAGCTTTCGGGGCCGACCGGACTGGTCCGGCCTCTGACCGGCGGCGGGTTTATCCAGCTCAGGCTGACGCCGGTCACGGTTCTGGACCAGCAACCTGCCGACCCGGAAGCGCCGGCCAGGTTCGACTTGGCCGACCGGGATTTGGGGCCGGGCGACATTTTCTGGCTGGAGTCGAAGCCGGCCGCCGGCGGGCTGGAGCAGTCGAATCTGGTCCTCCCGGAGCCAGGGCCGTTGCTGCCGACCCGGATCTGGGACCGGGCGCAAAATGCGGCCGTGGACTCCCTCGTTCCGTGGGCGCAAGCGCTGCTCGGGGAGTGGCGCTTCGATGAGGAGCTGCCGTTTGGCCGGGACGAGAGCCGCTATCGGAACGATCTGCGGCTGGGCGGCGATTATGCCACCTTCGGCTGGTTCGGCGGGGCGGACCAGTCGCCCCGCCTGGCGCGGGAGGCCGGCGGCGGCTGCCTGGTTTTTGACGGCAATGACTTCCTGGCCCTGCCGCTGACCGTAATTCCCAGCAACTCCTTCGCGATCGAATTCTCGATCTGCCCCCAGAATGGTCCCGGCGCGCAGACCTTGTTGCTGACCTTGGGCCATCAGCTCAAGCTGGAACTGCTGGCTTCGGGCAAGATCGGGGTTAAATACGGCAAGGTCGGCTTTGAAAGCGAGGCCAGCGTCAACTGGGAGGCCTGGAACAGAATCCGGCTGGTTTTTGACCTGAACACGCTGCAACTTTTCCTGGATCGGCAGCCGGTCGGCAGCCGCCCTTGGAACGGCGCCCCCGAGCGGCTGTGGGGTTCGGCCCTGTTCGGCGTCGGCGGCGTCAATCCCCAGACCCACATGCCGGATGCCGCCGGTTTTCGGGGGAAGCTCGACGATCTGGTCATCTGGGCCGTTGCGCGCGGCGATTGAAAGGGGGGCGAAATAAGCCCCCCCTGGAACCGTTCACCGTGGGCCGGGCCGGAGGTCAGTCTCCGGCGGCGGCCTCGGCGGACTGCAAAAAATCCGGCAGTTGGGGCCAGGCCGCCCATTTCAGGTCGTCGAAGAAGAATTTGAAGCCGGCCGTTCCTTTCGCCGCGCAAATGCTCAAGCATGGGCGCCGACTCCAGTCGGGCTGGCAGGGAACAGTGCCGACTCGGCCTTCGCGATGCCACTCCCCGGCCGGGTCGCGGCGTTCGACCAGGCCGTAGGCCACGGGCGGCAGGGAATTATCCACCGGCAGGAACAGGCGCAGTCGATACCAGACCTGCTCTTGATACTGACCGAGCAGAATCTTCTTCGCCCAGTTTTCCGACCAGTTTTCGGAAAAGTTCGGATACAGGTGAATGTTCGGGCCCTGGCCGCGCAGCCCCAGCACCACCTTGACCGCCTGCCGAGGATGGACCCCGCCCACCTCCAACGTTAGGTTGGCCTGCGAGCCTTCGATCAAAAATCCCAGTTCCAGCTCCGCATAACCCCGGGAGAGATCGGGGAGGGGCAGCGAGAATTTGGTCGCGGCGTAGGTCTGGCCGCTGGCGCGATCCAGCAGTAGCGAATTGCGCCCGCTGAGGTGGCGCAAATTGGAGAGCTGGAAGAGTTCGTCCTCCTGGCTGCCGTAAGTGAGCTGCCAGCCGGCCGGCGCTTGTCCGGGCAGGCGGTCTTCAAAATCGCAGGCCGCGACTGGCTTGTCTGCCGGCGGTTCCGCCGCCGCCAGCGGCCAGCACAACCACAGAATCCAGCCGAATCTGCTCATTCCATTCCCCTTTTCGACTCGTCCGTGTCGCCGTTTGGCCTCAATAATAGGTGAACAGGTAAGGGTCCCAACTGCGGTCGGCGAACGGGTACAGGTCGACTGGGGTCGTCTCCTCCGCCGAGGCCGTCGCCTCGGCATTCGACAGGTTGGCCCAGAAGCCAAAGCCCTTGCTGCCGGACGCGATCTTCAGGGTCAGATAGTTCAGGCCCGGGCGCAGGTCGATCTCCAGGATGTGGCGGTTGGGCAGGGGGGCGCCGTGGCTGTGGTCGAGATTGTAGACCAGCTGCCCGTTCACCCAGACTTTCATAAAATAGTCCACCCCTAGCCGCAGCCGCGCCTTGCGGGCCGTTTCGCTCAAGATTTTTCG
>CAYMGG010000043.1:2259-17530 GCA_964389915.1 uncultured Planctomycetaceae bacterium
GACAGCCGGTGTCGCAGTTCAGCTCCTTGCTTAAATCGACGTAGCCGGAGCCGTTGGCGGTGATGGTGCGCCGGAAATTCAGCTCCGTGCCGTCGGCTAGGTGATAGCGGGAATCGACGTTCGGCTCGCCGCTGATCGCCTCGGCTTCGGCGGGCGCGACCTCCTCCAGGATCTGCGCCATGGTCAGCTGGGGATATTTGAACGGTCCGCAGACCAGCCAGGTGTTGAGCGGTTCGTAGCTGAGCCCCTTGGCCAGGGTGCAGAGCCGGTCGGCTAGTTTTTCATCCGCGGCCACGCCCAGGTTGGTCAGCAGCTGGGCCAGCAATTGCTTCTGCCGCTCGACGCTCAGCCAGACCCGCCGGCGGGCCGTCTCGTCCTTAAGGTAACGGTTCTGGAGTTGGGTCGGATCGAGTTGGATGAAGACCTGCGCCCCGCCGGCGACCGGGCGGCGCAGAATCAGACCGTCGAGGAGAACTTCGCAATCCGCGGGCAGATTCTGGCCGGTGAAGGCCGCGACGGTCAGCACGTCCCGCCAGCGCAGCAGACTGGGCGAGACGGCCCGCAAGAGGGGCGAAGCAGAACCGGCCACCTTGTAGAAACTCTTCGTCTCGGTTGCTAGGCCCAGGCCCGCCAGCTGCTGCGCCTCCAGCCCCACCGCCACGAATTCCCGGCCGGCGGCGAAGTCGGCCTTGAGCCGGGCCAGATCCGCGGTCCGGTCATAAACTGGCAGGCCTTCGGCGGTGCCCGCCGCCGCCAGCCCAGCCAGCGGGGCCAGGCCCGGGGCCGCCGCGGTCAGGGGCCGGGTCGGGCGGAGCTCGGCGAAGGCCCGGGTCAGAAGGTTTCTGGCCAGCTTGGTCGCGGCGGGGTCGACGCCGACCCGGCCGGAGAAGTCCAGGGTCGAGAAGACAATCGCCCCCGTGCCGTAGTCCCAACGCAGGAGCGGCGAGTAATTCTGGTCGAATTCGCAGGCCAAAAGCGGCGTGAAGCCCACGGTCTGCGGGATTTCCAGCGCCACCGAGGCCACGGCGTGGGTGTTGGTCCACTTGGGGGCGTGGTAGAAGTCGTAGGAGCGGGGCCACTTCTTCTCCGGCAGCAGATCGCCGGCGCCGCGCCAGTTGATCAGCTCTTCGGGCGCGACGTCGGCCAGCACCGGCGACTGTTGGTCGCGGCGGAAGACGTAACGCGGCATGGTTTCGATGGTCTTGAAGCCCAGCGCCTCCAGATCGGCGAAGTTCTGCTCCAGCACCAGCACGCGCAGGCCGGCGGCGATTTCGGCCCGGCTCCAGGGCAGGGCGCGGGCCGAGGAGAGCGCTTCGCGGCCGACGATCAGCAGGTCGGCGGGCGTGAGCCGCCCGGCGCGGTACTCCTGCGTCTCGACTCCCATCTGGCGCAGCCAGGGGCGCGACTTGTCCAGCGGATCGAACACCACCGCCTTGACTCCCGCGAGCGGATTTTCCCGCGGATAGACCTGTAGCGGCAGCCGGTCGGTGGCCACCACCTCCCCCCGGTCGGTCACGGTCAAGGCCAGCCCGTAGGCGGCCGACGCCGCGACCTCGGGCACGGCGAACTCGATCTGGTCTAAACGGACCTGCCCGGCTTCGAGCGTCGCCTGGACCTTTCCTTGCGCCACCGCTTCCCCGCCGGCGGCGGGAAGCAGTTTCCATTCCGCTTCCAGGCTCCGGGCGCCCGGCCCGTCCCAGATCAGGCAGACCTGCTTGCGGACCGTTTCGCCCGCATAGAAGGCGTGGGTCTTGTCCGTGGGCTGCGGGCAGCCGCCGAGATAGGCCAAGAGCGGCTGCATGCCCTTGGCGTGGATGTCGAAATTGGGGTTGGCCCAGGCCGGCTTGGCCGTGACCGGCGCCTTGAGTTCGGCGTAGCGTTTGCCGGTGTGATGATAGCGCTTTTCGCCGGTGTCGAATCCCGGGGGATTGCCGACGCCGACGTCGAAGTCCCAGTAGAACCAGCTCCAGACCTCCCAGGTGCGCCAGGCCCGGTCGGTGTTGGTGATGAAGAGGTCCTGCATTTTCCAGAACGCGGGGAACCAGTCCTCGTATTCGCGCCGCCAGGCCAGATGCTCCCCGGCGGTCGGGACGGGCTGGGCCAGGCATTTGAGCCCGTCGACGGTCTCGCTCAGATAGGCCTCGTCGCCCAGGTACAGGCTCAGATATTCGGTCAGCAGCAGGCGCGGGGCCTTGTAATAGTTGAGGATCGTCGGCTGGCCGAACTCGACGGCCACGTAGGGCAGGTCGCCCTTTTCGTGGTATTCGGCGGGCCACTCCTCGCGCTCCTGGAGGGGGACGAAGTTCAGGTACTGGTTGGAGCTGGAGATATCCCCCACGTTGCCGTCGGCGTGGCCGAAGACCAGGCGGGTCGGGTCGTATTCCTTGACGATTTTTACGCTTTTGGCCACCACCTTCTCGGGCGTGTTGTGGGCCAGGACGGTGCTGCGGCCCATGCCGTCGGCGTGGATGTTTTCCTTGTTGCCGACAAAGTTCATGGAGATGATCCAGGAGAAGATGCAGGGGTGGTTGCGGTACTCCTTCAGCCAGATTTGCAGGTCGCGGCGGTGGGCCGCCTCCGCCTGCGGGTCCTCCAGCAGCTTCTCCCGCAGGTGCGAGACGCACGGCGCGAGGACCAGCGCCCCGCAGCCCTCCCGGTCGAGCAGGTCCAGCAGACTGTCGTCCATAAGCGGCCATTCGGTCGGCCAGTGGCTGTAGAAGGCCGTGGGGTTGGGCTGGAATTCGAAGACGTTCTGCCCCAGCAGGCGCATCAGCGGGAGCGACTTGTCGGTCAAGCCGTAACTCCAGCCCAAGCGCCATTTGGCCGGATGGCCGTTGAGCATGACGCGCCGCCCCTCGGTCCACACCTCGCGGAAGCCGAAACTCACCGGCGGATATGCGTCTAGCTGCTGGCCCTGTCGCCACAGGCTCAGTTCGGCCCGGTACAGATAGGCCTGCCCCAGCTCCCAGGGGATGGGGTCCGCCCACTCCCGGCGCAGCTTGACCTGCTGGGCGCCGGCGGCCAGCGGAGCGGCCGGCCCGGAGACGACGAACTGCTCGTGCCCCGCCTGATCCACGATCCGGGCTTTCAGCTCCACCCCTTCCTGGCGGGCCTGGCTGTCCAGGTCCACGGTCAGCTCCAGGGCTTTCTCGCGCCAGGAGGTCAGGATGAAGACGTCCGCGATGGCGGCCGCGCGCGGCCGGCTGCGCAGGATCACCGGGCTGGTCAGGCCCAGGGGCCAGTCGCTGACGGCGATGCGCTGGCCTTGGGGGCCGCGGGCGGTGTAGCGCAGCACGTCCTGCTCAAAGCCGCGGGAGATGCCCGTGTAGTTCCGGGTCAGGAAGAGGCGCAGCGTATTCTTGCCCTGCCAGTCGACGCGGTCGGTGATGTCCACTTGGCCGGCCGGGCGCAGCAGCTCGCCGAGCTCCCGCCCGTTCAGAAACAAGCGCGCATCGCCTTCGAGCCGGCGGAAGACCAGTTCGACTCGCCGGCCCTGCCAGGCGGCCGGGATCTCCAGGTCGGTTTCGTACCAGAGGTTATGCACGGCCGTACGCTGTTGGCGGATTTCGCTAAAATTTTTGCCGTCCGTTGAGAGCTTGAGGCTCCAGGGATAGCGCCAATCGCCGTAACCGCCCGTCGCCCATTTTTCCGCTCCGGGCGGCTGGTCCGGAGCGGTTGCCGACTGGATGCGCCAGGCGGCGCTCTCCAGCTCTTGGGCGGCGCGGAATTCCGGTTCAGCGCCGCACAAGTTCATGGCTCCTGCCGCCAAGAACCAAACTCCGAAACACAGTCTCGTCCGTCGGTTCGCTTTGGACATGGTCTTTGCCTCCAGGGGGATAAAAGTCGGTCTGGGGGGACAAAATCGCCGCTCCGGCCCCGATAGAACCTCGGGGCTATCCGCTTCACCTGCCGTCGCCAGGATCGGGTTTAATGAGTCGTATTGCCGATGACCGCTTCGCCCAGGCGCATGGTCGCCACATGGCTGTCGGCGAAGACCGCGGTCATCCGCGCGCCCACGTGCCGGTAAGCGTGGTTGGTGCTGCCGCCAGCGAGCGGCCAGGCATAGCGCATGCCCTCGAACTGTTCGACCGAGATCGAGTTGTGATTGACCCAGGTGCCGGGCGTGTCGACCGGCTGGGAGGCGCCGTCGGTCAGGAGCACGTTGACGCTGGGGTGGCCGTAGTCCGAAAATTTCTGCGGGGTGTAGAGGTCAGAGCCGTAATAGCGCAGCATATAGCCCCGGTTGAAACCGCGGGTCAGCGGGTAAGAGTTGGTGTAGAAGCCGGCCTCGCCCCAGTTCTTCCCTTTCCAGGACGGGCAACTGAACAGGGCCACGCGGGTCGCCTGCTTGGCGTCGACGTAGGGATCGAAGCGCGGATTGAAGAACCACCATTCGTCTGATCCGCCGTGGTTGTCCAGATAGGGCGAGGGCAGCAGGCCGTTCTCGTTGTCCAGATAGTTGAGCTGGGCCAGGTTGACCTGCTTGAGATTGTTGGCGCACTGGATGCCGCGGGCGGAGTCCAGCGCTTGATTCAGCACGGGCAGCAGCATGCCGGCCAGCACCGAGATGATGGCGATGACCACCAGCAGTTCCACCAGCGTAAAGCCCGCCCGCTCGCCGCGTTTGAAATCGTCTCCCAAGTGCGTCTGCCGGAATATCGCCATGTAGATTTTCTCCTTCAAGGTTAGCGAGTCGGCGGCGTCCTGGTCCGGCGGACTAGACGGGATGCCGAACGAATCCAGCGAGATCACGCTAGGTCCCGCTGCGAAGCGCCGGCCTTCCTCGGGCGAAAGCAGCCCCGACCGGAGCGCGGTTTCGGCGGTCGCCCGCCAGGTTCCGCGGGTTTCCAGCTCGGGGCGCAGATCCTCCAGGGTCTTGGTCAGCCGCGTGACCATGAAGCCCGCTTGGGGCTCGATCTCCGACAGGTTGAGCGAGGCGCGGTGAATCACTACCGGTTCGGTGACGGCTTTTTGAAATTTGGCCGGCACGGTCAGGTGGATCGCTTCCGGCTGATACTCCCCCAGGCCGAAATGGGTCAGTGCGCTCTGGTGGCTGATGATGCCCTGCGGCTGATCTTTTTGGTTGCGGCTCCAGAGACACCATTTGGTGAATTCCGCCGCCATTGAATCCGGGTATCCGGGCAAGCGGAATAAGCCGGCGGAAATTCGCAGCCAATGCTGTTTCTCGACATGATACCCGTGGTTGTTATCCGTGTAGCCGACTCGCTCCGCTTGAACGGCCGTGAAGTAGCCATGCTGCGGATCAGCAATTTCGTGCAGGCGGCTTTTGCGTAAGTTGGTTGGCCCCAGCTGCCGCATTTATTTTACACCTTAGTTAATGGTGACGATCAGGACTTTCTTTTAACGTTACTCGGTGCGGGTGGGGGTGCAAAGACTTAAGGGTAAATCTGACGGCAAAACTACCTCTAAAACTGTATAAAGCATGACAGGGTAGGCAAATGGGTTTGCACCGGTCCTGGTCCAAACAACAAGTCCGGGCTGTCCAGAGCAGAGCCCTAGGAACGAATCGTGGTGGGGTGGCCTGAAGCTCGAATGGTCCGCCAGGGTCAGGTACGGACGGAAAAATTGTACGGCATCAGGCCTTTGCGGTATTCGTAGGGCGTGATTTGGGCCACGGTTTTGAACTGCCGGTAAAACACCTCGACCGAACCGAAGCCGCAGGCAAAGGCAATCTCCTTGATGGGCGTGTCGGCACTGGCCAGCATCACTTTGGCCTGTTGGATGCGCTGCTGGAGAAGGTGTTGGTGGGGGCTGATCTTCAGGTGCTGGCGAAACAAGGAGAAGAGATACGATTTGCTGGTGCCGCTCGCGCGGGCCAGTTCGGCGATGTCCAACGGGCGGTGCCAATTGCGATTTATGAAATTGACCGCGGACTGGAGTCCGGCCGGCCAGGGCGGCGGCGGAGTGCGTTGGGTGGCGTTCCAGAGCAAGGTGCTATAGGTATACAGGCGGAACAGATCCGGCTGGCTGATGCCGGCATGAAAGGTTTTGAGGCAATCTTCGGCAAATTCGGCCGCGCCCTCCGGCCTTTCCCAAATGCTGACCCGGGGCGCCAGGCGGACCGTCTCGCTTACCGAAAAATGAAACACAATGCACCGATAAGGTGCTTCGCGGACCGTCTTCCAAATGGTCTTTTCGCATGACAGATGCCAAAAAACTGCGCCGCGGCGATACTCGCGTTCCGCCCCCTCCTCGGTAAAGAAAAGCCGGCCGCCGGTCAGGATTTCAATGCACTCCGCGCAAGGGGGAATTGCGACCGGAGTCACGTTTGCTGAATCCGGAGCTGCATAGTGACCGATGCGGTGAAGTTGGCGTAGATGGTCGAACATTTCAGCGCTTTTGTCAAAAGATAGTACGATTAGTCAATTGCTAGCCGAATTTTCCCTGTATATATAGAACTCTATGGTACTTTATGTCAATAGTGCGGTACGCGGGATATTCCTCGAAAGGATTGTGCATGTTCCCCATCGGTGTTCAGCTGTATTCACTGCGTGAAGAGGCAAAGAAGGGTTTTCTGGACGTGCTGAAATTTGTCGCCGACGTCGGCTACACCTATGTCGAGCCGGCGGGCTTCTGGGAGATCCGGCCCACCGAGTTCAAGAAGATCCTGGCCGACCTGGGTTTGAAGATGATCTCCTCGCACTCCCCCTGGTGCCGGCCGGGCAACCTGGGCGAGGCCATGGATCTGGCCAACATCCTCGGGCTGGACAAGATCGTCTGCGGCTACGGCCCGGGCGATTTCGAGAATCTGGACGCCATCAAGCGCACCGCCGAGCAGGTCAACGCCATGGGCAAGGTGGTGACAAAGAACGGCTTCACCCTCTTCCAGCACAACCACGACTTCGAGTTCCAGCGCATTGACGGCAAGCTCAAGTACGATATCTTCCGCAAAATGCTGGACGTGGACGTCAAGCTCCAGCTCGACTGCTTCTGGTCCACCAACCTGGGCAAGGAAGATCCGGTCGAAATGCTTAAGCATTACGCCAAGGACGTGATCCTGATCCACATGAAGGACGGCATCTCCGAACAGCGGGTGAGCGGCAGCGGCACGGTCAACGGCCTGCTCGAACGGCACGTCGACCTGACTCCGCTGGGAACCGGCAAGCTGCCCATCCCGCAGCTGATCGCCGCCGCGCCCAAGCACAACCAGGCCGTGATCGTGGAGCTGGACTTCTGTAACATCGACATGAAAACCGCCATTCGCCAGAGCTATGAGTACATGGTCGGCAATGGCCTGGCAAAGGGGAACAAATAATGGCCAAGGCTAAATCCGCGGGCGGCACCCCGAAGAAGGTCAAGGTCGCCATCATGGGCTGCGGCATGATCTCCTCGGCCTACTTCAAGGCCGCCCAGAAATTCCCGATCATCGAGGTCGTCGCCTGCTCGGACCTCCTTCCCGACCGGGCCAAGGCCAAGGCCGAAGAGTTCGGCGCCAAGGCCATGACCAATGAAGAGATCTACGCCAACCCCGAGATCGAGGTGGCGATCAACCTGATGCCGCCGCTCATGCACTCCAAGATCATGCTGGAAGCGCTGAACGCCGGCAAGCACGTCTACACCGAAAAGCCTTTCGGCGTCGATGAGCCCGACGCGCGCAAAGTCATCGAGTTCGCCAAGAAGAAGGGGCTGCGCGTGGGCAGCGCCCCCGACACCTTCCTCGGCGGCGGCTACCAGACCTGCCGCAAGCTCCTCGACGACGGCTGGATCGGCAAGCCCATCGCCGCCACCGCCATCGTCATGGGCCGCGGCCCGGAAAAGTGGGGCCAAGCACCATTCTTCTACGACTACGGCGCCGGCCCGATGCTCGACCTGGGACCGTACTATATCACGGCCTTGGTCAACCTGCTGGGCCCGGCCAAGAGCGTCACGGCCATCACCACCAAGGGCTCGGAATACCGCACCTTCGGGGCCGACATCGCCGAGCAGTACAAGGACAAGTACAAGCCCTACGACCGCTACCCGGTCAACGTCACCACCCACCTGACCGGCGTGGTGGAATTCCAGAGCGGCGTGCTGGGCACGGTCATCAGCAGCTTCGAGGCCTACGGCCACAATCATCCGCCGGTCGAGATCTACGGCGACCAGGGCACGCTCTGCTGCCCGGACCCGAACACTTTCGGCGGGCCGATCAAGGTTCTGCGCAACGGCGACAAGCGCGAGTGGGCCGAAGTGCCGCTGACCCACATCTACTCCGACAACAGCCGCAGCCTGGGCATTGCGGACATGGCCATGGCCATCCGCAATCAGCGCGAGCACCGCTGCAACGGCGATTTGGCCTTCCATGTGCTGGAGATCATGCTGGCCTTCGACAAGTCCAGCCAGGCCGGCAAGAAGGTGGACCTCGCCAGCACCTGCAAGCGGCCCGAGCCCATGCCGCTGGGGCTGGCCAACGGTCAGATTCCGGACTGAGTTTTTCGCCTTTCTTTGCGCCGCATACCACCGCGCCCCTCGGCGAAGCCGAGGGGCGCGGTTTATTGGGGAAATTGACAAGGGGGCAGGGGCATAAAGTCCGCTCGCGGCCCGGGGCGGTCAGGAGGGCTTTTTGGGGTCAAACGGCCGGCTGGTCGGCAAAGGTCAGGCGGACCTGAGTACCGCGGTCCTTTTCGGAGCTGATTTCGATCCGGCCGTGATGGGCCTCGATCAGGCGGCGGGTGATGGCCAGGCCCAGGCCGGTACCGGTGCCGGTCTTGGTGGTGACGAACGGTTCGAACAGCTTGCTCAGCACTTGCTCGGGAATGCCGCAGCCCGAGTCGCGGATCTCGACTACCAGCGTCTGGCCGTCGCGCCGGGCGTCGACCTGCCAGGTCTTCGGCTCGCGCTCGGCCATGGCCTCCCAAGAATTCTTGAGCAGGTTGAGGAAGATCTGCTTGATCCGCTGGGGGTCGGCGTGCAGCGGCTGGTCCAGCCCGGAGCAGGCCGGGGCCTGCCAGCCGGGGCCGGCGATGGCCGCCAGGTCGGCCAGCGAGCTCTCGATGACCGTGGCCAGGTTGAGCGGGCGCAGATTCAGGACCGGTTCGCGGTAATACTCCCGCAACTCCCGGGTCAGGGTGTCCAGGAGGTCGATCCGCGACTCGATCGCGCCGGTGAATTTCTGCTCGTCGGCCCCGCCCGCGCCTTGCTTCAGCTTGTTCAGGTAGTAGCGCACGGGCGAGAGGATGTTGTGAATCTCGTGGTTGATGGCCGAGATGGCCATGCCCAGCTTGGAGAGCGCCTCGCGCTGGCTGATGGCGTTGCGCAGGTTGACGAGTTCGGTGATCTCGGTGAAGATCAGCAGCTGCCAGGGGGCCTCGTCGTCCCGGGGCACGCGCTTGCGGCAGACCAGGTACTTGCGCTGCGCCAGCTCCTTTTCGTAGACCGCCGAATCGTCGGCTCCGGCGGGGGCCGGGCCGGCCAGTTCGGCGGGGATCGGCTCGCCGGTCTTGAAGCCGGAGAGCTGCTCGAAGGCTGGGTTGCAGTCCCGGATCGTGCCACCGGCGTCGGCCAGGACCAGGCCGCTCTGCATGGCGGCGAAGGTGGCCAGGATCAGCTGCTGGGCCTGGTGGGCCTCCTGGCGGGCGAGCAGATGGGCCAGCGCCGATTCGAGCTGCCCGCCCAGGGCCCGCAGGAACATCAGGTCCCGGCTATTGAACGGCAGATGCGACTTCTTCTCGGCCATAGCCAGGATCAGGCAAAAGCCCGCGCCGTGGATCGCGACCGCGACCTCGGCCCCGGCCGCGCGCAGTTCGTCCAGCCGGGGGTCGCCAGGCCGGGCGCTGTCGGCGTCCTCCCGCCGCCACTCCCGCCAGCGGGTCTGCTCTAGCGAGCGGCCCCGCCAGTCGCCCGGCTGCCGGCCGGCGCTGAGCCATTCGACCTGGCCGCGCCCACCCAGCAGCAGGGCGTCCTCCACCTCCAGCATCTGCCCCAGATCCTGCCGGGCGAGCTTGAACAACTCGGCCGGCGACTCGGCCAGCAGATAGCGGGTCGGCGCGTGGGCGATGAAGCGGTCGAGTTCGACCTCGCGGCGGAAGAAGGCCCAGTCGATGATCTTCCGGGTCTCCTCCAGCACCGGCTGGAACAGGACGCCGGTGATGATGAGCAGGATCAGCCATTCGGCCCCCCGGGGCAGCAGCGCCCAGCGGCTGGCCTGGTGCTCGAGGCCCAGCAGCACCAGGCCGTAGGCGCAGCCGATCAGGGCCGTGACCAGGGCGTAGGGGATGGTGCGGCGCACGACCAGCTTGATGTCGAAGACGCCGTAGCGCAGGATGGTCAGGCCCAGGATCAGCGGGAAAGCCGAGGTGCCCACGCCGATGAAGCTGGGGAACCAGTTGACGTGGAAGGCCGGCAGGAAGCCCAGTAGGCAGGGGATGGCGGCGAAGATCCAGCCGGCCAGGAACCCCAGGTACTGGCGCCGGCGTTCGCGGTGGCCGGGCAGGAAGCAATGACCGACGACGACCACGGCCGAGAAGAAGACCCAGGCGGTGGTGATCAGGCCGCAGATCATGTAGAGCTCGCGGTGCTGATCGGGAATGTAGCGCCACTCCATCAGACGGTAGGAGACGATGTACCGCCCGGCCAGGTTGAGGACCACGAACGGGAGCATCGAGGCGAGCGACAGGCGCGTCGCCAGCCGCCACCCCCAGCCGTTGCGGCCGACGAACTGGTTGGTGAAATGGATCAAGCACGGGGGGATCAGCAGGTTCCCGTTGCGCAGCAGCTCGATCGGCAGGCGGACGCGCGCCAGGCCCACAGCCGTGGCCAGGTGCAGGAGATAGACCAGGAGCATGAAGGAGCTGAACGCCAGGGAGAGCCAGAAGAACGATCGGTAGAGCCGGTTGTGGAGATTTTGGCGCAGGACCAGCACCCCGAGGCCCAGGAGCAGCAGGCTGGCCACCAGGCAGGGGGCGGACCAGGGGTTGGCCTGATAGGAACTGACCACCGCCAGATACCCGGCGATGCCGGCCATGGTCCACAGGCAACCCCAGATGATTCTGGTCATTGGCCGCTCTTCAGGTTGTCGCTCGGTAGATGATAAGGCGCGGGCGGCAATTAAGGGTTGCCAGTTTCAGGTCAGGAGCGGCCCGGCGAAAAGTGCGCCGCGGATCTGGCCCTAAACCCCGCCAGCGCAGCCGCCAGGTGCTAGCCCCCACCAATAATCATTCCCCGCGCTTATCGGTCCAGTTGAGAGTTTCGGCCCTCTGGGCTTAGCCGCAGGATAAGGCTTCGCGCCCGGCTTGGCAATCCCCCGCTCAGGTTTCGATCGAATATTTCCGCAGCCAGCGGTGGACCGTGTTGCGGTGGACCCCCAGGCTCTCCGCGGCCTTGGAGATGTTGCCGCCGGTGTTGCGCAGCGCTTCGACCAGTTGATAGAGTTCGTTCAGGTTGGCGGGCGCCTTCTCGTCGCCTTCCGGCGTTTCGCCGCGGGGGATCAGGATTTCGGGGGAGAAGTCCAGCGCTTGCAGCTGGCTGCCGGCGGCGAAGATGTAGGCCCGTTCGATCTCGTTGCGCAACTCCCGCACATTGCCCGGCCAGCCGTAATTTTGCAGGCAGTCGACCACGTTGGGCGAGAACTCGATGATCCCCTTACCGATCTTGCGCTCGAACTGGGCCAGAAAATGTCTGGCCAGCAGCATGATGTCCTCGCGCCGTTCGCGCAGGGGGAGCATGCGCAGAGTGATGCGGTTGATCCGATAGAGCAGATCCTTGCGGAACCGGCCGTCGGTCACCAGTTCCTCCAGGTTTTGATTAGTGGCGAACACTACCCGGGCGGAACTGGTCTTCTCCTTGCCGCCCACCGAACGATACGTGCCGGTTTCCAACACGCGCAGCAGGGTGGCCTGGGCCTGAGCGCTCATGTCGCCGATCTCGTCCAGGAAGAGCGTGCCGGAGCCGGTCTCCTCGAAGGCGCCTTTCTTGGCCGTGTGGGCGCCGGTGAAGGCGCCCCGCTCGTGGCCGAAGAGCTCGCTTTCGGTCAAAGTCTCGGGCAGGGCGGCGCAATTGACGGCCACGAACGGCTGGCCCCGGCGGTTGCCGGAATTGTGTAGCGCCCGGGCCACCAGTTCCTTGCCCGTGCCCGTCTCGCCCAGTACCAGCACCGGCACGTCGTAGTCGGCCAGCCCCAGGATCTTCTCCTTCAGCCCCTGCATGGCCAGGCAATTGCCGATCAGGTCCTGGATCTCCTGGCCGCGGGTCAGTTCCTCGACCACCCGGGCGTGGGTCTGGTGCAGCTTGCGCCACTCCATCACGCGCGTGACGCGGATGCGGATGTCGTCCTCGCGGATGGGCTTGGGCACATAGTCGAAAGCGCCGAGGCGGGTGGCCTGGACCACCAGGTTCATATCTTCGGTTTCGGCGGTGACCAGGATGACGTCCGTGCCCGGTCGCTCCTTGCGCAAACTCTCCAGAGTGCTCAGATCCCGACAGTCCGGAAAATGCAGGTCGAGCAAAATTACATCGAAATCCTCGGCTTTTGCCCGAGCAAGAGTTTGCGCGCCCGTGGCCGACTCCTGGATTTCAAAATCCATCGACGTCAGCAGATCGGACAGGATCTCACGAATCATGGGGTCGTCGTCAGCGATCAGCGCTTTGGCCGGCATTCGGTCATCCTTCTTGGCCTCAATCTCTGGATAAAAGCTTAACCGGCGCGGGCCAAAAAGTGATGGAAAATTTCCTGACAATCCAGGTTGCTTATGCCTCATAGAAATTAGTCTAGGAGTGCATATGTGCCTCATGGTGGTGCTTTGATGGTAGCGCTGAGATGTGAAAAATCGAACGGCAAAAAACATAAGATGTTAGGGGATAATGATTAAAAATAATCACGATTCTGGTCGCAGTTCTGGCTTGGCAGTTGTCCTACCTCCCCTGAGTGAAAAATAAAAGGGGATTTTATTATGGGCAAACGAGTAGTAATCACGGGCATCGGCTTGGTCACTCCTCTGGGGAGCCAGGTACAGGATTATTGGACCGCCCTCATCAATGGGCGTAGCGGAATTGGCCCGATCACGGTTTTCGACGCCTCGGACTTCTCCACCCGGATCGGTGGCGAGGTCCGAGACGTGGATTTCGAGCAGGAGATTCCGCGGGAGCAGCGGCGGCGTATGTCGCGCGCCTCGCAGCTGGCCGTGGTGGCCGCCAAGCGCGCTCTGGCCAATTCCGGGCTGGTGATTAATGAGGCCAACTGCGAATCGATCGACCTCTTCATGGGCGTGGCCACGCCCTGTATGGAGACCCTGGCGCACAACATGATCCGGCGCGGCAAGCTGGGCCCCAAGGGTTCCAATCCGCTGATGCCGGCCATTGCGGTGAGCACCGCTCCGGCCGGCAACGTGGCGATCATGCTGGGCATCAAGGGCGAGACGATCACCATCTCCACCGGTTGCAGCAGCAGCACCAACGCCATCGGCCAGGCCTTCCGCCGGATTCGGCTGGGGCAGGGGACCGTGGCCTTCGCCGGCGGGGCCGACGTGGGCGTGCAGGCCGACCTGATCGCCGCCTACGGCAATTCCAACTCCCTCTCCAAGCGCAACGACTGTCCGCAGGCCGCCTCTCGCCCCTTCGACGCCGGGCGCGACGGCCAGGTGCTCAGCGAAGCGGCTGGAATTCTCGTTCTGGAAGACTACGAGCACGCCCGGCACCGCCAAGCGCCCATCTTCGCCGAGCTGAGCGGCTACGGCACGACCACGGATTCCGAGTCGATGACTGCGGTCAGCGTCGACGAGACTCAGGCCGCCAAATGTCTGGCCAAGACGGTGGCCGACGCCGGCTGGGCGAGCGAGCCGGATTATTACTGCGCCCACGGCAGCTCCAACAAGCTGACTGACTGCCGGGAGACGCGCTCCCTAAAGCGCGTCTTCAAGCGGGACGCCTACCGGCTGCCCGTCTCGAGCATCAAAAGCATGGTGGGGCATCCCTTCGGCGCTTCGGGCGTGCTCCAGGCGGCGACCTGCGCCCTGGCGCTTAAGCACGGGGAGCTGCCGCCCACGATCAACTACGACAGTCCCGATCCGGAGTGCGATCTGGACTACATCCCCAACGAGGCGCGTCGCGACCACATCGGGCGGGCGCTGGCGTACTCGCTGGGCATGGGGGGGAACAATGCCGCGCTGGCCCTGGCCGGCTGCTGATAAAGGAGGAGTGGGAATGCAAGCGCACGCGTTTTGGGATCAGTACATGAAATGCTACGACGAACTGAATTCGGTCGCCGACTACCGCGAGTATCTGGACGACCTGACTCGGCGCAGCCTAGCGGGCGGCAAGTACCGGGTGCTGGACGCCGGCAGCGGCACCGGCAACCTTTCGGTGCGGCTGCGGGACGCCGGGGCCGACGTCACCAGCCTCGACTTCAGCGCTTCGGCCCTGGAGATCCACAAGCAGAAGGATCCGCAGGCCAAGCAGATCTGCGCTTCGCTCGAGGAGCCGCTGCCTCTGCCCAGCGATCACTTCGACAGCGTGGTCTGCGCCAGCGTGATCTTCACCCTCTCGCCGGAAGGCCAGGTCAAGGCCCTCGATGAGTTCAAGCGGGTGCTAAAACCCGGCGGCAAGCTGCTCATCACCAGCGGTCGGCCGGAGATGTCCAAGCGGCGCTTCCTCTGGGACCACCTGCGCGCGCAGTGGCGGCGGCTGGACACTCTGGCCTTTTTGCGCCGGCTGGTGGGGGACTTTCGGCCGCTGGCCAAGGTGGTCTACTACAACTACCTGATGTACGCGCTC
This sequence comes from uncultured Planctomycetaceae bacterium, assembly GCA_964389915.1. Classification (GTDB taxonomy): domain Bacteria; phylum Planctomycetota; class SZUA-567; order SZUA-567; family SZUA-567; genus CAYMGG01. The sequence continues at coordinate 16,966 of CAYMGG010000043.1, forward strand.
AAGCGCATTCAACACTACCATCGGTTTTCGAAGGACGAGATCCTCAATCTGGCCGTGCGGCGGGGGTTTGTCCTGTTGAATTACGGCGTCTCGCTGGGCGGGCGGCTGCACCTGGTGGAGGTGACCAAACCGGCGGTCTGAGTCGGGGCTGACGAGGTCTTGATGGCTGACTGGGATTCATGGCCGTCTTCCCCCTGAACGCTTAAGGGGGCGAAGCAGGATGAGAGTTTTTTGAGGGGGCCGGGGGGACTTTTTTGCAAAAAATTCCCCCCGGGATCGCCCAAACCGATTGATGAACTTGTCCGCAGTGGGAGAAATCATGGAGCGTTGCCAAAAGTGCATTCTGCCGCGCAACTATCGCGCGGTGAGTTTCGACGAATCCGGTTGCTGCTCGCTCTGTCGCGGGCACCGGACCGAGGACCAGGCCCGCGAGGCGGCCGAGATTGCGGGCCGGGCCGGCCAACTGGACGAAATGGTCGCCCAGCTCAAGGCCGACCGCAATTCGCCCTACGATTGCATCGTCCCGCTCAGCGGCGGGCAGGATAGCTCGTACGTGGCCCAGGTG
>CAYMGG010000043.1:17540-23947 GCA_964389915.1 uncultured Planctomycetaceae bacterium
ACGGGTTGCGGGTGCTAGCCGTCAATTATGACAACGGCTACCGCTCCAGCCATGCCTTGCAGAATCTGGCCGCGGTCACCGAGTCGCTGGGCATCGACCTTCTCACCCTCCATCCGCCGCGCTGGCTGATGGACCGGCTGTTCGCGCATTTTTTCAAAAAAGTCGGCTATTTCTGTATGGTCTGCGACGCGGTCGGGTACCTGACCATCGGCTCGTTCGTTCACCGCGAAGCGCTGCGGCTGGGCAAGAAGCCGCTGGTGGTGGGCGGCTGGTCGAAGAAGTACGAATTCCAACCCGGCCTGTCCGTGCTGTCGATGAAGCATTTCGGCGCTTCGTTGCAGGAGAATCCCGAGTTGCACGCCGCGCTGCGGGGTGATGCCTTGGTCGAGCCAGCGGTCTTCGACTCCTACATGGCCACCGGCGACATCCGCCAGTTGTCAAGCCTCTCGGCCGACCTGACCGGCCGCAATGACGTGGGCATGCGGTTCATTCAGCTACCCGAGTACGTGGCCTGGGACTACGCCGAGATCCAGCGGACTCTGGCCGAACTGGGTTGGCGCAAGCCCTCCGGCCGGCACGAGGCTCATTTCGACTGTCAGCTCCATCCGCTACAGGAATACCTTAAAAATCGGAAGCACGGTTTCAGTCAGCAGACGATCAAGAACAGCGTCCTGATTCGCGAAGGCCGGATGACCCGCGAGGAGGCGTTGCAGCAGATCGCGCTGGAGCAGACCTCCGAACCTTCGATCCTGGCCGACGTGCTGGCCCGCTGGAAGTTGACGAAGAACGATATCAACTGGGAGGCGGATTGGTCCTGAGGAACCGCCCGGGGGAGCTTTTTTTGCAAAAAAAGCCCCCCCGGCCCCCCCAAAAAAAATCGCGCTGATTTCTCGGGCGTTCGGTGAAGGATTCCGCGCTTTCGGTGTATGCCGGCCAACGGGGTGGCGTTCGAATGCCGACTCGGTTGAATTCGTCCATCTGGACGTCCAAACCTGCAAAGCCGGGTGGGAGTTTTTTGAAGGGGTGCGAGGGAACTTTTTTGCAAAAAAGTTCCCCCGCGAACCGGAGTTCACAACTTGCCGTAAAAGTGGGTACTTGAACCGAAGAAGGCTTCGGCCGCTTCCATGACCGTTTCCGACAGGGTCGGATGGGCGTGCATGGTGAGTTGCAGGTCTTCGGTGCGCGCCCCCATCTCCACGGCCAAGGCGCCTTCGGCCAGCAGTTCGCCCGCGCCTGGGCCGACCACGCCCACGCCCAGGATCTGGCCCGTGACCGGATCGGCGATGATCTTGGTCAGGCCTTCGCGCCGGCCGAGGGTCAGGGCCCGGCCCGAAGCGCTCCAGGGGAAGCGGGCGATCTTGACCGGCTGGTTGCGGTCGCGGGCGGCGGTTTCGGTCAGGCCCACCCAGGCCACCTCGGGGTCGGTGAACATGACCGCCGGCAGGGCCTGGACGTCGAAGACCGACGGCCGGCCGGCGATCACCTCCACGGCCAGCCGGGCCTCGTAACTGGCCTTGTGGGCCAGCATCGGCTCGCCGGCCACGTCGCCCACCGCGAAGATGGCCGGATCGGCGGTGCGGCGCTGCTCGTCGACCTGCACGAACCCGCGCTCGCGCAGTTTTACCTTGGTCTTCTCCAGGCCCAGGCCGGCGGTGTTGGGCGTGCGGCCCACGCAGACCAGAACCTGATCGAAGGTCTGCTCGGGCTGGATCACCTCCCGGCCCGAGAGCTCCACTCGTACACCCTCGGCACTCTCCCGTAGGCCCACCACTTTGGTGTTCAGATGAATGGCCGCCAGGCGCTTGGTCAGCTCGCGCTGCAGCGGCGCCACCAGGTCGCGGTCGGCACCGGGGAGCAATCCGTTCGCCATCTCGACCACGGTCACCTGGCTGCCTAGGGCCGAATAGACCATGGCCAATTCCAGGCCGATGTAACCGCCGCCGACGTTGAGCAGGCGCGGGGGCACGGCGGGCAGGGCGAGCGCCGCCTCGGAGTCCCAGACCCGGGCCGAGAGGCCGCTGAAGGCCGGCGGAATGGTCGAGCGCGAACCCGTGGCCAGCAGGCAGTAATCGAAGTTGAGCGTGGCCGAGCCGCCACCGACCACGTCCACCTGCAGCGTGTGGGAGTCGCGGAACGTGCCTCGGCCGTGGACGAATTCGATCCGGCGGGCCTGGCGCAACTGTCCCAGACCCGAGGTCAGGGTGGAGACGATCTGGTCCTTCCAGCCGCGCAGCGCGTCCAGATCCATGGTCGGCGCGCCGAAGCGGACGCCGAACTGCTCGGCCTCGCGCGCGTCGCTCAAGACCTTGGCCGCGTGCAGGAGGGCCTTGGAGGGGATGCAGCCCCGGTAGAGGCAGACGCCGCCCGGATGGGGTTCCAGATCGACCAGGGTGACCTTGAGCCCCAGGTCGGCGGCGTGGAAGGCCCCGGCGTAGCCGGCCGGGCCGCCGCCCAATACCAGCAGCCGAGGTGGTTGATTGAGATTGGTCACGGTCAGCCTCCTTCGCGGAACCGCCGGTCAGTCTGCTTCTTCCAGCAGGGCCAGGAGCGGATTCTCCAACAGATCGATCAGCGCGCGCAGGAATCGCGCCGCGTCCGCGCCGTCGATCAGACGGTGGTCGTAAGAGAGCGAGAGCGGCAGGAGCGGCCGCGCCTGCAGCGTTTCGCCCACGAACACGGGTTCGCGTCGGGCGCGACCCACGCCAAGGATGGCCGCCTCGCCCGGATTGACGAGTGGGGTGAACCATTCACCGCCCAGCCCGCCCAGGTTTGAAATCGTGAAGCTGCCGCCGCGCATGGCCTCGAGCGGCAATTTGCCGGCGCGGGCCTGCTCCGCCAGCCCGGTCAGTTCCGCCTGGATCGCCGGTGCGGTCTTGCGCTCGACGTTGCGGATGACCGGCACCAGCAGGCCGCGAGGCGTGTCCACCGCCACGCCGATGTTGACGTATTGCCGATAGACGACCTCCCGTCGATCCAGATCCAGTTGCGCGTGCAGTTTGGGATGGGCGGTTAGCGCCCGGCCGAGCAGCTTTACCAGCAACGCGGTCGGACCGAGCTTCCGGCCGGAACCGCGCTCGTAACGGGCGCGGGCGTCGTCCAATTGCGTGGTGTCGGCCTTGGCGAAATGGGTCACCTGGGGCACGGCCGGCCAGGAGGCGGCCAGCCGGCGGGCGGTCTCCAGCCGCACCGCGTTGAGCGGTTCGTGGCGGATGGCGCCGAACTCGTCGTATGGCTCGCCTTCGCCGCGCTGGGCCGAGGTCCGCCCACGCGGCGCGGGGCCGATCCGTTCGACCAGAATCCGGGCCGCCTGCTTGACGTCGGCCTCGGTGAGCCGCCCGCCCGAGCCGGTGCCGGTCAGGGTGCGGATCTCCAAGCCCAACTCCCGGGCCAGGCGACGCACGAGCGGCGTGGCCATGACCACGCCCTGCCGGGCCAGGTTCGGCGCGGCGAAAGGTTCTTCGGCTGCCGGCGGTCTGGCCGGTGGCGGGGCGGCCGGAGCCTCCGGAACGTCCGCCGCCGCGTCCGGGGCCTGGGCGACGGCGTCCTCACTCGTCGGGGGGGCAGCCTTGGGGGCGGGAGCGACCGGGCGGGGCGCAGTTTCATTCGTTGCGGGGCGCGGCGCAGCGCCGCCCACCGCCGGATCGAGCGTGGCGATCAGGTCGCCGGGGCGGATGGTGTCGCCCTCTTCGACCGCCAGCGTTTCGATCCGGCCGGCGGCTTCGGCCGGAACCTCGACCGTGGCCTTGCCGGATTCGACCTCGATCAGGCCTTGGCCCGCGCGGACCGCGTCGCCCGGTTTCACCAGCCGGGTGACCACGCGCCCGGCGTCGATGCCTTCGCCCAGTTTGGGCAGTCGGATCTCGATCATCGTCGGTCCTCGTCAGGCCCGGAGCGGCTCGACCTTCTCCGGGTCGATCTCCAGCTTCCGGATCGCCTCGTTCACCGTTTCGGCCGGAACCAGGCCCTGGCGGCACAGGCCGGCCAAGGCGGCCAAGGCGATGAACCGTTCGTCGACTTCAAAGTGATGGCGCAGGGCCGGGCGGGTGTCGCTGCGGCCGAAGCCGTCCGTGCCCAGGCTGAGGAAGGGCCGGTCCACCCAGCGGCTCACCCCGTCGGGCAGGAGTTTTAGGTAGTCCGTGGCCGCCACCACCGGTCCCGGCGCGTCGCGCAGCGTCTGCGTAAGGTACGGCACGCGCGGCGTCTCCTGCGGATGCAGCAGGTTCCAACGTTCGCAGGCCAGGGCCTCGTTGCGCAATTCCGGATAACTGGTGGCCGACCAGACGTCGGCGGCCACGCCCCAGTGCTCGCCCAGCAGTTTCTGGGCGGCCAGCACCCGCAGCAGGATCGAGCCGCTACCGAAGAGCTGGACCCGCAGCTTGGCGGGCGCGTCCGCCGGACGGCAGAGATGGAGTCCGCGCAGAATGCCTTCCGCCGCTCCGGCCGGCATGGGCGGATGCGGATAGTTTTCGTTTTGCAGGGTCAGGTAATAGATCCAATCCTCGCTCTCAAGCCGGTGCAGGCCGGCGGAGAAGATGGTCGCCACCTCGTAGGAGAAAGCCGGATCGTAGGCCTTGACCGCGGGCACGGTCGAGGCCAGCACGTGGCCGTGGCCGTCCTGGTGTTGCAGGCCCTCGCCGTTAAGTGTGGTCCGGCCGGCGGTGCAGCCGATCAGGAAGCCCCGGGCCCGGGCGTCGCCGGCCAGCCAGATCTGGTCGCCGGTGCGCTGGAAGCCGAAGATCGAATAGAACATGTACACCGGGATCATCGGTACGCCGTGGTTGGCGTAGGCCGTGCCGGCCGCGACGAAGCTGGCCATCGAGCCGGCTTCGGTGATGCCCTCCTCCAGGATCTGCCCGTCGGCGGCCTCGCGGTAATAGAGCACGTTGCTGCGGTCGACGGGGTTGTAAAGCTGGCCGACGTGCGAGTAGATGCCGACCTGGCGGAAGAGGGCATCGAGGCCGAAGGTGCGGCTCTCGTCCGGGACGATGGGCACCAGGCGCCGGCCCAGTTTTTCGTCCTTCAGCAGCCGGGCCAGCAGGCGGACGAAGACCATGGTCGTGCTGGCCGCGCGCTCGCCCGAGCCGTCGTAGAACTCGGCGAAAGCGTCGGGCGCGGGCGGGGCGATGACCTGCACCTGGCTGCGGCGCTCCGGGATGAAGCCGCCCAGGGCCGCGCGCCGGTCGAGCAGGTAGCGGATCTCGGCGCTCTTCTCGGCCGGCCGGACAAAGGGCGGCGGATCGAGCCGGGCGTCGGGGACGTCGATTTCGAACTGGTCGCGGAAGGCCCGCAGCGCTTCGGGCGTGAGGGTCTTGGCGTTGTGGGCGATGTTCAGGCCTTCGCCGGCCGAGCCCATGCCGAAGCCCTTGATGGTCTTGACCAGGATGACCGTGGGCCGGCCGTCGGTCTCCAGGGCCGCGCGGTAGGCGGCGTAGACCTTTTCCGGGTCGTGCCCGCCGCGGGAGAGGTGCTTGAGTTCGTCGTCGGGCAGGCCCTGGACCAGCTTGAGCAGGCGCGGATCGGAGCCGAAAAAGTGGTCACGCATGTACCAGCCCGGCTGGACCGAGTAGTTCTGGAACTCGCCGTCCACCACCGCTTCCGCCCGTTGGACGATCAGGCCGTCGCGGTCGCGGGCGAAGAGCGGGTCCCAGTCGCCGCCCCAGATCACCTTGATGACCTTCCAGCCCGAGCCGCGGAAGAGCCCCTCCAGCTCCTGGATGATCTTGCCGTTGCCGCGCACCGGGCCGTCGAGCCGCTGGAGGTTGCAGTTGATCACCAGAATCAGGCTGTCGAGCTTTTCGCGGCTGGCCAGGTTGATCGCGCCCAGAGTTTCGGGTTCGTCGGTCTCCCCGTCGCCGGCGAAGCACCAGAGCTTCTGGCCGCCCGGCGTCTTGAAGCCGCGGTCCTCCAGGTAGCGCAAAAAGCGCGCGTGGTAGATGGCGCTGATCGTCGAGAGCCCCATGGAAACTGTCGGAAACTGCCAGAAGTCGGGCATGAGCCAGGGATGCGGATAGCTGCTTAGACCTTTGGCGCCGCCGGTCTCGCGGCGGAAATTTTTAAGCTGCGCCTCGCTCAGCCGGCCTTCCAGGAAGGCCCGGGCGTACATGCCCGGCGAGGCGTGTCCCTGGAAGTACACGAAGTCCGGGCCGTGGGGGTGGGAGGCGCCCCGAAAGAAGTGGTTCTGCCCGACCTCGTAGAGGACCGCGCACGAGGCGTAGGTGGCGATGTGTCCGCCCAGTCCGGGATGCTCGACGTTGGCCCGGTGGACCATGGCCATCGCATTCCAGCGCATCAGATTGATGAGCCGCCGCTCCATCGCCAGGTCGCCGGGATATTCCGGCTGCAACGAGCGGGGGATGGTGTTCTGGTAGGGCGTCACCGCCGTCAGCGGCAGGTTCACGCCGCAGGAT
>CAYMGG010000044.1:0-23885 GCA_964389915.1 uncultured Planctomycetaceae bacterium
GCACTAGAGCAATTTAAGAAAACCTATAGACCTGAAAATTTCAAAATTTGCGGTTGATCACCCGCCCCAACCCCGACAAGAACTGCTCGCTTGACCACAATACTGCCCGCGGGAGCCGAACACCAGGTCGACATTTAAGCTAAAAACGCTCTAAAGATCTCTTCTAGGTTGCCCGCGGCAAGAATCCGGCTCGACACCACATCCGGCGTTATGGCCGCGGGAAAGCCCCAAATCTCGCCGAATCACCACAGGTTTTGCGTCTGCCCTCGAGTGGAACGCTGGCCCGGTTCGTTTCAACGGCCGGCAAAATTACGGAAACCGCCAATAACGTCTAAAGCGGCGGTTTCGGGCGGTCGATAGATTTTTAAATCCTCGAATCATTTTTTGCCGGCGGGGGCGGTAAAAACTGCCGGCGAGGAGGATGGTCCGGATCGCAGGAGTCCAGGCCGCCGCGAATTTTACTTCAAGTAGTGATGAAATCGCCGGGGCAAATATGAAAAACCGTCAAGTTTGTTCCCGCGAGTGAACGATAAGAGATAAGAGTTCTTTGTCGAACCACGGTCGTCCGGCCGATTGGAGAGCCGGCCGGATGGGGCGCGTGCCGCTAGCGAGGAGACAAAAGTGCGCATAATTCTCTGTGTGGTGGTGGTCGCCACTGTCGCGCTGGGCTTTCTGGTGGGCGGTTGCCACCGCGGGAGCCAACGGGCCGAGAGCAGCAAGCCGGCCGCGGCGGACAAGCTGGTTACGATCACGGCCATCGCCGAAGTCGAACCCTCCATGCTTCCCGCGGGAGAGAGTTTGACGGCGGAGGGACCTGGGGCGGCCGGCCACGACGATTTGATGGCGATGCAGCCGCCCGCCGCGCTGGGTGATGAGACGGTCGCCTCGCGCCTGGCCCGCGAGATGCTTGCGCTCAAGGCTCAGCAATTGCAGGCCCAGTCGACCGCCGCCGACCAGTCGGCCGCCGGCGAGAAGAAGGCCGGCTTCTGGAGCCGCCAGGTCGAGGCCGACGCTGAGACGTCCGCCCCGGTGGCAGCCAAGCCCGGCGCGGAGAAAGACGTGGCCGGCGTTCTGGCCACCGAGGTCCAGGCCATGATGGCGGCGACCGAGCGGAAGAACCTGGCCACTGCGGCCATCATGCCGGAGATCGAGGACGGTCTGATCGTGACCGCGCCCAACGTGGCCGAGCCGGTTGGTACGGCCGCCAGCGTCTGGCCGCAGAAACGCCCGGGCGGAGAGCCCGAAGTGGCGGCCGTCGAGGCCCTGGGCGGCGCGGAGATGCCCGGCCTGCCGCAGCCCCTGCGGGCGGCGGAATTGTCCGCCGGCGCGGCGGGGACCGAAACCGATATCGATATTCCCGGCCTGCCCGGGCCAGCCCGGGTCGAATTGGCCGATCAGGCCGAGGCGGGGGCCAAGCTGCCCCTGCCCAGCGAAGCCGAGTTGATCGCGGTCGCGGCCCAGGACGGGATGCCGCTGCCCCCGCCGCCGTTCCTCCAGGATCAGGCCGGCGAAACGGTCGAGATTGCCAAGTCCGGCTCCGAAACTTCGCGGGGGGGTGACCAGGAACATCGCTCGGCCGCCCTGCTGGTAGAAATTCTGGCCCAGACCGGTCCGGAATTGCGCGTGGCCCTGCCCGGCGGCGAGCTGCCGGCGGCGCCGGCGGCCGAAGCTCCCGCTCCCGCGCCGGCGGCCGAAGCCGCTCCCGCGCCGGCGGTGGAGAAGCCGGCCGCCGATCCGGCCAAGACCGTGCTCGACGAGCTGGCCAACCGCGAGAAGATTCTCGCCCAGGAGCGGCAGGCGGCCGCCGAAGCCAATTTCCGCAAGGGTCTGGATCTGTATGAGCACCAGGCCTACGTCGACGCGCTGCCGGCCTTCGAGGCGGCCCTGGCCTTTGCGCCCGACCATGTCGAGGCTCTGGCCTATCGGGATCGGACCCGCCGGTTGCTGGGCGATCCCGGTAAGGGCGAGGCCGACCGGCTGATCAAGGAGGTCGTCACGCGTGAGCAGACGCGCCTGGCCGCCACCGAGATGCGGCTCAAGGCGGACATGGACGAGACCGAAAAGCTGTACCTGGAGGCGACCAAGGGCGTCGGCGCCGGCGCGGGTCTGGAGGCGCTGGCCAAGTCCATCGGCACCCTCGACCAGGCCATGGACCGGCTGCGGCAGGTTGACGGCCTCTTGGGGACGGCGACGCTGGCGGCCGATTCACGCAAGGAGATCCATCTGCGCGTGCAGGCGCTGCGCACCCAGATCGTCGAGGCGCGCGGCCGGTTGACCGGCCAGCGCGAGCAGACCGAACGCGAACTGGCGCTCAAGCAGAAGGAGGAGCAGGAGCTCGAAACCCAGAGCCTGCACAAGCAGCGGATCGGCAATCTGCTCACCACCGCCGAATTTCATTTCAACCGCAAGGAATACGACAAATCGATCGAGCTCTGCGAAGAGGTGCTGAAGCTCGAGCCGCGCAGCGAGGCGGCCGTGGCCCTGCGGAGCAAGGCCCGCCAGGCCTATCACCTGGAGACCGATCGCGACAACGCCAAGTCCATCGACGACGCCGAAGTCAACTGGGCGCTGGACGTGGCCGACGCCTCCATCCTGCCCAGCCAGGATCTGGTCTACCCCAAGGACTGGGAGCGGATCAAGCGCCGCGTCAGCCGCAAGCACGAGGAGAGTTCCATGTCCCCGGCCGAGCGCAAGATCCTCGAAAAGCTGGAGAACGAGCGGATCAGCGTCGAGTATCACGAAAACCCGCTCAGCGACGTGCTCCGCCAGATCGGCGAACAGGGACAGCTCAACATCGTGGTCGCCCCCGGGGTGGACGCGGAGAACATCACCATCGACCATTTCGCCGTGCGCGACATGACCCTGGCGCGCGTGCTGGAGTGGATCATGACCCTGACCGATCTCAAGTACAAGATCGAGGATGAGGCCATCTACGTCCGGTCGGCCGAACAGGCCGGCGAGCGGGTGGTCCTCCAACTCTACCCGGTCGCCGACCTGACCCGGGGCATGCGCGACTATTATCCCACGGCTGAAGACGCCGAGGACAAGACGCTGGAGGAGGCCAAGGTCGACAACCTGCCCGACGAGATCCGCAAGTTCGTCGCGCCCGACAGCTGGGAGAACGCCGACCGCAGCATCGACATGTGGCAGGACAACCTGCTGGTCATGCAGACGCCCGAAGTCCACACCCAGATCCTCAAGTATCTGGACAAGATGCGCGAAGCCGCCAAGCAGCAGGTTCTGGTCGAAGGGCGCATCCTCGACGTGGACGACAACTTCATGGAGTCGATCGGCTTCCAGTGGTACCAGGACACCGCCGTCCAGGCCGGCGGCAGCGACCTGCCGATGGGCGTGTATTACGAGGACGTCCGCAACGACCGCGAAATGGTGACCGGGGCGAACTTCCGGGCCGGTGCCGGCGCCAAGCCTTCCAGCGCCGCCGGCTACGGTCTGGAGAACTGGGTTAGTTACTACCTGCGCAACCCCGCGGCCAGCTACTACAACTATGAGAACTATTACGGGGTGGCCACCGCCGCCACGGCCAACGCCGGCGACGTAGTCTCGACGCTGCTGGGCGAAACCTTCAAGAATTTCCAGATCAACGCCCTGGTCACCGCCATTAAAAATTCCGCCCAGGGCTCGGTCCTGCACAGTCCCAAGGTCCTGGTGGCCAACGGCAAGAACGCCTACACCCGGGTCGCCACCGAAACCCGCTACGTGCGCACCTACACCCAACAGGGCGACGAGTTCCAGCCGGAACTGGACAGCTACAATCAGGGCGTGACCTGGAACGTGCGCCCGGTCATCAGCTTCGACCGCAAGTACATCACCATCCGCCTGCGGCCGCGGATCGAAAGCCTGGTGTTGATGGACACGTTCAGCATCAACCTCTTTGTCGAGAGCGAAAACTCTAGCGTCAGTTCCAACAGCGGCTCGGGGCCGTCCTACAACACTTACACTCTGCCGATGATGCTGCCGCGGGTGCGGGTGACCCAGTTGGAATCCTTCGCCACGATTCCCGACGGGGGCACCATCCTGATGGGCGGCTTCATCGAGGACAACCGGTCCGAAGCGGTCAGCGGCACGCCGGCGCTGTCCAATCTACCCATCGTGGGCAAGCTGCTGCGCAGCGAAACCACCACTCGCGACAAGAGCAACATGGTCATCATCGTGCACGGCAAGATCGTCGAACTGGATGGTTGAGCGAAGTCCGGACGGAGCGACGAGACGTGCCCGCAAGGGCATGAAGTGAGGTGGCTGGGCTTAAAGCGCTGCGGGGCGGAAAACCCGCCGAAAACGAAGCGTCCAAGGAGAAATACATGCGTTCGCGGTTCTACCTCCTGCTGACCATGGTTCTGTGCGGCGGCCTGGGATGGGCGGTGTCCGGCCGGGCGGCCGACGAGGCCCAGCCGGCGGCCAAGGCCGGCGATGCCGCGGCCCAACCCGCCGAAGCAGCGGCGGCCGGCGCGCAGACCCCCGAGAACGTGATTTTGCGCGGCATGCTGGAGGCCCGCGAGCGCCAGACCCTGGCCGAGAACCAGGCCGTGCGCGGCGACAAGTTCCTGGCCGCCGGCGAGTATCAGGCCGCGGCCGACTCCTACCGGCGCGCGCTGGAGTTGGACCCGGCCAACGCCCGGGCCCGGACCGGCTCGGCCTCGGCCGCCCGGTACCTCGAGGCCCGCGCCGATGTCAGTCGCTCGTCGGTCAACCGCGAGATCGAACGGGCCCGGATCGGCGAGCAGCACACCCGAGTCGAAGCGCTCAATCACATTGCCCGGGCCAAGCTGATCATCGATGCCGCCGGCCAGGGCGCCGGCGCCGGCACTCCGGCCGAGCAGGCTTCGCGCCTGGCCGAGGCTCTCCGTTCGCTCGATGAGGGCGAAGACCAGCTCCGTCGCGCTCGGTTGGGCTTTGGCAGTCTGCCGGCTCGGTTTGACGTCTCCGCCGAAAAGCAGCAGGTCGACGACCTGGAGCGCCGGCTGACCGCTCTGCGCGGCGAGCTGGCCGACAAGCTCAAGGACCTTAACAATCGGATCGGCCTGGCGCAGGCCGAAGCTGCCAAGCAGGAGGCATCGGCCGTGCAGACGCGGCAGATCGCCGAGCTCAAGCGCCGCGCCCAGCTCCACCGCGACCTGAAGGAGTTCGAGCAGGCCAAGGAGGTGATCGAGGAGATCCGTCGCCTGGATCCGGCCGACGTCGACGCCGCCAAGATGCTCGACGAAATTCAGCTGCAAAGCCGCGATGACCGGCGCAAGGAGATCGAGAGCCGGGCGGTCGAGGAGCGGCGGCGGGTGATGGAAAATGTCGAAAAGGAGGCCATCCCGACCGTCAGTCCGGCGGAACGCTTGCTCTATCCCAAGAACTGGGACGTGATGGAGAAGCGCCGCCAATCCCGGCAGAACAGCGGCAGCGAGCAGGACGAAGCCTCGCAGGCCATCCGGCGCAAGCTGGAGGAGCGCTTCTCGGTCATCTTCGAGGAGACCGAGGTCCGTGACGCCCTCGATCATCTGGCCCGGCAGGCCGGGGTTAACATCATCCTCGGCCGGCTAGACGAGGAGCCCGCCGCGATCACGCTTCAGGTGCGCGACATGCGCCTGCAGCACATCCTGCGCTGGATCATGACCATCACCGGGCTCTCCTATGACATTCGCAAGGAGGTGATCCTGGTCTCCAGCGCCTCGGCCCTCAAGGGGCAGGTCACTACCGAGGTTTACGACGTGCGTGACATCGCCTTCTCGGTCGAAGACTCCCGCCCCATGCCGGGCGACGAGGAGGAGGACACCGAGGACACCGAAGCCGAAGGCGAACAGATCGACCTGGGCGAGATCATCCGCAAAGTGCTCCAGGACGATTTTGCCGAGGGCGCCGGCCAGGTGGAATTTAACGAAGGTGCGGGTGTGTTGACCGTGGTCTGTCCGCCCGAAGCGCACGAGCGCGTGCGCGAGCTCCTGGGCAAGCTGCGCGCCGCCCAGGCCATCCAGGTGGCCATTGAGGCACGCTTCCTCAAGATCCACGACGATTTCTGGGAGGAGATCAGCTCCAGCGTCAGCGACTACAACAACTGGGTGACCGACGAGACGGCCAATTACCAGCGCTACCTTTACGGAAACCCAAACTATCCGTTAGCCGTAGGTCCTGACCCAGCCGATCCGACCGCGGAAGATAGTTACATCTTTGATTATACTCAGCCGGGTGCGATCTCCAGCGGCCCCAATACGACGGTCGAGAGCCGTTCGCCCTACTGGTTGGACCGTTACGGCGCGGTCTGGAGGGACGAAGAAGGCAACTCGGTACCGGTGTATTATGAACATCCGCAGCACCCCTGGTACGAGGGCCACCCCAACGGCGACCTGGATACGGCGGGGGTCGAAGCGCCGCTCTATTCCTACCGGACCGGCAAGCACTATACCGACGTCTGGGGCAACATGGAGCATCAGGCGGCCAACGCCAAGGTCTCGGTCTACGGCAGCAATCTGGGCGCGGAAACTTCCCAGGCCGCTACGCCGGTCGGGCTGCGCTACATGATGATGGAGAAGGGCTGGCTCGGTAACGCGCAGCTCGCCTGGTTCCTGTCCGCCCTGAAGGAGTCGAAAAAGAGCGACGAATTGTTCGCCCCGCACCTGGTGGTTTACAACAACCGGCGGGGCTGGGTCCGGTTCCACACCGACATCAGCTACATCTCGATGTACCAGCGGGCCTCGGCCGGCAACGACCTCGAGCCGGTGGTGGACATCGTCCGAGACGGCGCCTCGCTCCAGGTCCGCCCCACGGTCAGCGCCGATAAGAAATACATCACCCTCGACATCTTCCCGCGCGTGGCGCAGAGCGATCCGGACAAGTGGACCGAAGTGGCGATGATCGAAACCAGTTCCTGGTCGGGCGAGCGGTCCAGCCCTTCGTTCAAGTTGCCGGTCATCCAGCGCAAGGAGGTGCGGACCTTCGCCACCATGCCCGACGGCGGCACGATCCTGGTCAGCGGCCTGACGGTCAACGTCAACAGTCACACCCGTAACGGCGTCCCGCTCTTGCAGGACGTGCCGATCCTGGGCAACCTCTTCTCCCAGCGGACTGCGCAGAAGGAGAAGCAGAACATTGTCATCATGGTCAACGCGCGGATGATTCTGCTGGACGAGGAAGAAGCGGCCCAGACGCGCTAGAGCCGCCAGAATCGGGCTGCGAAGCCGGGCGAACGAAGGAACCGCCGCTGGACCGGGCGGTTCTTTCGTTTGGCCGGCGGGAATCGGCAAAAACCGCTTGACAATCGGCGGAACTGCGGCATACTGACCGGTCTTCGTTGAGGTTAATGCATTGCCGGCGGATTAGCGTCGGCAGGGAGAGAGAAACATGGCTAATATGTGTGAAGTCTGCGGCAAGAAAACGACTTTTGGCGTCAAGTATGCCCGGCGCGGCGCGCCCAAGAAGCGCGGCGGATCGGGCGCCAAGATCAGCGGCAAAACCAACCGGACTTTCCGGCCCAATTTGCAGCATATCCGCGCTGAAGTGGGCGGCGGGACCAAGCGGCTGACGGTCTGCACCTCCTGCCTCAAGGCCGGCAAGGTTCAGAAGGCCAAGCGCAACTGCCCGCCCCGCAAGGTGACGGAAGAGGCGGTCGCCTAAGCGGCGTTTGAAGCGACCGATTGGCGGAGTTCGTCTGAAAGCAATGGCCGCGCCACAGCGGATAGGTGACCGGCTTTTCAGACCGCCCCGGCCAAGCCTGATTTGGGTATAACTTAAACGGCGCTGACGGAAGTGGCGATTTTTTAAAACGCTTCGGCGGGAAACCGCGGAAGCGTTTTTGGTTTCTGCTAACCGATCGATATTATCCTTTCACGCCGGGGGAGTTGCGCTAAAATTTCCCTGGGGGTTGTTGGGTGGGGATGACGATTGGCCCTGGGGTGAGGTCTACGGCAAGGTTTCCCAAAGGAGAGCCCATGAGCGGCAGACGGATCGTGGTTATCGGTGGATCGGCGGCCGGTCCCAAGGCGGCGGCCAAGGCCCGGCGTTTGGACCAGGATGCGCAGATCACCATTGTCCAGCGCGAGGCCGAACTGTCGATGGCTTCCTGCGGGTATCCCTATTATGTGGGCGGTCTCTTTGCCGAGCGTTTGCAATTGATCGCCACCCCCACCGGCGCGCCCCGCGACGCGGCTTTCTATCAGAACGCCAAGGGGATCACCGCCCTGGTCAAGACCGAAGCCCTGGCCATCGACCGGGCGGCCAAGACCGTTCGTTGCCGGCGGGTCGAGAGCGGCGAGGAGTTGGTGCTGGAATACGACCAGCTGATCCTGGCCACCGGCGCGCGGGCCATCGTTCCGCCCCTGCCCGGTGCGGATCTGGCCGGCGTCACCACCTTCACCACCCTGCGCGATGCGGATTATCTGCGCCAGGTCTGCGATGCGGGGCAGGCCAAGCATGCGGTCATTGTCGGCGGCGGCCTGATCGGCATGGAAACCTGCGAAGCGCTGCGCAAGCGCGGCCTGACGGTCACGGTGGTCGAGCGCTTGCCCCAGATTCTGACCTACCTTGACCCGGAACTGGCCAAGCTGGTCGAAAACCACGCCCGTTCCCAAGGGGCGGGAATTTTCACCAACCGGACCGTCGAGGCGTTCGTGGGCGAGGGAGGCAAGCTGACCGGCGTCCGCCTGGATGGCGGCGAAATCCTGCCGGCCGAGTTGGCGGTGCTGGCCGTGGGCGTGCGACCCGAGACGGCCCTGGCCCAGGCCGCCGGCCTGCCGTGCGGCGCCACCGGCGGGGTGACCGTGAATCAGGAGATGCGCACCGCCGATCCGAACATCTTCGCCGTGGGCGACTGCTGCGAGATCCCGCACCTGCTGACCGGCAAGCCGGTCTTCGCGCCCTTCGGCGACCTGGCCAACCTGGAGGGGCGGGTCGCGGCGCAGAACGCGGTCCGCGGCGGGGGAGCGACTTTCCCGGGCACGATCCAGACCGGCGTCTGCCAGGTCTTCGCCTTCACCGCCGGCGCCACCGGCCTGAGCGAAACCGCCGCCCGCAAGGCCGGGCTGACCGACATCGAAACCGTGGTCACCGCCATGCCCGAAAAACCGGGCTTCATGGGGGCCAAGCCGCTCATCTGCAAGATGCTGGCCGAGCGTTCCAGCGGCCGGCTGCTGGGCTTCCAGTGCATCGGACCGGGCGATGCGAGCAAGCGCGTGGCCGTGGCGGCCACGGCCATTCAGGGCCAGCTGACCGTAAGCGATCTGATCAACCTCGACCTGCCCTATGCGCCGCCCTATTCGGCGGCCATCGACGCCTTCATCACCACCGCCCACGTGCTGGAGAACAAGCTGGCCGGGTTGATGACGGGCGTTTCGGCGACCGAGCTTAACCGCCGGCTGAGCGCGGGCGAAAAGCCCTTCCTGCTGGACGTGCGCGGCCCCGACGAGTTCGCGGAGATGAAGCTCGGCCGGGGCGAGGTGCTGATTCCGCTGGGCAAGCTGCGTTCGCGCCTGAACGAATTGCCGGCCGACCGGAATGCCGAGATCATCTGTTACTGCAAGATTTCGTTGCGCGGTTACGAGGCGGCCACTTTCCTCAGCCAGCGCGGTTATACCAACGTCAAGGTGCTGGAGGGCGGGCTGTTGGCCTGGCCGTTCGGCACGAGCAAATAAGGAAAAGAGACTTTGGAAAAAATTTCTATCCGGCCTGCCCGGCTGACCGATGTCACGGCGATCCACGCGCTGGTCAACAAGTTCGCCACCCGGCAGGTGATGCTGCCGCTCTCCTTCGGTGACATCACCGAGCGGCTGCGCGATTTTCTGCTGGTTGAACGGGACGGCCAGCTTCTGGGCACGGTGGCCGTCCACGTCACTTGGGATACGCTGGTCGAGATCCGCTCTCTGGCCGTGCTGGAGGAGAGTCAGGGCGAGGGCCTGGGCCGGCGGCTGATCGCGGCGGCCCTGGACGAAGCCCGGCGGCTGGGGGCGACGGAGGTTTTCACCCTGACCTATGTGCCGGAATTTTTCGAGAAGTACGGCTTCCAGCGGGTGGAACGCTCGGTCCTGCCGCACAAGGTCTGGCAGGACTGCACCAAATGCCCCAAGTTCCCCGACTGCGGGGAGACGGCGCTGAAGCTGACACTGTAAACGAAATCAAAAATTATCAATCAGCAATCAAAAATCATAAAATCAGCGGCTATCTTTGGCCCAAATTCATGATTTATAAACGCTGATTGCTGATTTACGAATGCCTGCAAAGGGGAAACGCAGCATGGCCAAGCTTTGGCACGGTCGGTTCGGCAAGGGTACCCATCCGCTCATGGAACAGTTCTCCGAGTCCCTCTCCTTTGACCGAGAGCTGGCCGAGGTCGATATCGAAGGCAGTCTGGCCCATGCAGCCATGCTGCAAAAGGTGGGACTGCTCAGCCGGCGCGATGCGGCGGCCATCCGCAAAGGGCTGTTGGAGATTCGCGAGGAGATCCGGCGGGACGAGTTCACCTTCGATTCGGCCGATGAAGACATCCACATGGCCGTCGAGGCCGCTTTGACCAAGCGCCTGGGCGAGCCGGCCCGGCGCCTGCACACCGCCCGCAGCCGCAACGACCAGGTCGCCACCGACCTGCGCCTCTGGACCCGGGGCAAGCTCGACTGGCTGGATAAGCTGCTGGCCGAGGTGCAGAAGGCGTTCTGGGAGGTGGCCGAACGCGAGCGCGACCTGGTCATCCCCGGCTATACGCACCTGCAACGCGCCCAGCCGGTGCTGCTGGCCCAGCACCTTCTGGCCTACGTCGAAATGTTGGCCCGCGACCGCGAGCGGCTGGCCGACGCCCGCCGACGGGTCAACCGCCTGCCGCTGGGCAGCTGCGCCCTGGCCGGCACGACCCTGCCCATCGACCGCGATTTCGTCCGCGCCGAACTGGGCTTCGCCGCCCTCTGCCCCAACAGCATGGACGCGGTGGGTGATCGCGACTTCGTGGTCGAGGTGTTGTCGGCGCTGGCCTTGCTGGCCGTGCACTGTTCGCGCTTCGCCGAGGACGTGATCCTCTGGGCCAGTTCCGAATGGGGGCTGATCAAGCTGGACGACGCCTGGAGCACGGGCAGCTCGATCATGCCGCAGAAGCGCAATCCCGACCTGCTCGAACTGGTCCGCGGCAAGACCGGTCGCATGTTCGGCCATCTGGTCTCTTTGCTGACCGTGCTCAAAGGCCTGCCCATGACCTACAACCGCGACCTGCAGGAGGACAAGCAGCCCCTCTTCGACGCGGTACGCACGGCCGAAACCACGCTGGCCTGTCTGGCCGAATTCGTGCCGACGTTGAACTTCCGGCGCGAACGGGCCGCGGCCATGCTTTCCGGCGGCTTCTTGGAAGCCACGGTCATGGCCGAATATCTGGTCGAGAAAGGCCTGCCCTTCCGCCACGCCCATGAGGCGGCCGGCAAGCTGGTCAAGCTGGCCGAGGAGCGTAACGCCCGTCTGGCCGACCTGACTCAGGCCGAGCTGCGCGCGGTCTGCGCGCTCTTCGGCGACGATATCCGCGCCCGCCTCGAGCCGGAGCACGCGCCGCGCGCCTACGTCTCGGCCGGCAGCGCCGGCCATCGCGAGGTGGCCAAGTCCCTGCGCCGCTGGCGCAAGGCGCTGGCTGGCTGACCGCAATTTCCGGGAAAACCCTTTTTATAAAAAGGGTTTTCCCGGACCCTTTCCGAAAAATTTTCACAACTCGCTTCGCGCGTCCGTCCGGTTCGGATGGGCGGCTTCCCCGCTTTTTCCTTCCGCAGGTAATGGGCGTTGAATTTGTCCATCTGAATGCGCGAAACGGCGAAGCATTAGGTGAGAATTTTTTGAAGGGGTCTGGGGGAACTTTTTTGTAAAAAAGTTCCCCCAGAAACCGGGGCGGAGCTTTCCGCAGGAAAGCTCCGCCCCGGAAGTCGTTCAGCCCTTGACCGCGCCTTCGGTCAGGCCCTTGGTGAAGAGCCGGATCGAGAAGAGGAAGAGGATCACCACCGGCAGGCTAGCCATGGCGTAGCCGGCCATCAGCGGCCCCCAGAGCTTGATGTATTCACCCGCCATGCGTAGGAGCTGCACCATCACCGGCAGCTGGGCATGGTCGCGGATGATGATGAGCGGCAGCACGAAGTCGTTCCACTGGCCGATGAAGTTCATCACCCCCACCGTGCCCAGGATCGGCCCCGCCAGCGGCAGCACGATGATCCGCATCTGTTTGAAGTGGCTGGCCCCGTCGATTTCCGCGGCTTCGAACAGGTCCTGTGGAATGTCCTCCACGAACGAGCGCAAGACGAAGATGGCGAAGATCTGGCCGCTGGTGGCGCCGACGATGACCAAGGCTGAGAGCGTGTTTAGCAGATTCAGATCCTTGAGCAGCCGGAAGAGCGGGATCAGGTTGGCGATGGCCGGCATCATCATCAGGATCAGGATCGCGTTCCACAGCACCGTGGCCAGCGGCATCCGGTAGCGGGCAAAAAAGTAGGCCGAGCAGAGGCCGAAGAAGAGGGAGAAGGCGGTGGAGGCGATGGAGATCACCAGACTGTTGGCCACGCAGGGGGTGATAAGGTCGTAGGCCGTGCGCCAGTTCTCCGGGTGCAGCGGGAAGGTGAGCGAGGCCGGGACAGCGTAGAACTGCTGGTTGGTCTTGAGGCTGACGATCAGCATCAGGTAGAGCGGCAGGAAGGCCGCGCACAGGACCAGCCAGACCACGCCGTGCTTCAGGCCGCGCACCAAAAAGCCGACCCAGCGGTCGAGGGTCGGATTCGGTTCCCGGCGCGGGGCGCGAACGTTCTCGTGCTGGCTACTCAGCCGGCGGAAGACGTCGATCAGCACCTCGTAGGGGAAGGAGGCGATGAAGGCCAGCAGGGCCACGGCCAGGAAGCGGCCGCTCAGGGCGATCGCCACCGCTGTGGCCAGGCCCAGGCCGCGCACCAGTCGCTTGTGGCCGGCGGAGAGCTCGTTCCAGCCGGTCAGCAGGTTGCTGAGCTTCTGTAGTCCCAGCACCACCAGGGTGAGCACGATGCCCACCGCGCACGCAAAGCCCATATCCTGGTCGATGAAGGCCTTGCGCAGCATGAAGAGCGCCGGCACGGTGGCGTTGCCGCCGGGGCCGCCTTCGATGCCGGCCAGGGCCAGGATCATGCCCGCGTCCTTGATGGTCTCGATGATGACGAAGACCAGCTGCAATTTGATCGAGGCGGTGATGAGCGGCAGTTCGATCTGGGTGAACTTGCTCCACCAGGAGACGCCGTCCACGTCGGCGGCCTCGTAAATGTCCTTGGGGATGCTTTGCAACCGGGCCAGGTAGTTCAGGACCGCGAAGGAGCCGACCCAGGGGAAGCCCCAGACGATGCAGGCCACCACGATCAGCTTGGGGTCGCCCAGCCAGGCCGGGTTCTGGTCGGAGAGGAAGATGCCGCCCCAGTTCAGGGTGTGGTCGAGCCAGACCAGGATGTCCTGAAAATGGGTGAAGCGCAGGAACTTGTTGAGGAAGCCGTTGGTGGCCTCGAAGAAGAAGGAACGCCAGAGCAGCACCACCACCAGCCCGGGCACGACCATCGGGATCACGAAAAGCGAACGGTAGAGCATCTGCATCCGCTCGCTGCGGCAGCGGTGGATGCAGACGGCCACCAGCAGGGCCGGGGCCATTTTGACCACGTTCCAGACGCCCAGGGTGAAGGCCAGGTCGAAGGAGCGCCAGAAGTCGGTGTTGCCGAAGAGGAGCACGTAGTTACGCCAGCCCACGTATTCGGAGACATCCGCGCCGTTCCAACGGTAGAAGCTGTGGAAGACGCCGCTCATGGCCGGGTAGTACTGGAAGAGCGAGACCAGGAGCACGGTGGGGAGGATGAAGAGGTACAGCTCCCAGTGGTATCTGACCTTGCGCCAGGGGATTTTCTTGCCGATCATGGCTGACGACCGCCTTTCGAGAGGGAGGCCCGGATGCGTTCGAGGGCCGCGGGTGAATATTCGTAAGGCCCGGTGGGTTCGGGTTGGAAGACGCCCTCGACCAGACCTTTCTGCCAGGTGAAGCTGATTTCGGGGAAGATTTGGCGGTCGCGGGTCAGGGTACGGTACTTGATCCAGTAGGTGGCGGCCTCGTCGGGGCTGGCGGCGAACATGGCCTGAGATTTGATGCCGGTGAGCAGGGTTTCATTGACCACGATGCCGCGGCGCCAGTCGCGCCGCTGCTCGTTGAAGTCGCGGACGCCCTTCTCCTTGTAGAACGGTTCGAACTGCTCGACCAGTTCCTTGTAGGTCAGCTGCCCCACCTGGAACTTGGAATAGAGTTGCAGCCAGCGGATCCAGGTCTCGCCGCCCAGGTTGGGGTTGAAGTTGCCGTAGATGCCCTCCAGGTTGGGCTTGAAATTTTTGAGCAGGTCGTCCACGGGCGTGTCGATGATGGCCGGAATCCAGCCGATGATCTGGCAGAGACGGGTGTTGTTCTGCTTGGAGGCCAGGAAGAGCAGGAAGTCGATGGCGATCTCCGGGTGCTTGGAGTTGCGGGTCACGGCGAAGGCGAAGCTCGAGCCGGGGTTCTCGTAGCGCCGGCCCAGGGCCACCGAGCCGAATTCGGGGTCTTCCTTGGTCGGCACGGGGAAGTCCATGATCCCGAGCTCGAAGTGGCCTTCGGCCTGGGCCTGGATGCTGCGGGTGTCCCAGGTGCCGGTGGTGATGAAGACGGCCCGTTCCTGGGCGAACATGAAGACGCCTTCGTCGCGGGTCAGGCCGGTGAAGCCGGGCTGGCAGTTGTCGCAGATGGCCCGGATCAGGGCGAATTTAGCGCTGATTGGAAATGAATTAAAGCTCAGCCGGCCGGTCTTGATGGCCACATACATCTCGTCGTTGCCCACGTAGCCGTCGCGGTTGAAGTCGGCCTTCTCCATCAATCGGTAAGTCAGGACGTCGGCCATGCCCGTGTCCCAGATGTTGAAGTTGTAGCGCGAGCCGACGATCGGCGTATAAGGCCGCCCCAGGCCGTCCTTGCAGGCCTTGATCTTGGCGCAGACCTCGAGGAATTCGCGGTAATTGGCCGGCGGCTCGTCCCGGCCGGTCAGCCGGCGGTACAGATCCTTGTTGTAGAAGATCCGGGTGGCGAACTGGGCCAGGGGAATGGTCATGTACTCCTGCAGCTCATTGATGTAGCCAGTCTTCATCGCGTCTTTGTAGGTCATGCGCAGGGGCGTATCGGCCAGTTCGGTGCCGGCGTTGTAGGGGTTGGGTTTGTCGATCAGGCTGGTCAGCGGCAGGCAGTAGCGGTTATAGAAGGCCAGGACCTGCTGATAGGGCACGCCCAGGCCCATCTCCATCATGTCCGGGGCCGTGCCGCCGATGAACTGGGTGGTGGACCACTGGCCGTAGACCGATTCGGGGATCGCGTCCTGCACCACCCGCACGTTGGGGTGGAGCTTCTGATATTCCTTGGCCAGTTCGATGAAGCCGTCGCGCACGCCGCTTTCCAATTGCCAGTGACCGATGCGCAGGATGATGACGCCCGGCGGCTCCTGGGCGGCGCGGTAGGTTACCACCTTGAAGAGCGAGACGCCGAAGACGACGGCGATCACCAGGAGCGCTTGGTAGCGCTTGAGTTTTTCCCACATGAGTGTCTTTCTCCACTAGCCAAGTGACGATTCGCGCGTGACCGGAGGGCGAGAATCAGACTGCCAAAAGGGGCGCAAAGCCGAACGCGGGGGACGCTCTGGCCGGCGAACCGCTAATACGGAACCGGCAGCCCCCACTCGGAACGCGGCCGGCCGGAGGCCAGTCCGCGTTCGACCTTGTCCATGCGCTCCAGGGCGTTTTTGGCCCCGAAGATCCGGCCGTCCTGGGGATATTCTTCGATCAGGCGCTGATAGAAGGTCCGGGCTACGGCGAAATCGCCGACCGCGAATTCGGCCGTGGCGGCGATGCTCCAATAGCGGCCGGACTTGTCCACCCGCGGATTGCTCGGGTCCAGCTCCAGCGTCTCCAGGGCCTTGATGTCGGCCGCCAGCCGCTCGCGGGCGTCTTCCAGAATGCCCTCGCAGGTGGAGACCAGGGACCAAGCGCTGCTCTGGAAGGGCGAGTCGGGATGGTTGTCGATGAACTTTTGGATCTCGGCTTTGACCGAAGTGGCGGCCTCCCGGCTGCGGGAGCGCAGATTGACGGCCATCAGGTGGAGGAAGGCCTCCTGGCCGGCGAGATGGTCGGGGAAGAGCTGATAGATCTCGCGGTAGGCCTGGGCCACGCGCTCGTAATCCGCCTCGGTGATGTCCTTGACCAGATGCTGCTGGCGGACCAGCGCCAGGCGGCTCCAGGCCGCCAGGTCGCTTTTGGGATCGCGCTCGATCACGGCCTTGAACAGCTGGGCGGCCCGCTCGAGCTCGGGGTCGGGCTGGCGCAGGCCCCAGGCGCAGGCCAGGCCGTACCAGGCTTGCAACTGCTGTTGGTTGGTCAGCTGGGGGCGCTGGGCGAGGCGGTCGAATTCATCGATGGCCAGGGAGAAGTCGCCGCGGCGGAACCGGGTCCAGGCGCTGTCCAGCGCGGTGGAGAAATCCGGTTCCTTGCCGCGCTCGCGGTGGCGGATGAAGAGTACGCCGGCCAGGCCGGCCAGCACCACCAGGGCGACGAACCAGGCGAGTTTTTTGCCCATTCCGTCTTGGGTCATGTTGGGCTCCGTTCATTCAGGGCTTGGGTATGCAATTCCGGCAACGTGTCGGAGTAGGATCGTTCTGAATTTGGCGCTCTACTCTTGGTCGTCCTCCGCGTTGTCCTCCGCGTCGGCGTCTTCCGGTTCGGCCGAGGCCTGATCCGCAAACAACTCGGCCGGAACCGAGAACTGGGCGGCCAGCTGCCGGGCGAGGTAGTCGGCCTCTTCGCCCGAAGGGAAACCGCGCCAGATCAAGGCTTCGGAGCCGTCCCAATAGACGGCTTGCACGTCGTAGGAGTGGTGGCTGCCCTTGGTCGTGCGCAGGGCCCAGTGCCGGCAGCGGATCAGCCGCAGCCCATCGGTGCGCACGTCGCGGTTGGCCGGCCAGGGGAAGGGGCCGGTGCGGACGCTGATCAGGCCCACGCCGCCCGGCAGGCCGGCGGCCCGGGCGGTGGTGACATTGAAGAAGGCCGCCACGCACCAGTAGAGCAGAGCCAGAAGCGGCAGGCCGAGCACGGTCCCCACCACGGAACCGACCGCGCCCTGGGAGCTCGAATCCTGAAAATCCAATACCACGAACGCGCCCAGCGCGGCCAGCATGAAGAAGAGGAAATAGGCCGCCACGGCAAAGCCGGATTGGAACCAGCGATACTCGATTTGAATGGCTTCAGTCAGTTTGCGGATGCGGAAATTGGGCGGTGCAGGACCATCGGCCGCGCTCTCGGCCGCGCGCCACTCGCGGCCGCGGCCGACGGCCAGGACGACCAGGAAGGTCAGTCCGGTGGCCGCCACCAGACAGGCGAAAACGTACATGGGGGGCAGGCCGGACGGTTTTGAGCTCCGGACGGACGTCACGCGGGGCCGGTCGGTTTGGCGGGGAGCATCGAGCGGAGCTTCGGCCGTGGGGGCGGCGTCTTGGCTTTTGCCCCCGAGCAGGGGGCGCTGGTCATTGGTCAGATGGATCGGATC
Source organism: uncultured Planctomycetaceae bacterium (assembly GCA_964389915.1). Classification (GTDB taxonomy): domain Bacteria; phylum Planctomycetota; class SZUA-567; order SZUA-567; family SZUA-567; genus CAYMGG01. The sequence goes on from CAYMGG010000044.1 coordinate 17,558, forward strand.
AGGGGCCAGATCGTCAGCGAGAGAGTTTTTTGTTTCTCCGGCCGGGGTATAGCCATACAGCAAGATCAAACCTGCCGCCACCAACCCCAATCGACCGGAGAGATTAAACATTCGCGATCCTTTTGGCCATAGGCACTCCGCAATTCGTCGATAGGGCGTGCGTATAAAAGTAATTGCCTAAATTCATTTGTCAACGAGGAAAAAACTTGAATCATAGACATGAAACGAACCTAATTCCGAAGCCGGGCCGGCTGGCCACCGGCGGTTGACGCAAAGTGAGCAAGGACAGGTCAAGGCATGAAAAGTTCTCCCACCCTGGCGGATCTGGCCCGGCGACTGGACCTGGACAAGTCCAGCATCTCTCTGGCCCTGCGGGACAGCCCGAAGATTTCGGCCGAGACCAAGGCCCGGGTCAAGGAGCTGGCCACCCAGCTGGGCTACCGGCCGAATCTGGCCGCGCGCAAGCTCAAGGGCGCGTCCACGCGCGTTCTGGGGCTGATCCTGCCGCCCACTTTCGCGGCCCTGCACAACGCCGTGGTCGTGCGCACGATTCAGGAACTGGCCCGGTTGGCCGAGACGCGCAACTGGCTCTTCTCCATGCTCTCGGGGCGGGATCTGCCGCGCCTACTCGACCCCCAGGGGCCGTATCCGTTTCTGATGGACGGGATACTGGCCTGGGGCGATATCGCCCGGGAACAGTTGCAGCCGCTGCTGACCGGGAACTGCCCCTTGGTGGTGCTGGACCCCAACCATCCGTCGCTGGCCGCGGCGGAGCTGGCGGCGGTGCGGGTGGACAACCGGGGCGGCGCGGCCCAACTGGCCACGCAGCTGGCGGCCGGCGGGGCGAAGCGATTGCTTTTCGTGCGCTGCGGCCGAGAGCACCTGGGGCACGCCGAACGCGAAGCCGGCGCGCGCGCGGCGTGGCTCGTCAACCACGGGGAAGCGAGCTGGGCGGCCTGCGCCCTGGACGAGTTGGACGACGGCCGGCTGCGGGCCTGCGCGGAGGCGGGCGGGGCGGTCTTCTGCTCCAATGATCAGGGGGCGTTGCACGTCTGGCAACGGCTGGCCAAGCTGGGACTGATGCCACCGCGGGTGCCGCTGGTCGGTTTCGACGGCGATGCGGCGGGCGAGGCGATCGGTTTGACGACCGCGCTCTTCGACCACCAGCGTCTGGCCGGCGCGGCCTTCGCCTGGCTGGAGCAATGCCTGGCCGGGGAGGAGGCGCCGCGACCGCAGGAGCTCATCCCGGTCAGCCTGCGGCTGGGCAGCACTTCCTGAGCTTCACCTCGATTCTGGGGGCACTTTTTCGCAAAAAAGTGCCCCCAGACCCCCTCAAAAAACTCTTGCCCAGCTTCGCCTGCTCGAGCGTTTGGATGGGCAAAATCGACAGGGCTCGACCTGTCGGAATGGGCGAAGCCGGGCGAAAATTTTTTGAGGGGGCGCGGGGGACTTTTTTATAAAAAAGTCCCCCGGTTTTTCGGCCTTGCCGAAGCGAAACCAAAAAAAACGGGCGGAAACCCGCCCGTGAATCTACGCGCTTAGTTTTCGAAGGGGATTCATTCGCCGTTCTGGATTTCGACCAGATGGGCCATGTTGACCATGCGCAGCAAGCGCTGGATCTTGTCGGAGGCGTTTTTGATGATCAGCTTGCGGCCCTGTTCGCTCATTTTCTGATGCGTGGCGAAGATGCTGCCCATGGCCATGGAGCTGATCGCTTCGGTACCCTTGAAGTCGAGGATCACCTCCTTGAAGTCGGAGTCCTCGATTTTCATGAGCTCGGCCGCGAAGGTATCGGAGGCCGTACCGGTGATTTCGGGAAACTGCTTGCCAATTTCCAGCGTAACCTTCATGGGGTATTTGCCCTCATTTTTGGACCAGGTTGAGGTGGTTGTCAGGTCGCGGCGCGCGGCTGATGACTGAACTTGGCCCAGCGATTCGCGAACTGAATTTATCCTCAGCCTATCCCGACACCGAATAGTTTTCGGCCGGCCTCCGGCCGCCTGCCACCACCTTTACGAAAGTTTAGAATCTGTCCCGGCAAAGTCAAGCCGCAAAAAAGCCGGCGAGTGCAAAACCAGCCGCAAAGGGCATAAAAAACGGCCGACCAGAAGGTCGGCCGTGGTACGAAGAAGCGTTTGCGACAGTTACCAGGCGAAGTGGGCGAAGGCCTTGTTGGCTTCGGCCATGCGGTGGGTGTTCTCGCGCACGGTCATGGCCGCGCCTTCCTTCTTGAAGGCGTCCAAGAGCTCGTTGGCCAGGCGGACTTCCATCGGCCGCCCCTTCTTCTTGCGGGAGGCTTCGAGGATCCAGCGGATCGCCAGGCTGGTCTGGCGCTTGGGATTGACCTGGACCGGCACCTGGTAGTTGGCGCCGCCCACGCGCCGGCTCTTGACCTCGACCATGGGCTTGACGTTGCTGAGGGCCTGCTCGAAGACCTTGAGCGGCTCGTCTTTGACCTTCTTGGAGATGATGTCCATCGCGCCGTAGAAGATGCCTTCGGCGGTGGATTTCTTGCCATCGTACATCAGGCTGTTGATGAACTTGCTGACCAGCATGTTGCCGAAACGCGCATCCGGCTTGACGCCCGGCCCGGTCACGGCGGTGGACTTGACGCTCATGTTCCCCGACTCCTATTGTTTACCGTAAATTTCGGATCAAACTCGAACGCTCGACTCGCCGACCACGCTGCTCCGGCGGCGCGCAATCTATTTCTTGGGCCGCTTGTTACCGTACTTGCTGCGGCTCTGGCGGCGGGCTTCGACGCCGGCCGAGTCGTAGACGCCGCGGATCAGGTGATAGCGCACGCCCGGCAGGTCGCGCACGCGGCCACCGCGGACCAGCACGATCGAGTGTTCCTGCAGGTTGTGGCCTTCGCCGGGAATATAGACCGTGATCTCCTTGCCGTTGGTCAGGCGCACGCGCGCCACTTTCCGCAGGGCGGAGTTCGGCTTCTTGGGGGTGGTGGTCTTGACCTGCAGGCAGACGCCCTTGCGCTGCGGGCTGGACTCCAGCACCGGAGACTTGGACTTCACGCGGGGCGTACGACGGCCCTTGCGCACTAGCTGGTTGATGGTCGGCATGACTTCTGTTTCCTTCTCTTCCGCCCGGCACGCGCCGGAAATCAATGTCTATATCACAACCTGTCAGGATTGCAAGGTCTTTTCCAGATCCTTGCCCAAATCGTCCTCGGGACCCGAGGTTTCGGCCGCCAGGGCCGGCTGGGCGCCTTCGGCGAAGCGGATCTGGGCCTGGCGCAGCTGCATGCCGCCCGTGCCGGCCGGGATGATGCGGCCGATCAGGACGTTCTCCTTCAGGCCCCGCAGCGCGTCGCGCCGGCCCGCCAGCGAAGCGTCGGCCAAGACGCGCGTGGTCTCCTGGAAGGAGGCCGCCGCCACCACCGAGTCCGAGGAGAGGCTCGCCCGGGCCACGCCTTGGAGCAGCGGCGTGCAGGTGGCGGGCTTGCCGCCCTTGGCCTGGACCTCGGCGTTCATCTTGTTGAAGCGGGCCTTGCTGACCGCGTCGGTGACCAGGAAGGGCGTGTCGCCCGGGTTCTCGACCCGCACCTTGTTCATCATCTGGCGCAGGATGATTTCGATGTGCTTGTCGTTGATGCGCACGTTCTGGGCGCGGTAGACCTTCTGGATCTCGTTAAGCAGATACTCCTCCAGGGCGTCCTCGCCGGAGATGCGCAGGATGTCGTGCGGCACCAGCGGACCTTCCAGCAGCGCTTCGCCCGCCCGCACCCGGTCGCCGGTGTGCACGCGCACGTGCTTGCCCTGGGGCACGAGGTGCTCGACCTCCTGGCCGCTCTCGGTCTTGACCAGGATCGCCCGCTTGCCGCGGCGGCGCTCGCCCAGCTCGACGATGCCGTCGACCTCGCTCATCACCGCGGGGTCCTTGGGCTTGCGGGCTTCGAAGAGCTCGGTCACGCGCGGCAGACCGCCGGTGATGTCCTGGGTGGTGCCGATCTCGCGCGGGGTCTTGGCCAGGGTGTCGCCGGCCTTGACCTCCTCGCCTTCGTCGACCTGGAGGTGCGCCTTCTCGGGCACCGCGTAGTAGGCCAGGATCTGGCCGTCCTTGTCGGTGACGATCAGCTGCGGGTGCAGGTCGCCCTTGTGCTCGGTGATGACCTTGCGCTTGAAGCCGGAGGCCTGGTCGGTCTCCTCGCGCATGGTCTGGCCTTCGATGATGTCCTCGAAGCGGATGAAACCGCCCTTTTCGGTGAGCAGCGGCGAGTTGTACGGGTCCCACTGGGCCAGCGGCTGGCGGGCGCCGATCTTGGCCCCCTCCTTGGCCATCAGGTAGGCGCCGGCCGGCACCTCCTGCGGCTCGCCGATCTCGCGCCCCTTGTCGTCGCAGATGACCACCGCGCCGTTGCGGTTGAGGACGACGGGCAGCTCGACGTCGTTGCCCTTGGCGTCCTTGATGACCGTGGGCACGGTGCGCAGGTTGAGGAACTTGACGTAACCGGCCACGTCGGAGCGCAGTTCGCTTTCGCGGACCGCGTGCTTGGCGATACCGCCGATGTGGAAGGTCCGCATGGTCAGCTGGGTGCCCGGCTCGCCGATCGACTGGGCGGCGATCACGCCGACCGAGGCGCCGTACTCGACCAGCTTGCCCTTGGAGAGGTCCATGCCGTAGCACTTGGCGCAGATGCCGAAGGCCATCTCGCAGGTCAGCGGGCTGCGGACCCGGATCTTGCCCAGGTCCAGGGCCTCGATCTTCTGGGCCTGCTCGCGGCCGATCAGCTCGCCCTTGGCCACGATCAGCTCGCCGGTGAGGATGTCGACGATGTTGTCGCAGGCCACCCGGCCGAAGATGTTGTCGGCCATCGAGACCTCTTCGTGCTCGCCGGTGGTGACCGCGCCCTTGGGCACGCCGTTGGAGGTGCCGCAGTCGTGGGCCAGGATCACCACGTCCTGGGCCACCTCGACCAGCTTGCGGGTGAGGTAACCGGAGTCGGCGGTCTTGAGGGCCGTGTCGGCCAGACCCTTGCGCGCGCCGTGTGTGGAGGAGAAGTACTCCAGGCCCCGCAGGCCTTCGCGGAAGTTGGCGCGAATGGGCGTCTCGATGATCCGGCCGTTGGGCTTGGTCATCAGGCCGCGGAAGCCCGCCAGCTGGCGGATCTGGGTGGTCGAGCCGCGCGCGCCGGAGTCGTACATGGCCCAGATCGGGTTGAGGTAGTCCTCGCCGTTGCGCTCGTGGTGGCTCTTCAGTTCCTTCAGCAGGTCGGCGGTGATGGCCTCGGTCACGTGGGTCCAGACGTCGACGATCTGGTTGTAGCGTTCGCCGTCGGTGATGTCGCCCATCTGGTGGGCCTCGTCGATCAGGGCCACCTTCTTCTCGGCCTCGCCGATGATCGCCAGCTTGCCGGGCGGGGTGCGCAGGTCGCAGGCCGCAAAGGACAGGCCGGAGAGCGTGGCGTAGTGGAAGCCCGCCTCCTTCATGCTGTCGAGCAGCTCGACCGTGGCCATGCGGCCCAGGCGGACGTGGCAGTCGGAAACCACCTTGTTGAGCTTCTTCTTGTTCATCGTCAGGTTGTAGAGGGCCATGCCCTTGGGCAGCATGTCATAGAAGAGGATGCGCCCCGGGCTGGTGGTCAGGAGGCCGGTCTTCGGATCGATCCGCTCCTCGTCGTTCTCGGCGACGACCTCCAGACCCTCCGGCGGCCGGACGCGGATGCGCGCGCCGATGGCGATCTGGCCCGAATCGTAGGCCAGGAGCGCCTCCTGGAAGTCGCGGAAGAACTTGCCGTGCCCCAGGGCCTTGTCCCGGGCCAGGGTCAGGTAGTAGCAGCCGAGCACGATGTCCAGGTCGGCGGTGATGACCGGGCCGCCGTGGGCGGGCGAGAAGATGTTGGCCGTGGCGATCATGAGCAAGCTCGCCTCGGTCTGGGCCTCGATGGTCAGCGGCAGGTGCACGGCCATCTGGTCGCCGTCGAAGTCGGCGTTGAAGCCCGAGCAGACCAGCGGATGGATGCGCAGCGCATCGCCTTCGACCAGCACCGGGTAGAAGGCCTGAATGCCCATGCGGTGCAGGGTGGGGGCGCGGTTTAACATCACCGGGTGCCCCTCGATCACCTCTTCGAGGACGTCCCAGATCTCCTCGTCCTTACGCTCGAGCATGGTCTTGGCCGACTTGATGGTGTCGGCCAGGCCCTTCTCCTTGAGCTTGCGGATGATGAAGGGCTGGAAGAGCTCGAGGGCGATCTTCTTGGGAATGCCGCACTGATCCAGGCGCAGTTCGGGGCCGACGACGATGACCGAGCGGCCCGAGTAGTCCACGCGCTTGCCCAGCAGGTTCTGGCGGAAGCGGCCCTGCTTGCCCT
>CAYMGG010000045.1:0-23721 GCA_964389915.1 uncultured Planctomycetaceae bacterium
CGAATCAACTGGGATTCGAATTCCAAGCGCCCTGAATTCGCTGCGCCCAATGCTCGAGCCGGCGAAGCCGGGTGAGAGTTTTTCGAGGGGGTCGGGGGGAACTTTTTGGCAAAAAAGTTCCCCCCAAGTTTCTCCGGAATCGGCCGCAGTTCTCGGAATTTGCCCTAAAATTTCGATTCGCGAATGCCGGTTTGCGGTTAAAATCCGGCGTTTCGAGTCTTTCGCCGAGCATAGAACGGTCTTCGACATGCGTCTGGTTTACTTCGGCAGCGGCGAGTTTGGCCTGCCGACCCTGCGGGCGCTCCTGGCCGCGGGCCACGAGCTCATCACCGTCTTCACCCAGCCCGACCGCCGCGCCGGCCGGGGTGGTCTGGTGCGGTTCACGCCGGTCAAGGAACTGGCCCTTACGATCGGTATCTCCATCTATCAGCCCGAAGATTTGCGCGGGCCCGAGCCGGCCGGCATTCTGGAGGCCACCGGCGCGGAGCTGGCGGTGGTCGTCGCCTACGGCCAGCTGATCCCCGGCGCTCTGCTGAGCATTCCCCGGCACGGCTTCATCAACCTGCACGCCTCGCTCCTGCCGGCCTACCGGGGGGCCGCGCCCGTGCCGCGGGCCATCCTGGCGGGTGAGAGCGTATCGGGCGCGACCGTCTTTCGCCTGAACGAACGGTTCGACGCCGGCGACGTCCTGGGCCGCGAGGAGCTGCCCATCCGGCCCGACGACACCGCCGGCAGCTATCTGGAGCGCCTGGCCCCGGCCGGCGCCCGGCTGGTGCAGGAGGTGGTCGGCCAGCTGGCCGGCGGCTGGCTCCAGCCTTTGCCGCAGGACGAGCGGGTCGCCACCCGCGCCCCCAAGCTGCACAAGGACGAGGGCCGCCTCGACTGGAGCCGCAGCGCTGCCGAACTCGACCGGCAGGTGCGGGGCCTGCAACCCTGGCCGCTGGCCTATACCTTTGTCCCGCGCCGCGAGGGTGCCCGGCGGCTGGTGGTGTTGCAGCTCGATCCGGCGGGCGATCTGGGCGAGGGCCAACCCGTGGGCGTGGTCCTGCAGGCCGATCCGCACGGCGGAGTGGTAGTCCGCTGCGGCGACGGGGCGGTGCGCCTAAGTCGTCTCTGCCCCGAGGGCAAGCATGCCATGACCGATTGTGAATTCATGCGCGGCGCGCGGCTGGTGCCGGGCACCACCCTGGGATAAAACCACATGCTCGACCGTCTGCGCAAGATGGACCGCAACCTGCTCTTCTGCATCCTGGGCATGAGCCTGCTGGGCGCGGCCTCGGGCATCTCCGAGACCTCGTTCAACAACTTCCTGCACGATACCTACGACCTAAGCGCCGACGCGCGCGGCTATCTGGAATTTCCGCGCGAGCTGCCGGGCTTCCTGACCGCGCTGCTGGCGGGAATGCTCTTCTTCCTGCCGGAGACGGGCATCGCCGCGGTCTGCGCCCTGACCGTGGGCGTGGGCCTGGCGGGCCTGGCCTTCTGGGGGGCCAGCTGGTGGCCGATGCTGGGCTTCATGACCCTCTGGAGCGTGGGCGTGCACCTGATCATGCCGGTGCGCTCCTCGCTGGGCATGGAGCTGGGCAAGACCGGCGAGAAGGGCAAGCGCCTGGGGCAATTGCAGGCCAGCGGCATCGCCGCCAGCATCGGCGGCTGCGTGGTGGTCTGGGTCATGACCCGGCTGATGCCCGGCAATTACCGCCCGCTCTTCCTGGTGGGCACGGCCGTGGCCGTGCTGGGCGCGATCAGCTTCATGTTCATGCGCATGCCCAACGCGCACCTGACCCGGCGGCGCTTCGTCTGGCGCAAGCGCTACTGGCTGTATTACGTGCTCAACCTCTTCTTCGGCGCGCGCAAGCAGATCTTCATCACCTTCGGCCCCTGGGTGCTGGTCAAGATCTTCAACCAGCCGGCCTATATCTTCGCCCAGCTCTGGATCGTGGCCGCCGTCCTGGGCGTGATCTTCCAGCCCCTCCTGGGCCGGGCCATCGACCGCTACGGCGAGCGGATGGTGCTGATGGCCGACGCGGTGGTGACCTTTCTCATCTGTCTGGGCTACGGCTGGGCGCATCTGCTGCCCAATCCGCAATTGGCCCTCTGGCTCCTTTACACCTGCTTCGTGATCGACCAGCTGATCTTCGGCACGGGCATGGCCCGCGACCTCTACGTGGCCCGCATCGCCGAGCAGCCCGACCATGTCGCGCCCACCCTCTCGATGGGCGTAAGCATCAACCACATCGTCTCCATGTCCATTCCCAGCCTGGGCGGCCTGGCCTGGGAATATTACGGACACAGTTCGGTTTTTATGGGCGCGGCGGGCGTGGCAGTGTTCGTCTTCATCTTCAGCTCCCTGATCGAACCCCGGCCGACCCCGCCGGCCGATTCAGCCGGGTGAGAGTGCGCGCCGCACGCCCGTCAGGTTAAGATGGACGAGTCGCACGAATCGGGCCGACGTTGAGTTCACCCGTCTAAACGTTCGAAACGGCGAAGCCGGATGAGAGTTTTTTGAAGGGGTCCGGGGAAACTTTTTTGCAAAAAAGTTTCCCCGGAGCGGTTGCGCCCTTAATGATGCAGGAAGGAAATCACCTCATGCAGACCCTGGGCTTGATCGGTTTCGGCGCTTTCGGCCAGTTCCTGGCCCGGCATCTGCGGCCGCATTTCATCGCGCGCGCCTGGAACCGGCGCGACCGTTCGGCCGAAGCCGCCAAGCTGGGCGTCGAGTTGGTGCCGTTGGCCGAGGCGGCCGGCTCCGAGATCGTGGTCTTCTCCGTCCCGGCGCAGAATCTGGAGGAGATGCTGACCGCCGCCGCACCCCATCTGAAACCCGGCGCGCTGGCCCTGGACGTCTGCTCGGTCAAGGTCCGGCCGGTCGAGCAGATGCTCCGGCTCCTGCCGCCCGCGACCGAGATCGTGGCCACCCATCCGCTCTTCGGGCCCCAAAGCGGCAAAAATGGCATCGCCGGCCTGCGCTCCGTGGTCTGTCCGGTCCGGGGCGAACGCTGGCAAGCCGTGGCCGATTTCTTCCGCGACGAGTTAAAACTGGAGGTGCTGATCAAGACCCCCGAGGAGCACGACCGGGACATGGCCTACGTCCAGGCCCTCACCCACCTGGTGGCCCGGGCCATCGACCAGCTCAACCCACCGGAAACGGCCCTGACCACCCCGGCCTACGAGCGCTTCCTCGACCTGCGCCGGCTGCTGGCCGAGGACAGCTACGAGCTCTTCCTGACCATCCAGCGCGAGAACCCCTTCGCCCGGGAGACCCGGGAAAAATTCCTGCGCCTACTGGGCGAACTGCATAACCGGCTTTAGCGGGCTAGACCCTTATCCGGGGGAACTTTTTTGCAAAAAAGTTCCCCCGGACCCCCTCAAAAAACTCTCCTCCGGCTTGGCCGCTTCGAACGTTCCGGTGGCCGAATTCGTGGATTATTTTTCGTCTGCGCCTTTCTCCCCGGGCCGCCCGCGGCTATAATCCACCTTCCGGAATGGGGTGAATTGCCGTTCATAGACGGGAAAACCATATGAGTTGTCGCAAGATCCTACTGGTATACGGGGCCGAACAGGTGGGCGACCTGGTGCGGCGGTTCCTGCAAGCCGAGATGAGCGACCTGGAATTCGACGAGGCCGGCTCGGCCGACGGAGCCTTGGTCCGGCTGCGGGAGGAAAAATACAACCTGGTCCTCTGCGCGCGCGGGGTGGACGACCAATTAGACCCGCAGCAGCTCTCCGCCCGGATGCGCGCCGATACGCACAACTCCGAGACGCCCTTCCTGATCCTGACCCGGCGGACCGAAAACCAAGATTTCCTGGCCCTGGTCCGGCAGGGGCTGGGCCATTTCCTGCCCATGCCCTTCACCCCCCGCGAACTGGCCGACCAGGTCAACGCCGCGGCCGATCCCCGGGCCCAGCGGCGCAGCGAGCGCGTCCACCTGCCCGGCACCGAAGCGACCATTCATTTTGGCGAATCGGACGTGCGCGCCCAGGTCATCAACCTGAGCGGCGAGGGCATGCTTTGCGAATTCCCCTGCCTGGAGAAGTGCGGCAACCTGGTGGTCAGCGTCAAGGCGACCATTCATCTCTCCTCCGAGGCCGGCGGCAAGGACCTCGGGCCCCTGCCGGCGCGCCTCCTGCGCCTGAACGTTTTGCGCTTCCGGGAGAACGAGCAGCCGGCCTCCGTGCGGGCCGCCTACCACTTCTACGCCCTGCCGCCGGCGGCGACCGTCACCCTCAACCGGGCGCTGGGCCAGGCCCGCGCCGGCGAGGAGAAGCGCGCCACCTCGCTCTTCAGCCGCGACGAGCTGGATCAGCGGTTGAAGGAACTGGGGCTGGAATAAGGCCTCGTCCGGAAATAAGCATAGCCTTTGTCGGCCAAGGAGAATCTCGCGAGGTAGCGCCTTTCGGCCCGAAATACGCGCGCGCGAGGTTCGCCGCAGGAAAACGGTTGCCTGCATATTTCTGAACGCTGCCTGGCGCCGCGCCAAGATTCGACCATCATTAATTAAAAATCGTAATTCCGAAATCGAGTCGCCGGCAATTTATGATTTATCTCTGCTGAATGCGGATTCGATTTTTTCCGAGGTTGGTTTCTTCATGCCCGATCCGATTCTCGACGATCTGACTCCGCCCCAGCGCGAGGCCGTAGCCCATCTGCGAGGGCCGATGCTGGTAGTGGCCGGGGCCGGCTCGGGCAAGACCCGGGTGGTCACCCGGCGCGTGGCGCATCTGATCCGCAGCGGCGCGCGGCCGGGCCAGATCCTGGCCATGACCTTCACCAACAAGGCCGCCGGCGAGATGCGCGAGCGCGTCCAGCAGCTCTGCGGCGCCGCGCCCGGCTGGATCGGCACCTTTCACTCGATGTGCGCCCGGTTCCTGCGCCGCGACCTGGAGAAGCTCGGCGATGGCCGCAGCGGCGACTTCTCCATCTACGACGACGACGACCAGAAGGGCCTGCTCAAGCAGATCATCAAGGATCTCAAGTACGACGAGAAGCAGTTTCAGCCCCGCAAGGTGGCCGAAAACATCTCCCGCGCCAAATGCGCCTTCAAGACGCCCGAGGAATACGGCGCCGGCTCCTGGTTCGACGAGCAGACGGCCAAGATGTACGCCGAGTACGAAAAGCGCCTGCGGCGGCAGAACGCCGCCGACTTCGATGACCTCTTGGTCCTGACCGTACGCCTGCTGCGCGACGTGCCCAAGCTGGCCGAGATCTACCACGACCGCTTCCGGCACCTGCTGATCGACGAGTACCAGGACACCAACCGCGTCCAATACCTGCTCATGCGCCTGCTTTGCGGGCCGGAACACAACGTCCACGTCACCGGCGATCCGGACCAGAGCATCTATTCCTGGCGCGGAGCCGAATACCGCAACATCATGGACTTCCAGTCCGATTTTCCCGACGCCCGGATCGTGCGCCTGGAACAGAACTACCGCTCCACCCAGCGCATCCTCGACGCGGCCAATGCGGTGATCGCCAATAATTCGTACCGCATGGAAAAGAGCCTGTTCACCGAGAATCCGACCGGCGAACCCATCGTGGCCGCCCGCCTGCCCGACGACCGGGCCGAAGCCGACTGGGTGGTCGGACAGATTGGCCAGCAGCGCCAGACCGGCCGCAATCTGCGCGAGGTGGCGGTCTTCTACCGCACCAACGGCCAGTCGCGGTCGTTTGAAGAAGCTTTCATGCGCGCGGGCCTGCCCTATCAGATCGTGGGCGGGGTGCGGTTCTACGAACGCAAGGAGATCAAGGATCTGCTGGCCCATCTGCGGCTGATGGTCAATCCGCGCGACCTGCTCTCCCTGGCCCGGGTGATCGGCTGCCGGCCGACCGGAGTGGGCGAAAAGACCATGGCCAAGCTGAACGCCGCGGCCGACGAACAGGGCACGCCGGCCTTCCTCTACCTGGTTCGCGGCGAATTTGGCCCCGAGATCCGGGCCACCAAAGCGCTCAAGGAATTCGCCGCCTGGTGCGGCCGGCTGCACGCGCTGCCCCGCGCGCCGCTGGTCGAGTGTGTGCGCGAGGTGCTGCGCGTCTCGGGCCTGGTCGAGCACATCGAATCCAGAAGCGAACAAGACCCCGCCGCCGAGGACCGGCTGGAGAACCTCGAATCCTTCGTCGGCCGCGCCGCCGAGTTCGCCGCCGCCAACGCCGAGGCCGACCTGGCCGGCTTTCTGGAGGACGTGGCCCTGGTGGCCGATGTTGACGCCTGGGACCGCTCGGCCGAGGCCGTCTCGCTCATGACCCTGCATTCGGCCAAGGGCCTGGAATTCCCCTGCGTCTTCCTGGTCGGATTGGAGGAGGGGCTCTTGCCCCATCAGGGCGCGATGGGCGCGGGCAACGTCGAGGAGGAGCGCCGGCTCTTCTACGTGGGCCTGACCCGGGCGCGCGAGCAGGCCTTTCTCAGCCATGCCACCACCCGCTTCCAATGGGGCCGGTTGAACATGGCCCCGCCCAGCCAGTTTTTGGCCGAACTGCCGGAAGACGAACTGGAGGTCGTCGACCTGGACGACTCGCCCCTGACCGCGCCCGGCCTCTCGCCCGACCGCGTTACGCCCCTGATGCGTTGGAAGGGCGGAGCGCAAAAATCCGTCCGCCGTAATCCGGGGACGGACGCCGACCCCTGGCCGGACGAGGATTTCGGCGACGTCTTTGCGGACGAGGATTTCGCGCCCGACGCGGCGTTCCCCGATGATTTCGGCGACGACTTCGGCCCCGAACCCGCCCCGCCGCCCAGCCGGAGCCGCACGCCGCGCAGCGGCGAACTGGTCAATCATCCGACCTTCGGCAAGGGCAAGGTGCTGGCCGTGAGCGGCCGCGAAGCGACGATCCACTTCTTCACCGGTGGCACCAAGAAGCTGCACCTGGACGTGGCCCGGCTTACCCCGGGTTAATGATCCAGATTAGAAAAAGGTGATTTCGGGAATCGCAAAACCAGATTTAAAATTGAGAAAACTTTAGCCCAGCTTCGCATATTTCGCCGTTCAGATGGGCGTCGAACGCATGGGCCAAACGTTGAGTTCACCCATCTGAACGCTCGAAACGGCGAAGCCAAGTGAGAGTTTTTTGCAGGGGTCCAGGGGAACTTTTTTGCAAAAAAGTTCCCCCGGAAACCGGGGTGATCGGAAAACTGCATGGCGGACAGAAGCGCTTCCACTCGCATTCGGTTCGTGGCCGGCCAGGTGGTGCGCGGGCCCGCGCCCGCCACCGGCGCCCGGATCGTGCCCCAATTCAACCGCCTGGGCATCAGCGACGTGCTCGGTCCCGGCGGGGTGCGCCGCCACCGTCACGCCGGTTACGAAGCCATCCTGGTTGACGAGGGGAGCTATGCCTGCCGGATCAACGACCAGCGCCTGGAATTGCGCCCGGGCGAGGGGTTGCTTCTGCAACCGGGCGACTGGCACGAAGACATCTTCGCCGCGCCGCTGCGTTATTTCGGCCTGATGTTCAAGCTGACCGGGGAACCGCTCGACTACACGCCGCCCAGCATCTTCGCGCCCGGCGTGAGGCCGGCGGAGCAATGCTTCCGGGTCCACCCCGAGCGCTCGTGGCCGCTCATCCGCGCCCTCCAGCGCGAGGGGGAGAAGCCCGACCAGGTTTCGGGCAACATTCAGGACGCCCTGGTCCTGGCCCTCTTCTGGCAGATCGTGCGCGACCTGCCGCCGGCGGCGGTCAATCCGGAATTTCTGACCCTCTCCGGCGACCAGGCCTTCCCCACCCAACTCCTGCGCCTCTTCCGGCTGCACGTCGACCGCGACTTGAGCGTGGCCGAGATGGCCGAAAAGCTCAACCTGAGCGAGAGCACCCTGGCCCACAAATGCACCAGCCTGCTGGGCGTGCCGCCGCGCAAGGCCTTCCTGAAATGCAAAATGGAACGAGCCCAGTATCTGCTGCGCAACTCGGCCTTCTCGGTCAAGGAGGTGGCCGCGGAGCTGGGCTTCGCCGATCCCTTCGTCTTCTCCCGCACCTTCAAAAACGTCTGCGGCGTCTCGCCGGCGTATTGGAAATCGCAAAACCCTTGAGCCAGGTGCGCCGCGCTTAGCCTCTTTCCGGGGGAACTTTTTTGCAAAAAAAATCCCCCGAGCCCCCTCAAAAAACTCTCCTCCGGATTCCTGATTCGAGCGCGTGGATAGACAAAACCACGGCTCGCTCTATCTGTAATATCAACTCAAGTTATTGATGGCCGACTAGCGTACAGGTCTGGTGAACAGGATGAGAGTTTTTTGGTGGGATTTGGGGAACCTTTTTTGCAAAAAAGGTTCCCCAAAATCGGCCACTATAAATTTGAATTGATATAAAGTGGAGTTGGCGAGAAGACTTTTGCTTCACGGTCTACGCTAAATTGAGGCCGAAACGGAATTCACCTTGGCCTAACCGGTGGTCATTGGCTGCGCAAGGGTGCAGCCTTGAAGTCCGTTGGCAAACGTTCGAACTGGCGAAGCCGGGCGGGTTTTTTTTTGAACGGTGGTCCGGGGGAGAAATTTTTTTGCAAAAAAAGTTCTCACCCGGAAAAGCGGTCAAGCGCGGCGTCACTGCCCGCGATGTTTGGCCAGCAGTTCGCGGACGCGGTCGAAGAGGTCAGCGGGCACGATCTTGCCCCGGATGAGGGGATAGGCTTTTTCGGCCGTAGTCCGCCAGGCGGCCTCGATTTCGGGTGCAGCGGGGTGGACGATCAGGCCCCGTTTCTGCATGGCGGCGATGGCTTCGGCGTTTTCTTCGCGGCTGCGGGCCATGAGCTGTTCGGAGATTTCCTTGGCGATCTGGCCGAGGCCGTTCTGCATTTCGGGGCCGAGCCGGTCGAAGGCTTCGCGGGAGATGACCAGCCCGCCCACTAGCGGCGCCCACTTGAGCTCCAGCAGGTGCGGGGCCGGGCCGTAAAACTGGCCGGCCAAGGCATAAGTGGGCGGCGCGGGCACGGCGTCGATCAGCCCGGTCTTCAGCCCGGTCAGCATGTCGGTGGGCTCCAAGGGCACGGGCGAGAAGCCGGCCGCCTTCCAGATATCCAGGGCCTGCACGTCGCTGGCCAGGGCGAAAAGCTTGAGCTGCTGAAAATCCTGCGGCGTCAGGGCCGGCCGGTTGGCGAAAAAGTGCACCCAGCCCACGTCCCCCAGGGTCAGCAGGACGAACCCCTTTTCGCGGAACTTGGCCTCGATGGTCGGCCGCAGCGCGTCGCGGGCCAGCTCCACTTCGGTAAAGTCGCGGAACATCATGGGCATGTTTTGCAGAGCGGCGATGCTAGGATCGATCTCGGCCATGCCGCTGGCGGTCATGAGCGACATCTGGGCCTGGCCGATGCGCATCCGCTTGACCATGTCGGCTTCGCCGCCCATCACCCCGTCGGGATAGACCGTCAGGTTGATGCCCCCGCCGGGCAGCTGGCGCAGGCGCGAGCCCATCTCCATGAGCAGCTGGTAATAGGTCGTGCCCTTGGGCGCGAGGGTCGCCAGCTTGAGCCGGGCCTCGCGCGCCGGCGCGGGCGAGGCGAAAAAGGTCAGCGCGAACAGCAGGCCGAAGGCGAGCAGGATTTTGTTGGTCATGATATCCT
The DNA here is from genome assembly GCA_964389915.1 of uncultured Planctomycetaceae bacterium. Lineage (GTDB taxonomy): Bacteria > Planctomycetota > SZUA-567 > SZUA-567 > SZUA-567 > CAYMGG01. The sequence goes on from CAYMGG010000045.1 coordinate 9,543, forward strand.
TACCTGACGGGGATGAATTCGGCGGCCCGAACGACGGCCGACTGAATAGTATGATACGGATTTGCCGGGCCGGGAACAATTGCGAGTTTTCCGCGGCTCACTTCGCCGCCGCCGGCGGGGAGGCCGGATCGGGGGGAAGCGCCGGCACGAACAGATCGTCGATCCGCGAGAGCAGCCAGCTGGCCCGCTCCTGCATGACCAGGTTGACCACCCGCCACTCGGGCACGGCGTCGGAGTCGACGGCCAGGGCCGCTTCGATTACGCGCTTGAATTCGTCGCGCTTCTGCTCGGGGATCAGCACGGACTCGGCGTAGGCCACATGCGGCCCGGCCTGGTGCCCCTCCGAAAGCTCCAGCGCGCGGGCGTAATGCCGCCGGGCCCGGTCGCCCGGATCGCCCGAGGCCCCGCGCCGGACCATCTCGTAGGTGATGAGCGCCTGGTGGATCGACCCCCCCTCGAAGCTCTCGTTCAGCTCCAGCGCGCAATCCAGCAAGGCCTCCACCTGCGGTTGCTGGGCCACCAGGCTCTGGTCGTCCTTGCCGTTGGAGATGGCCGCGCCCCAGGACGCCCCGGTCCAATAGGCAAAGGCCACGTCGGCGGGATTCAGACCGGCGACGGCCGCCCCGGGATCGGCCTCGAGTTGCTGCCGGAAGCCGGAATGCCTCAGTTCCAGCCCGCGCAGACCGTAGTCGCGCGCGCGCAGGAAAAGCTTTTTGGCCCGCAGACGCTGTTTCTGGGAGAAGGGGAAATTTTCCTCTTCGGCCCGGTCCGCATCGTCGAGCACGAAGCCGTAGGCGTATTCGGTGTAGGCCGAGCAGGCCCGCAGCAGCAGGCCCTCATGGTTGGGAGCTTCATCCAACAGACCTTCGATCAGTTTCAGGGTGAAGGGCAGGGCTTCGCGGATGAGCTGGGGGTCGTTGTCCTGGTGAAAGGTGGCTCCGCCGCGCGCGATCACGTCGGCCATCTTGTTCATGGCATAATTATTGATCGGCTGGCAGCCAAGAACGACGACCAGACCCGCCGCCGCGATAGCTTTCCGCCAGAGCGGGCGCCGGGGATTAATTGGGGATTGACGGGTGAAAACTTTTCCGTACTTGGCCGGAATGTCCCAGACTCGCACGCCCTCTCCCTCGGCAAGTCGGTGAAACACATCATCCTTGACGAAACCGATTTTGCCAGGCAAACTCGTTATGTCAAGCCTAACATGTACTTTCCGGATGGCGTTGCCTTAAAATCGAGACATTTGCTCTTTACATCTTGCGGATAAACCATAAAATGAATTCACATCTATCACGAATTAAATAAAAGCTTTATAGTTTATGTGTTTTGTATCAAGCGGGCAGAATATTTTTTTAACCCGAATAATACCTATAAAGAATATCGTCGCTTTATGGCCGTGCTGGAAAATAACTTCACTGACTCTATGCCTGAAAACGCCGCCAGTCACGGGCCGGTCTTTACGGGCATTCCCTGGCGGATGAAATTCGTTTCCTCGTTGTTCATGCTCTCCGATTATCTCTGTTGCCTGAGCGCCTATATTCTCGCCGCCTGGATCTATCCGCTCTCCCTCTTCTCCGGCATCCGCATGCGTTCCCTTTATTTGTGGAACCCGTGGATTCTAGTGCTGCTGGGCGCGGTCATGGGCGTGATTCTGCTCATCATCCTGGCCGGCGAAGGGCTCTACACCCGCGGCGCCAGCATCCTCAACGTCGAAGAGGATCTGATGCTGCTGCGGGGTTTGCTGTATTCGGCCATGATCGCCTTCAGCGCCTCCTACGCTTTCCGCGACTCGTCCATTCCCCGTATCGCCCTGGTCATGGCCGTGCTCATGCAGGCGCCGCTGACCGTGATCGGCCGCCGGGGAGTGCGCAAGGTCAGCAATTGGTTCGCCGCCACGGGCCTGGGCGCGTATTCGGTCGTCATCTACGGCGCAGGCGAAACCGGCCGACAGCTGGCCGACCGCATCGTGCGCAATCCGCAGATGGGACTGCGGCCGGTGGGTTTCCTCGACGACCGCTCGGCCGAACTCGAAGGCTGGGTCAAGTTCGGCCCCGGCGGCCGCCAGCGGCTGCCGCTTCTGGGCGGCGGCGACCAACTCGGCAGCGTGCTGACGAGCCAGAAAGTGCGCCACCTCTTCCTGGCCATGCCCCGGCTGAGCACCGAGCGGCTCTTCGCGCTCCAGGACTTCTGCCGCCAGGAGGGAATCTCCTGCTATTACGTTCCCCTCTTCACCACCGGACCGTTCCGCCGCCTCTCGCTCACCTTTGTCGGCGACCTGCCCCTGGTCAGCGAGCGCCTGCCGCCCAATTCGATCTATCGCCGGGCGACCAAATGCCTCTTTGACCGGATTTCGGCCTTGGTCCTGATCCTCTTGTTCTCCCCGCTGCTGGCCCTGATCGCCCTGGCCGTCAAGTTGACCTCGCGGGGCCCGGTGATCTTCCGCCAGGAGCGCATCGGGCTGCGCGGCCAGCCCTTCGTCATGTACAAATTCCGCAGCATGCGGACCGAAGCCCCGGCCTACGCAAGCAAGGATCAAGTCGCCAAGAACCAGATCCACCCGCTGGGCAAGCTCCTGCGCCGCACCAGCCTGGACGAACTGCCCCAGCTCTTCAACGTGCTCAAGGGCGAGATGAGCCTGGTCGGCCCCCGGCCGGACATGCCTCAGATCGTCGGGGCCTACAATTCCGTCCAGCGCGAGCGGCTAATTGTCACCCCGGGCATCACCGGCCTCTGGCAGGTCAGCGCCGACCGCAACAATCCGATCCACGAGAACATGGACTACGACCTCTACTACATCTACAACCAGTCCTTCCTGCTCGACCTGGTCATCCTGATCCGCACCGCCTTCTGCCTCTTCACCGGCCGTTGAAAGCGGGTGTGAAAAATCCGAATCGGTGTTTTCAGTCGAGGATCGGCGCGCGAACGGGCCGGTTTCCGGGGGAACTTTTTTTCCAAAAAAAGTTCCCCCGGTCCCCTTCAAAAAAACTCTCCTCCAGCTTCGCCGTTTCGCGTGGGTAACTGGCAGAATTTACGTTTCTCGCCTTCCATCCCCGACCCCCTCCCTGAGAGAGGGGAGATTAGCCCGGCCCATTCCACCTTTTAACCATCCGCCCTGCTGAACGCTGAAGAAGGCGAAGCGATGGATAAAAAAATTCTCTCAAGGTTAGGTCGGCGGTCTTCGAGAAAACGACGTTGGCCCAAAGGCCCGGACCGGCGGCCATGGCGGCCGCCGGTCCGGCAATGCACTTTTTGAGGTGGGTAGACTGGAAGCCCGCCGTTCCGTATGAGGAGAGGAGAGGTCAGGGCCGGGCGGCGGGCTTCCCGAAGGTTTTTAGGGCAGGTCGATGCGTATCTCTGCTCCCGGGTTCGCCAAATACTCACCTCCTTTCAGACTGGCCGGCGGTCACCTGGACGCCGGGCGTTAGGGGAAATGCTGGTTCAGCCGATGGCGTCGACGCCGGTCTCGCCCGTGCGAATGCGGTAGCACTCCTCCAGGGGCATGACAAAGATCTTGCCGTCGCCGATGTTGCCCGTGCGCGCGCCGGCGATGATCGCGTCCACGGTGGGCTTGACGAACTTCTCGTTGACCGCGATCTCCAGCCGGACCTTTTGCAGCAGGTTGACCTCCATCTGCACGCCGCGGTAGGTCTCGCTGTAGCCCTTCTGCTGGCCGCAGCCCAGGGCGTTGGTTACGGACATCTTGTAGATCTGCGCCGCATAGAGAGCCTGCTTCACGTCGTTCAGCTTCTCGGGCTGAATATAGGCGATGATCAGTCGCATGGTCTTTTCTCCCTTTTTATAGAGGCCTGTTAGCTTTCATTCTGACGGTTTCGCGCCGGGTTTCAACTCACCAGGTGCGGAAGACCTGGAAGCCGGCGTAGGCCTCGTTGCCGTGCTCGCTGATGTCCAGACCGCGGATCTCCTCCTCCTTGCTGGCGCGCAGGCCGATGGTGTACTTGATCACGTTGAAGATGATCAGGCCGCAGCCGAAGGCCCAGACGAACATCGCCCCGACGCCCAGAAGCTGGGTGCCGATGCTGGCGCCTTCGATGTAACCGGGCGTGCCCGGGGTGTTGAAGACGCCGGCCATGATCGTACCGAACGCGCCGCAGACGCCGTGGACGCTGACCGCGCCGACCGGGTCGTCGATCTTGAGGACCTTGTCGATGAACTCCACCGACAGGACCACCAGCAGGCCGGCGATCAGGCCGATGACGATGGCGTGCCAGGGCAGGACGTTGGCGCAGGGCGAGGTGATGGCCACCAGGCCCGCCAGCACGCCGTTTAGGCTCATCGAGACGTCGGGCTTGCCGAACCGGATCCAGGCCATGATCATCGCGCCCACGGCGCCGGCGGCCGCCGCCAGGTTGGTGGTCACGGCGATGTGGCCGATGTTGATGTTGCCGGCGGTGGTGGAGCCGGGGTTGAAGCCGAACCAGCCGAACCAGAGGATGAAGACGCCCAGCGCGGCCATCGGGATGTTGTGGCCGAGGATGGCGCGGGAGCTGCCGTCGGGGTTGTACTTGCCGATGCGCGGCCCGAGGGTGATCGCGCCGGCCAGGGCCAGCCAGGCGCCGCAGCTATGGACCACGGTGGAGCCGGCGAAGTCGACGAAGTTCATCTTCGCCAGCCAGCCGCCGCCGATGCCGCTCAGGGTGCCCCAGGCCCAGTGGCCGCTGACTGGATAGACCACCGCGCAGATCAGGGCGCTGTAGCAGAGGTAACCGGTGAACTTGGTGCGGCCGGCCATGGCGCCGGAGACGATCGTGGCGGCCGTGCCGGCGAAGACGCACTGGAAGAACCAGAAGGTCCAGCCCAGGCCGCTAACGGCCGAAAGATCGTCGCGGCCGGCGAAATGGCTTAGGCCTAGCCAATCGCTGCCGCCGCCGCCGAACATCAAGCCGAACCCGATCAGGAACCAGGCCAGCGACCCGATCGAAAAGTCCATGACGTTCTTCATGATGATGTTGCAGGCTTCCTTGGCGCGGGTGAAGCCGACCTCCACGGCGGCGAAGCCGGCCTGCATGAAGAAGACCAGGGCCGCGGCCATGCAGGTCCAGACAATGTCCACGTTCTTCTGTACGTCGGCGGGGGTCGGGCCGTCTTCGGCCAGCACGGCCCGGCCGGCCAGAACCAGCGCCGCGGCCGCCAGCGGACCCCTGAGCCAATTTCGCTTCATCATGGTGTTCTCCTTCCAAAAGCTGCTTTCGCGTTGGCGGGGCCGCACGACCCACACTCTCCTTTCGCCCCGAAGGGCGCCCTTGGCGGTCCGTAATGCAAGCCTAATACCAGACGAGCCGTCTGACTCTCAACTGCTTTGAAATCAAAGTGATAAAAAAACACGCCGGCCGGGAGCCCGCCCGGCCGGCGCTAAAAACCATTCGCTTCAGGTACGAAAACGTAGGAAACTACATGCTTAGTTACGCTTTGGTGCGGAAGCGGCGGGAGTTGATCCCGTGCTTGTGCACCCGCAGCCCCATGATCCGTTCGGTGATGCCCAGCATCTGGGCGGCCTTGGCCATGTTGCCCCGGGTGGACTTGAGCGCTTCGACGATCATCTCGCGCTCGACGTTGTCCAGCGTGGCCTGCAAGGTGGCGGCGATGGAGGTGCCGCTGGATTCGGCCGTCTGCAAAGACGGCGGCAGGTGGTGGCCGTGGATCACCCCGTCCTCGGAGAGCAGCACCGCCCGCTCCACGCAGTTTTCCAACTCGCGCACGTTGCCCGGCCAGTGGTAGGCCATGAGCATATCGATGGCCGGGGTCGAAATGCGGCGGATGTCCTTGTGGTTGGCCTGGCCGTAGCGCTGGACGAAGTGGTCGGCCAGCAGCAGGATGTCGGACTTGCGCTCGCGCAGGGGTGGCAAGTGGATGGGGAAGACGTTCAGGCGGTAGTACAGATCGTGGCGGAAGGTGCCCTCCTCGACCAGCTGCTCGAGGTCGCGGTTGGTGGCCGCCAGGATGCGCACGTCGGCCTTGATCGTCTCTAGGCCGCCGACCCGCTCGAACTCGCGTTCCTGGATGACCCGCAGCAGCTTGACCTGGGTGGCGGGCGAGAAGTCGCCCACTTCGTCCAGGAAGATGGTGCCGCCCTGGGCCAGCTCGAAACGCCCCTTCTTGGTGGTCAGCGCGCCGGTAAACGCGCCTTTTTCGTAGCCGAAGAGCTCGGCCTCGAGAATGGTTTCGGGCAGGGCCGCGCAGTTGACTTTGATGTAGGGCTTGCCGGCCCGCAGGCTGGTATGGTGGATGGCGTGGGCCACCAGCTCCTTGCCCGTGCCGCTCTCGCCGCGGATCAGCACGGTCGCGTCGCTCTTGGCGACCTGGCGGATCAGTTCGTAAACAGCGTGCATGGTCTTAGCGTTGCCGATGATGTTCTCGGGGCAGTAGCGGTCCTTGAGCTCGCTCTGGAGCCGGGCGTTCTCCTCCAGCAGACGCTGGCGCTCCTCCTCCATGGTCTGGCGCAGCTTCACCGCCCGGGCGAACATCGAGGCCACGATGCTGAGGAAGCGCACGTCCTCCTCCAGCGAGACCTCCTCGCTGAAGATGCGGTCGGCGCTGAGGGCGCCCACCGTCTCCTTGCCGACCTTGACCGGCACGCAGATGAAGGAGATGTCCTTCTTGCGCAGCCGCTTGCGGGCGCCGGTGCGGTTGAGGAAAAGCGGGTCCTGCGAGATCTTGGGCACCACGGCCGGCTGGCCGGTCTGGACCACCCGGCCGGTGACGCCCTCGCCGGGCTTGTAGCGCCCCTTCTCACGCTGGCTCTGGGAGAGGCCGAAGGCGGCGTCGATGTAGATATGCCCGGTCTGGCGGTTGAGCACGGTCAGCGTGCCGTGCATCATGCCCATGGCCTCGGCCATCAGCTTGAGCACCGGCTCGGCCACGTCGCGCAGGTCCAGGCTCTCGTCGAGCTTCTGACTGACCTGATAGAGCAGCTTTAGCTCGTTCTTCTGTTCCACGGGTATTTCGGTATGCGGCATGTGAAAAATGCTCCCGGCCGAAGCGGTCGGCTCTGGTCCCGCCACTCGGCGCCATTCCCTACGAATTTGTAGCAGCGCCTAAAAACTACCATCCGGTAGCCGATTGTCAACCGGAATTTTATTGACCTTTGTCCGTTATCGGTTACGCTGTGCCTGAAAAGATCGGCTGAAGGCCTTCGTCATGTAGGCCAGCGCGGCTCCCCAGTCGCCAAACGCATCGGCTTTTCGGGCCCGTCCCTGATCGCCTCGTTTTCAGACCGAACCCGGTGGCTAAAAAACTCGCCTCCCGGTCGAGCCGGGGGGACAACGCAGGAGAGATTGAAAAACATGTCACACAAAGAAGCCCATCGTAAATTCCGCCGTCGCCGCAAGGCCGGCTCCCGCGAACGCCGTCGTCTGCGCAAGATGAAGCGCGCTCGCAAGTAACTCCTCCCTCCATTTCAGCGCTCGCGCCGCGCGGGACGGTCTTCTGCCGTCCCGCGCGGTATTGATTTCACATTTTTTCCGGGCAAAAATGAAACGGCCGAAGTATACTGGACCCGCGTTTCCGGGCAGTAAAATCGGGGGTTTTGCAGCTTTTGGACCGACTTTATAAGGAGATGGGACGATGACACGTCTATTAAGCGCGGCCATGGCGGCCATCCTGTTGGGCGGAATGCTGAGTGCGAGCGCTTCGGCCGCCGACAAGTCCGTCGGGATTTTGTGGTTCGGCAAGTCCGGGCTGGCCAAGCAGGTGATGACCGGCTTCATCAAGCAGATGGGCGAAAAAGCCCCCGACATCAAGCTGGAATTCAAACCCGACCTGCCCAACCCCGAAGCGGCCGAGCCGATTTACGCCGAATGGCAGAAGAGCAAAAACGTCATCGTCTTCCTCCGCTCCAACGGCGCCACCTACATGAAGAAAAATCCGCCCCAGGTTCCCGGCCTAGTCGGCGCCTGCAACAACCCCCAGGAACTGGGGGTGGTCGAGAAGCTCGAAGCGCCCGAAGGCAACATCACCGGCGTCAGCTATTACATCCCCATCGCCAACCAACTGGCCGTCTACAAACAGATCTTCCCGAACCTGAAGACCATCGGCCTGCTGCTGGAGAAGGGCCATCCCTCCACCCCGATCGAGTCGACCGGCACCCAGGCGGCCTGCCCCGCGCTGGGCCTGACCTATATGGAAGCCGTCTGCGCCGACAAGACCGAGCTGCTCCAGAAGACCAAGGAGCTGGCCGACAAGTGTGACCTGCTGATCATCGGCACCCAGTCGCTGATCCTGGACAACTGCAAGGGCGAGAAGCCGGTGGTCAGCTATTCCGACAAGCCGATCGAACAGCACGCCGCGCTCTGCGGCCTGGCCGCCGACAACAGCAAGCTCGGCCAGATGCTGGCCGACAGCGCCATCGCCCTGCTCAACGACGGCAAGAAGGTTTCCGAAGTGCCGGTCAAGTTCGATCCCGAACCGCAGTTCCTGGTCTGCCCGGCGCTGGTCGAACGCTACAAGGTCGAACTGCCCGAAGCGCTCAAGGCCAAGGCCGTCTTCGTCAAATAACCCCCCCGGGCGGTCTCGACGGGGCTTAACCGCCGGAGCGACGGTCACGCCGCCCCGGCGGTCGGATTTTGCCCGCCGGCGCTAGCGCCGGACGGCCCGGACGGCCGCCCGGACGGAACCGGCCCGACGATTCTGCGGAGAAACCTCATGTTCAAACGTCTCGGACTGCGGCTGGGTCTCGCTCTGGCCATCGGCCTGCTCGTGCTGGCCACCGTGATGGTCATCGTCGGACTGCAAGAGCGCGCCGCCGGCCAGCTGGGCTCTTCGGTGGCGGAAATGGCCACCCGCGACGCCTACGACCGGGCCGAGGAGACCGCCTGGCGGTATGCGGCTGTGGCCGACGCGGAGTTGGAAGTGGCCATGGACACGGCCCGGACCCTGGCCGAAACCTTCGAGTCGGCCAAGCAGGAAGGAGCCACCTTCGAGATCAGCCGCGAGAACGCCAACGGCCTGCTCAAAGGCATTCTTGAAAAGAACCCCAAGTTCACCGGCGTCTGGACCTGCTGGGAACCGGGCGCCTTCGACGGCCCGGAGATGGACCAGGTCTTCGCCGGCAAAGAGGGGCACGACAAGTCCGGCCGCTTCATCCCCTACTGGCATCGCGAGGAGAAGGGCCTCGCCCTAGCCCCGCTGGAGGACTACGAGAACCAGGACAAGGACGAGCACGGCAACCGCAAGGGCGACTACTATCTGCTGGCCAAGGAAACCAACAACGAGGTGATCGTTGAACCGTACTATTACCAGGTCGGCGACCGCAAGCTGCTGCTGACCAGCCTGGTCGTGCCGGTGCACAAGCACGACGGAGCCAAGGAGGAGAAATTCCTCGGCGTGGTGGGCATCGATATGGAGTTGTCGATCCTCCAGAAACTGGTCGAACAAGTGAAACCGTATGAAACCGGCTATGCGGCGCTGGTCTCCAATCGCGGCTATTATGCGGCGCACCCGGAGACCGCCCGGATCTTCGAGGATCTGGGCGATTCCGAAAGCCGGCGCGCGGCCAAGGCCGCGATTCTCCGGGGCGAGAAATACGCCTCGCGGGAGACGACCCAACGCGCCGGGCTGGAGGTCTACAAGGTCTATGTCCCCCTCGTGGTCGGCGAGTCGAAACAGCCCTGGTCGTTCGTGGTCAACGCGCCGATGGAAAAGATCCTGGTCTCGGCCACGGGCGTGAAAAATAAGTTCGCCTCCCTGACCCGCCAGTCGGGACTGATCGGCCTGGGGGCGTGCGTGGTGGCCATTCTGATCAGCCTGGTCATCGCCGGCAGCGTCGCCCGGATGGTGGCCACGCGCAACAAATGGTACGAGGCCATTCTCGACCTGATACCCAACCCCATGTCGATCACCGATCTCGACATGCGCTGGACTTTCGTCAACCGGCCCGTCCTCGAAGCGTTCGGCAAAAAACGCGAAGATTTCGTCGGCCGGCCGTGCAGCGGCTGGGGCGCCAACATCTGCAACACTCCCCAGTGCGGCGTGCATTGCCTGCGCGAGGGGCGGCCGACCACCTTCTTCCATCAGTGGGAGAAGGACTGGCAGGTCGACACCCATTACCTGCACGACGAGAACGGCCGCAAGCTCGGGCATCTGGAACTGGTGACCGACATCACGGCCAAAAAAAGCCTGGAGCAGCTGCTGGGCCGGGTGGCCGAGGCCTCCGAGCAGGTCAATCAGGGCGGCCAGCAGATCGCCGCCGCCAGCCAGGCTCTTTCCCAAGGAGCCACCGAACAGGCCGCCTCGCTGGAAGAGATCACCAGCTCCATGACCCAGCTGGCCGGACAGGTCAAGCACAACGCCGAGAACGCCGGGCAGGCCAGCGCCTTGGCCGGCCAGTCGCGCGACGGGGCCTCCGCCGGCCGGACCCAGATGGACGAGCTGGCCTCGGCCATGACCGGCATCCAGGAATCCAGTCAGCAGATTTCCAAGATTATCAAACTGATCGACGACATCGCCTTCCAGACCAATCTGCTGGCCCTGAACGCCGCGGTTGAAGCCGCCCGGGCTGGCCGGCATGGCAAGGGCTTTGCCGTTGTAGCCGACGAAGTGCGCAATCTCGCCGCCCGCAGCGCCAAGGCCGCCCGTGAGACGGCCGAGTTGATCGAAACCACCTCCACCCGGGTGGGCGCGGGGTCCGACCTGGCCACCCGGGCCGCCCAACTCTTCGAAAACATGGTCGAACGGGCCACCAAGGTGGCCGATCTGGTGGGCGAGATCGCTGCGGCCAGCAATGAACAGGCCTCGGGCATCGGCCAGGTCAACCAGGGCCTGGGCCAGATCGACAAGGTGACCCAGCAGAACACGGCCAGCGCCGAACAGGCGGCCTCGGCTTCCGCTGAGCTGGCCGGCCAGGCCGCCCGCCTGCGTCAGCTGGTTAGCGGAGCCGGCCAGGCTTCCGCCCCCGAACCCGAGACGGAACCGAAGGAGAAAACCCTGTCTCTGCCGCGGCCGGGGCCGGAAAAATTGCGGCCCAGCCGGCCCGCCCCGGACCAAGCCGGAACCTCCCCCCGGACCGAGCGGCGGGCTCCGCCGCAATTGCCAGCCCGGCCGACCGGCCAAGTCGTGGACCCGGCCGCCGAAATTGCGCTCGATGACGACGAATTCGGACGCTATTGATGCTAAGTTCAGTTGCCCTTTTTTGTCAGTCCAGCCACTAGAAACTGACGTTAAATGGCAGCCGGAATGGAAATTAACAATTAGAACTATGTAAAGATTTTTTAATCTTCGCCTTAACCTATTATCCCTGAGCAGATTGAAATACCGGAGGATTTAATCCGTTTTCTGGCCCCTGAATTGCTCTAGGGTTATGGTCGGAAAAGTTGGAGTCAAGTCAGGGAAGGAGGAAAAGGGAGGGAACGGCAACAAAAGCAAATTTTACGGGTGAAGTTCTAGAGGTCTTCTTTTTTGTTGAGAAAGGGGAATGCCATGAAAAAGGCTTTTACGCTGATTGAGCTCATGATTGTGGTGGCCATCATCGCCATCATCGCCGCGATTGCGATTCCGAACCTGCTCGAGAGCCGCATGCAGGCCAACGAATCCAACGCCATCGGCGCGCTGCGCAGCTACGCCGCCGCCCAGGCCACCTACAAGAAGGCCAACTACAGCGCCAAGATCGCCACCTCCATTGGTCAGTGGTTCGCCGGCGCCAACAACAGCACCAACGGTATCACCAAGCTGGGCATATGCAACGGCTTGACCCTGATCCCCAACGGCTTCGCGCTCGCCATCAACAGCACCGCCGCTTATCAGGGCTATTGGTTCGAGGATGATGCCGCTCTGGGCACCGGTCCGAGTTGGAAGTACCAGTTCGGCCTGTTCGCTTATCCGGCCGTCTACACCAAGACTGGCATCAACACCTACTTCATCGACACCACCGGCGAAGTCAAGGGTTCTGACACTACGGGTGCGCAGGTCGCCGGCAGCAACGTCGTCGCGAACAACTCTGCTTGGTTCAACCCCTGATCGTAGTCCCGGGAGTTGCTGAAGCCTGGGAAATCGCGTAACACCTGCACGCACGCAAGCCGGCCGGCGCGAAAGCGCCGGTCGGTCTTTTCATCTCTTTTTTACTGACTGAATAACGGTTTCTGCCCCTGCCCATAACGATTTAGTTCTGCCTAAGCTGCAGAAACTAGCCCCATCATGATTTTCTCCCCGCCTCATGATGCCAGAATTCAATTTTGCTATTCGCCTGCCCGCTTCCGGTCGATAAACGAACAGGGGCTTTCGGCCCGGCTTTTGGCCGGGTTGGGGGAGGGCCTGTCCGCTTTTTCGCCACCACTCCGGCAAGGAACGCTTATGCCTACCGTGACCATGCGCATCGTGCGCGACGAAGACGCGCGGGATCTCGATCCGCCCAGCTACCAGAGCGAGCACGCCAGCGGCCTGGACGTGCGCGCGGCCGTCAAGACCGACCTGACCCTGGCCCCCGGCCAGATCGCCCTGATCCCCACCGGCTTGCGCCTGGCCGTGCCGCCCGGTTACGAGGTGCAGGTCCGGCCCCGCTCTGGCCTGGCCCTCAAGCACGGAATCATGGTCGTCAACAGCCCCGGCACGATCGACGCCGACTACCGCGGCCCGGTGGGTATCATTCTGGGTAATTTCGGCTCAATGCCCTTCGTGGTCAAACGCGGCGAGCGGATCGCCCAGCTCGTGGTGCAGCAGGTCGAACACGCCCAAGTTGAGTTGGTCGAAGATCTGGACGATACGGCCCGCGGCGCGGGAGGCTTCGGCTCCAGTGGACGCACCTGATCCGCAACCCCTCACCTACTTCTGGGCCGTCGCCCTGGGCTTGATCCAGGGGCTGACCGAGTTTCTGCCCGTCTCCTCCAGCGGACATCTGGCCCTGGCTGAACACTGGGGTCTCTCGGGCACGGAAGACGTAGCCTTCGACCTGACCCTGCACATGGCCACCCTGCTGGTGGTGGCCAAGGTCTATTGGCGCGACATCTGGAACTACTGGCAACGCGACCGGATCGGGTTGGGTTACGTGGTGGTAGCCTCGGTGCCGGCGGTCTTCTGCGGCCTGCTCTTCGGCGACGAATTCGAGATGCTGCGCCAGTCGCCGCTGGCGGTGGGCGCGGGGCTGCTGGTCACGGCCGGAGCGCTGGTCCTGTGCGAGCGGACCAGCCTGGAGGAGGTTTTGCTGCGGCGGCTGGGCGTGGACGGAGCGTTGATCGTGGGTCTCTGCCAGGCCCTGGCCATCACCCCCGGCATCAGCCGCAGCGGCCTGACCCTCACCGGCGGCGTGATCTGCGGTCTGAACCGCGAGGACGCGGTCCGGTTCAGCTTTCTCATGATGCTGCCCGTGGTGGCGGGGGCGACCCTGCTCAAAGCGGTCAAGAATCCGCAGGCCTTCTTGAGCCTGCCTTTCGGTCCGACGCTGGCGGGGTTTGTGACCGCCCTGGTCGCGGGATACGCGGCCTTGGGTCTGCTGGTCTGGCTGGCCCGGCAGCGGCGGCTGATGCCGCTGGCGATTTACTGCGCCGCCCTGGGCGTCAGCGCGATCATCTATTTCGGAGCGATCCGGTAAAATGGCCAAACGCAAAACCCGTCCCGTCCCCGAACCCGCAGCGGTTTCCGCCACGGGTATCTTCACCGGCCTGTTTCTGATCGGCCTGGGGGTGTTTCTCGAATTGTCCTTCACCACCGCCGACCTGGCCCTCGACCCAGTTGAAGCGGCCGGCGGCTGCGCCACCGGCCTGGTCGGCACCTGGGCGGCCTACCTGGCCGTCTTCACGGTCGGCCGGGCGCCGGCCTATGCCTTGGCCGCGCTGATCGCCTTCTGGGGCCTACAAGTCGTGCGGCGCGGACAGATTTGGTCCACTTGGCCGCAGGTGCTGGGCGGGGGCCTGCTGGTCCTGGCCACCTCGCTACTCACCGTGGGGCTTCTGGGGGCGGGCGAACTTGCCGCCGGCGGCTTGCTGGCCGACCGGCTGTCCGGCCCGGCCCTGCTCTACTGCGGGCGGGTGGGGGTGACGCTGTTGGCCGCGGGCGGGCTGCTCTGCGGAGCGGTCATCGCCTTTGGCCCGATCGTGCTGGAACTGATCGCGCGCTTTGGCCGGCGGTTGCACGCTGGCTCGACCGCGGCGGCCGACCTGGCCGCGCGCCTGGCCGGCGATGCGGCGGCCCGGGCCCGGCCGGCACGCGACGCGGGCACGTGTGCCCCCCGAAAGGT
>CAYMGG010000046.1:0-23646 GCA_964389915.1 uncultured Planctomycetaceae bacterium
ACCGCCGTCCACATCATCGACCGCACCCGGGAGTTGCTCGACCCCCTGGGCCTGGCGCTGATCCCGGCCGAATTCAATTTGCCGCGCTTGCCGGCGGCAGACACGTTTGCCGCCAATTTGGGCGAAGAATTATTCGCTGGCGCGCCTTTCGCCGTGATTAATCCCGGTGCCGGCTGGCCCTCCAAGCGCTGGCCGCGCGAGCGGTTCGCCCAGGTCGCACGGCACCTGAAGGACGCCCATCAGCTGTCCAACCTGGTGGTCTGGGCCGGAGCCGAGGAGCGCGCCTGGGCCGAAGAGATCGTGGCCGGCGCGGCCGGAGCCGCCAAATTGGCTCCGCCCACCGATTTGGCGCAATTAACTGCCCTCTTGCGCCGGGCGCGCATATTCGTAGGATCGGATACGGGGCCATTGCATCTGGCGGCCGCCGTGGGCACCCCCTGCGTCGGCCTGTTCGGCCCAATGCCGGCCGAACGCAATGGACCTTACGGTTCCGGACACATTGCCTTGCAGAATCAACGGCTGACCGGAACCAGTCGCCAGCGGCGCACGGCCTCGACCAAGGCCATGGAAACGATCTCGGCCGCCGAAGTCGGCGCCGCCTGCGACCAGTTGCTGGCCCGAAATCGGGAGTAGTCAGTTTTGCTGATCACGTTGCCGCTCTACATCCTGCGCGAGCTGGGCAAGGCGCTGGCGGTGAGCTTCTTCACCTTCGCCTTCATCCTCCTGGCTTTCGTCGCCGGCACGGTCATCCAGGATGGCGCGGGCCTGTTCACCGTTCTGAGCATCATGCCCCGCCTCTTCCCCCTGGTCAGCCCGCTGGTGCTGCCCATGACCATCATCACCGGCACGCTCATCTGCTACGGGCGCATCGCCGGCAACAACGAACTGGTGGCCACCCAGGCCAGCGGCGTGCATCCGTTGTGGCTGGCTTCGCCGGCCCTGGCGGTGGCCGTCCTGGCCGCCACCATCACCGTCTATCTGAACGCCGACATCCTGACCGTGGCCACGGCCAGCATCGAAAAGGCCCTGGTCAAGGATCGCACCGATATCGTCCGCCGGCAATTGTCCAAACCCGGCAGCTTCACCTTCGGCAACTATGCCATCTGCCGGCTGCGCGAAGGCGGCATCGACATCACCTTTTTCGACACGCCGGGCCGCTCCGCCCCGGATTCGACCTTTCCCCGCCAGGTCCGCCGGATCATCGCCCAGGACCACTCGATCGGTTTGGAAGAGCGCGAAAACGGCGACCTGTTCGTCAAGGCCAAACTGCGCAACTTCCAGCAGTTCGACCTGGGAAAACCCGAGATGCAGCCGCTCTACGCCGCCCAGGCCGAGCTCAGCCTCCCGGCCGCGGCCGAAGGCGCCAAGTTCAAGATCAGTCAAAACCGGCTCTCTTACTGGGGCATCGGGCAGCTGCTGGCCGGTCGGCGCGAATTGCGCGAGCAGATCGCCAAAGCCCAGGCCCAAGCCACCGGCGTCGACGACGACGCCCTGCGCCAGCGCTGGCAGCGCTACGCCGGCGATCTGCAAAAAAGCTACGACAAACAGGCGGCCGAACTGCATATGAAGCTTACCCTGAGCTTCTCCTGCCTGGCCTTCGCCGTGATCGGCGTGCCGCTGGGCCTGCTGGCCAAGAACACCAGCCGCACCGCCGGCTATGCCTACGGGACGGGCGTGGCGCTGCTTTTCTATCTTCTGGTCAAGGCGCTACAGACCCAGGCCCGCGAGGGCCGGCTGGACTGCTGGTGGATGTGGCTGCCCAACCTGGTGCTGCTGGGCCTAGGGGCCTGGCTCTGGCACCGCTGCCAGCGACGGGATTAATCCATGGCCATCCGCCCCTCCGCCCTCTACCCGCGCCTGGACTGGTACTTTGCCCGCGGCTTTCTGACCCTGTTCCTGGTCTGTTTCACCAGCATGGTTTCCCTGGTGGCCGTGGCCGACCTGTTCCAGAAGACCGACGACTTCGCCAACTACGCCGAACGCAGCGGCCAGGGGCTGTCGGCCATGCTCAGCCTGCTGGCCCATTACTACCTGGTCTTCGCCCCGGGGCTGGTGTTGCGCTGGCTGCTGCCAGTGGTGGCCGTCCTGGCCGGGGTCATCGCCGCCACGGCCGCCAGCCTGCATAACGAGTTCACCGTCCTGCGCGCCACCGGCGTCTCGGTCCGGCGCGCGCTCCTGGCGTTTCTGATCCCCACGCTGCTGATCGGGCTTCTGGCCGAAGGCGGGCGCGACTTCTATCTGCCCGGCCTGCTGCGCCAGACCCACCGCATCCTGACCCAGCTCAAGCCGCGCGGCGCCCAGCCGCTGGCGCTCGTCATTCACGACGGCGCCGAACTGCAATCCCTTTCCCTCGGTAATTTCGACGAGGACGGCCGGGCCTACAATCTGCGCCTGGAGCGGCGCGCTCCGGGCGGCGGCCAGGCGAACGACAACTTTTCGGCCTACACCGCGGCCGTGGCCGCCCTGCAACCGCGGGTTACGGTGGACGCGGGCGACAGCGACCGCCACGAGCTGCAATGGATGCCGCAGGAGAGCGGGCAGATTCGCCAGTACGGAAAATACAAGCGCGACGTCAAGGACTGGACCGAACCGCTGCCGACCTACGTCACCCCGGCCATGCTCGAGCGCCAGTCGCTGGGCGTGGCCATCCTGACCTGGGCCGATTTGCGGCGCCTGGCGCCGGAAGAGTCGGACATGCGCCTGGAGATGCACCGCCGGCTGAGCGAGCCGTTCTGCTCGGCGGTGATCCTGTTGCTGGCTTTATGTTTCGTGCTGCGCTCGACGGTGCGCGGCGACGCCCCCAGTTTCATCCTCAATGTCGTCTGCGGCCTGGTGATCTGCGGCCTGTTCTACGTCATCCGCATCGGCCTGCTGTCACTGGGCGAGGTTGAGACCCTTCCCCCCTTCCTGGCCGCCTGGCTGCCGATCCTGCTGGGCGGCGGCCTGGGCGGCTGGTACTATCACCGGCTGGAGGCCTAGCGGCATGCCCCGGCTGACCGTGATCGTCCCCTGCAAAAACGAGGCTAAAAATCTCCGCGCCTGCCTGGACACGGTCCGCTGGGCCGACGAGTTGATGGTGGTCGATTCCGGCTCCACCGACGATTCCGTGGCCATTGCCCGCGAATATACCGACCGGGTCCTGGAGCACGAGTATGTCAATTCCGCCACCCAGAAGAATTGGGCCATTCCCCAGGCCGCCCACGAATGGGTCATGATCATCGACTGCGACGAACGGGCCACCCCCGAATTGCAGGCCGAGATTAAGGCTCTGCTGACCGGCCAACCGGATCAGGACGGCTACGTCATCTACCGGCGCAACTGGTTCTTCGGCCGGCCGATCCGCTTCTGCGGCTGGGAGAGCGACGACGTCCTGCGCCTGTTCAAGCGCGACCAGGGACGCTACGAAGACAAGCATGTCCACGCCAACGTGGTGATCGCCTCCGGCCGGGTCGGGCATCTGCGCGGCCAGCTGCACCACCATACATACCGATCCTTCGACCAATATTTGGAAAAGTTCGGCCGGTACACCACCTGGAGCGCTTTAGACGCCCGGGCCCGCGGCGAGCGGGCCAGCGCGTGGAATCTGCTAGCGCGGCCGCTCTTTCGCTTTTTCCGGCAATATGTCCTGCGCCAAGGCTTCCGCGACGGTTTGGCGGGCCTGATTCTTTGCGGCCTGGCCGCCTTCAACGTCTTTATGCGCTACGCCAAGCTCTGGATCATCGAACGCGTGGCCGCCGGCGAGCCGGATATCGAAACGGGGCGCACGGAATGGTAAAAACTATTCTGGCCCTTGCCCGCCGGGCGCTGCGCCAGCGCTGGCGGCTGGCGGTTTTCATCTTCTCCAGCCTGCTCTACGCCGGCGCCGACGGCGCGGTTATCTACTTCGCCCGGGCCAGCATTGCGTTGCTCGACACCCGCAAGCCGCCGGCCTGGGTCCCCTGGCGCGACCGGCCCGATGCCGCCTGGCTCTGCTTCCTGACCATCCTGGCCCTTTCCGCGGTCGTGCTGGTGGTAAAGTGCGGCACCCAGTACATCCGCCGATATCTGCAAGGCTGGCTCACCCAGCGCATCGTGGTTGACGTCCAGAGCGACCTAGCGGCCCACCTGCTCACCTTGGACTTGGGCTTCTTTCAGCGCGAGCGCGCCGGCGATCTGCTCACCCGCACCACCAATGACATCAGCATGCTGGCCAACAGCCTCAAGCTGCTCTGCATCGCCGTCTCCCGCCCGCTCTCCCTGGGCGTGGCCGTGGGCATGACCTTCTGGCTCAACTGGCGGCTGGCCCTGCTGGGCCTGATCCTGGCCCCGGCCGGACTGGGGGCCATCACCTGGCTCTCGCTCAAGATGCGCCGGGCATCCAAAAATGCCCTGGAGCGCCGTTCCAACCTGACCAGCGTTCTAGTCCAGTTCGTCTCGGGCATGCGCACGGTCAAGGCCTTCGGCTGCGAAGCCTTCGAATGCGCCCAGTTCCAGCGGGAGAACCGCCAGTTCTTCAACCAGCTGATGAAATACGAACGCGCCCGGGCCCTCTCCCGACCGGTGGTGGAGCTGATGAGCGGCATCGGCGGGATCGCGGTGATGTATATGGGCGGCAAGTGGGCCTTTGCCGGCGAGCTCAGCCTGGCCGATCTGGCCGGTTTTCTGACCGCCCTGGCGATCATCTACAATCCCGGCAAGGAGATGACCAAGGCCGACAACGAACTACAGGCCATGCTCCCGGGCGCGGAGCGGGTCTTTGCCCTTTTCGAGCACCAGCCGGAGGTTAAATCCGGAAAAATCAGGCCTAGCGAATTCCGTGAATCCCTGCGGCTCGAAAAAGTGTCTTTCGCCTACCGCCCCGATCAGCCGGTTCTCTGCGCGGTGGACCTGGAATTGCGCCGGGGCGAATGCGTGGCCCTGGTCGGCCCCTCCGGCGGCGGCAAAAGCACGCTGATCGACCTGCTCTTGCGGTTTTACGATCCCGACGCCGGCCGGATCCTGCTCGACGGAGTCGACCTGCGCGAATGCGATCCGCTCGCCTTGCGCCGCCTGATCGCCCTGGTGCCGCAGGACACCTTCCTCTTCTCCGGCAGCATCCGCGACAACATCGCCTACGGCCAGCCGGGGTCGGATCAAAACCTGATCGAAGCCGCGGCCCGCGCGGCCAACATTCACGACGAAATCCTCGCCCTGCCCGACGGCTACGACACCGAGGTCGGTGAGCGCGGGGCCGGCCTCTCCGGCGGCCAGCGCCAGCGCGTGGCCATCGCCCGGGCCATCTTCAAAAACACGCCGCTGCTCATCCTCGACGAGGCCACCTCGGCCCTTGACGCGGAGAGCGAGCGGCAAGTGACCGGCATCTTCCGCCGGGACGATCCCGCCAACGTGGCCGACGGGCGCAACCCGGCCGCCGGCACCGACGAATCGACCGTCGAAGCCATCGACCATCTGTTGGCCGGTCGGACCTGCCTGGTCATCGCCCACCGTCTCTCGACCGTTCGCCATGCCGATCGGATCGCCCTGCTCGAAGACGGCCGGATCACCGCCACCGGCCACCATGAAGAGCTGATGCTGGCCAGCCCGACCTACGCCCATCTGGTCCGGTTGCAGATGTTGCACGACCGGCCGCGATCCGAGCCTTCATGAGGTCCGTTGCCGTGCCCGACGCCCCCCTGCGAATTCTGCATCTCTGTTCCATCAAGGGGCGTGGCGGAACGGGCTACATGGCCGGCCGGGTCTGCCGGTTGCTGCATGAAGCCGGCCATCAGGTCTGGGTCGGCGCCTGCCCCGAATCGAAAGTGGCGGAGCGGGCTGTTGAGCAGGGGCTGCCGCTGCTTTCGGGGTTGCATCTGCGGCGCGGATTCCGTCCGGTTTCGCTGGCGACGGATGTACGGCTAATCCGCCGGGCCATTCGTGAACACGACCTGCAAATTGTCCACGCTTGGCATTCGATCGAATATTGGACCGCCGCCCTAGCCGTTACGGGCACGCCCACCCGTTTAGCGCGCACCCGGGGATTAGTCACGCCCATCAGCCCGCATTTCTTCAATCGCCTGCTGCACCGGCGCACCGGCGCGGTCTTTGCCACCTGCCGCCGGATCGCCGAAAATTACCGCGCCGCCGGCCTGGGCATGGATAACGTCTTTCCCCTCGTTGACGGCGTGGACGTCCAGCGCTTCCGCCCCGGCCTGGACGGCGGCGCAGTCCGCGCGGCCCTGGGCATCCCCCTTACCGCCCCGCTGATCGCCAGCATCGGCCGGCTGGAACCGGTCAAGGACCAGGCCACGCTCCTGCGCGCCCTGGCCAAGCTGCCGGCCGACGTCCACGCCCTCTTCGCCGGCGATGGCTCGCAGCGGGTCGAACTGGAGCGACTGGCCGGAGAATTAGCCCTGACCGGCCGCGCCCATTTTCTGGGCGTCCGCGCCGACATTCCCGAACTGCTGGCCGCCGCCGACATCTACTGCCTCTGTAGCGTTGGCTCGGAAGGCTCCAGCCGCGCCACGCTGGAGGCCCTGGCCTGCGGCCTGCCCTGCGTCACGACCCTGGTCGGCATGCTCCCCGACATCATCAAGCCCGGCCGGACCGGCCTGCTATTTCCGCCCGGCGGGATTGACGCGCTGGCCGAATGCCTGGACAATCTATTGGCAGACTCGACCCTCCGCCGCCGCCTGGGCGAGGCCGGCCGGCGGTTGGCCGAATCCGCGCATTCCGAAGCCACCATGGTGGACAGCGTCATTGAAGTCTATCGTCGTATGCTGAATCGGGCCGAACATGGGTGAATCCGAAATCGCCGAGTCGACCGTCAGCCTTGAAATCCTGGCCGGCAGCCGGCGAGGCGAACTGATTACCCTGGCCGTTCCCGGATTTCATCGCCTCGGCTGCGCCGAGGACTGCGAGGTTGTTTTCTCCGCCAACAGCGAACCTTTCGTCAGCCGCCACCATGCCGCCTTGCAGTTCTACGAATCCGAAGCCTTCATCACCGACCTCGGTTCCAGCAATGGCACGTTCCTCAATCGGCTGCTGGTGAGCGACCAGCCGCAGCGCATCTTTTCCGGCGATGTCTTCGAATTGGGCGGCGAGGAGGGGCCGCATCTGCGCCTGGCCGGATCGGCCCAGCGTTACGTCCGCCCCTTCGACCCCAACCGCGCCACCACCATTCTACGCCGGCCGGTCCCAGCCCCCGCCCCCGCGGGTTCGCCCCCCGCGACCTCGCGCTTACGACGCTGGCGCTCTTCCGCCCCGGTTCTTCTGGCCGCGCTGCTGGTTCTGGGCCTTTATCTATATCTCGATCACCAGCGGCAGCAGGAGGCCGCCTCGCTGATCGTCCTGCGCGACGAATTAGGCCGGGCGCAGACGGAGCTGGCCACCGCCCAGCGGGAGCTGAACGACAGCCGTGACGAACTTGCCGTGGCGGCGCGCGAAGCGGCCACTCACGCCGGCGAATCAGTCGGCCGGCGCCTCGCCGAACAATACGGGCCGGCCATCTTTCTAATCGCCTTGCGCGTGACCAAACCCGGCTTTTCCCCCGGCGATCGCGAGATTCCGGCCGGTCATCTCCTGCCGATGGGCACGGCCTGGGCTTGCGACCGGCGGGGGTGGCTCGCCACCAACGGCCATGTCCTGGCCTATCTGGGCCAAATCCGGGGCAATCACCCCGAATCCCTGGAGCCGGTCGTGGTGCAAAACGGAACGGGGAAGGTTTTTCAGATCGTAGATTCGCGCCTGCACCCCGACTTCGCTCTAGAGGCAAGGCCCAGCCCGGAACGCCTGACCTGCGACGTGGCCTGGGTGGACCTGGGCGAACCGTTGGCGGCAGTCATTCCCCTGGCCACGCGCCAGCAGTGTCAGGAACTAGCTCCGGGGGAGTCGGTCTTCAGCATCGGCTTTCCCATCAACGCCGGCGGCGGACTCCAGAGCATATACGGATATGACCAGCCGGAACGGGTGATCGCCACCATCCGCCACGGTTGGGTCCAACGGATCACGGACGCCGATGGCCGACTGGCCAGGCCGGCCGAACGGCGTCTGGTGCATCTGGACATGGCCGCCCTGGGGGGCCAGTCCGGTTCGCCGGTCTTTACTGAAAGCGGCCAGGTGGTGGCCATTCTCAACGCCACGGCGGTCTTTCGCCTCAGCGCCGGCGGCCATTCCGGCCCGCTGCCGCATCCGGGGCTGCTGACCTATTCGGTGCGCGCCGACGCCCTGCTGGACCTGCTGGACTCGCTGGCCGGCAATTCGTCAAAATCGCCTCCGCCTCCGAATCCAGCACCTTGACAAAGCCCCATCCCCTGCGTATGCTGTTTACCTCTTGAGCCACCGGCAAAATAAATGCGGAAGTGGCGGAATGGCAGACGCGCTTGGTTGAGGGCCAAGTCCCGGCAACGGGGTGGAGGTTCAAATCCTCTCTTCCGCACCAAATCACCACCAGCCTCCGGTTACGCCGGAGGCATTTTCATATCCTTTCTCGGGCAGGGAAGGCTGATATGAATCAAGCAAACCAAGCGCTCAAATGGCCCGAAGAACAGCTTGCAGCTTGGCGCAACGGATTGGAGACGGGCGGCGGCCGGGCCCTCCTCTGCTTCCTATGCTTCGGCGCGCTGCTTTTGGCCTTTCTTTATCTGACGGTGCATAACCGCAATCCGCACTTGTGCAAATTCCGTCCCCGGATGGAAGTCGCCATTACTACCTGGATCGAAGACGGCTTTCTCCGCCACGGCGGCTTGGAATTCACCGGCCCCTACGGCACCAATCCCCCGCCGCAGGCTTACCGTTCATATCCGATGGGGCATTTCCTGCTGGCCCACCTGCTGGAGCGGCTGAATTTCTGGTTGCGCGGCGGCTGGAGCCAGACCTTGATGTGCCTGCAAAGCCAGGTGCTGGTCCTCTTCAGCTCAGCCCTCCTGGGCTGGTTAGTTTTTCGGCTGGCCCGCCGCCTCGGCCTGCCATTGGGCCACGGCCTGTTGCTGGGGGCCGGCGCCCAGATGGTCTACCAGACATTTCCTACCAATCTATACGCTTGGTGGGATCTCTATCCGCCCATAGGGGCGGTCATCCCGGCCATCGCCTTCTTGCACCTTCAGCTAGTCAATTCCGGCGAGGCCAAAGCCCCCAAATGGCTGTTCTGGGCGCGCGGCATGGCCGTTTTCGCCTTTTTCTATTGCGACCACATCTGCGCTTTCTTTTTCTTTTCAACCTGGTTGCTGTTGCAGCTCTGCCTTAAATCCACCCCGTGGCGCGAACAGCGCCTTTTATCCACGCTTCTGCTGCCCGCGCTCTTGGCGATGTTGCTGTTTTCCGCTCAAGTCATGCTAGTTAAATACACCCATCCGGAGGTTGAATTTTACGGTAGTTCTTTCCTCTTTCGCTCCGGCTTGGATGGTTCGCGCCAGTATGTAGATTTTCACTCCGACATATTTCACCGTTACCGCTTCCCGACGGCAGATTTTCCAACCCTATTTTTCGGCGGTCTATTAGGCGCACTAGCGGCCGTGATTTTTCTCCTCCTCGACTATTGGGCCTTTCTTCCCACCGTAATCGCCTTGGGCGCAAGCGTGGGGCTATATGTGCCCAGCGCCTGCATGCTGATGCAGTCCACCATTATTCACCCCTATAGCTATGACACGTATCTGGCCGTCCCGCTGACGTTGGCGCTATTTGGAATTTTGCCTCTTGGCTTGGAGAAAAAGACCGGTCAGCGCGGCATCTTCGTCTTTATCTTCACGCTGTTTGCTTTTGGCTTGGCCATGGTGCAACTGCGGAATTACGCCATGCTCTTTCCCATCCCGGACGGGATGCGCCTGTTCGTCGGGTTTTGAGGACGGTCAGCCGCCGCGTTTGCGGCGGGCGGGGCGGGATTCGGGTGCGGTTTTGGCGACAAACAGGCTCTGCCGCCGCTGGGTGCTCTGAACTTTGGCCGCCTGCGCGGCCTCGCGGTACAAAATTTCCTGGCTGCGCTGCGGGGCTTCGTCGGCCGACCGCGGCCGCCGTCGGTAGACGTCGTCGGGCCCCAACTCCCAGGCCTTGACGTTATCGGCCAGAGTCAGCTCCAGGTTGCGCAGCGCCAGCCGCCGGGCCTCGGCATCGACCACCGGGAAGAGCAGTTCCAGCCGGCTGTCGAGGTTGCGCTCCATCCAGTCGGCGCTGGCGCAGTACACCTCCTCGTCGCCGCCGTTGTGGAAATAGTAGATGCGCGGGTGTTCGAGGAAACGGTCCACCACGCTCACCAGCCGGATGTTCTCCGACATTCCCTTTACGCCCGCCCGCAGCCGGGTCATGCCGCGCACGGCCAAATCGATCTTGACCCCGGCCTGGCTGGCCCGGTACAGCGCGCCGATGATTTGAGGATCGATCAGCGAATTCATCTTGCCCCGTAGAAATCCGGGCGTTTCGGGCGAATGGCGTTCGATCTCCCGCTCGATCAGGCCGATGAACCGCTCCCGCAGGCCGGTGGGGGCCATGGCGATCCGGTGCCACTTGGGCGGCAGCGAGTAGCCGGTGATGACGTTGAAGAAGGCCGAGATGTCCGCGCCGAATTCGGGCCGGGCGGTGAAGAGGGCCACGTCGGTGTAGAGCCGGGCGGTCCGGTCGTTGTAATTACCGGTGGAGAGGTGCACGTAGCGCCGGATGCCCCCCTCCTCGCGCCGCACCACCAGGCAGGTCTTGGCGTGGGTCTTGTAGCCGACCACCCCGTAGATGACGTGCGCCCCGGCCGCGTCCAGCCGCCGAGCCCAGTTGATGTTGGCCTCTTCGTCGAAACGCGCTCGCAACTCGATCAGGGCCGTGACCTGCTTGCCGTTCTCAGCGGCGGCGATCAGGGCCTGGACCAGCGGGCTGCCGCCGGCCACCCGGTAGAGCGTGATCTTGATGGCCAGCACTTCCGGATCGCCGGCCGCCTGGCGCACAAACTCGACCACCGGATCGAAGGAGTGATAGGGCAAAAGCAGCGCCAGATCCTGCTCCCGGATGACGGAAAAAAGGTCTTCATCGCCGGTCAGCCGCGGATGCCGCTGCGGCAGCCAGGCCGGATCGCTCAGTTCCGGCCGGTCGACCAGCCCCGGCAGGGCGAACAGGCAGCGCAGATCCGCCGGGCCGGCGGCGCGGTAAATGTCCGCCTCGGCCAAACCGAGCTGTACGCGCAGATAGTCCTCGATCGCGGGCGAACCGCCGGCCTCCAGCTCGAGCCGCACCGGCACGCCCCGCCGCCGCGAACGCAATTGCTGCTCGACCGCGGAAAGCAGGTTCTCGGACTGCTCCTCGTCGACCGTGAATTCCGCATCGCGCGTCACCCGGAAGACCTGCGAACCGACCACGGAGTAACCGCGCAAAGCCCGTTCGGCAAAGAGGCCAATCACGTCCTCCAAGAGCGCCAGGCGCAACCGGCCGCTGGCGGCGGGCAGCGAGACGAACCGCCGCAGGCCGACCGGCACCTGCATCAGGACCGTGTCCGCCCGGGCGAAGAACTTCTGCCCGGTTTCAAGCTCGTGCGGTTTGACCTGGAAGAGCAGATAGACCGCGCAGTTGGCCAAGAGCGGGAAGGGATGGGCCGGGTCGACCGCCAGAGGCGTGAGCACCGGCAGGATCTGCGAATCGAAATAATCGCCCAGATGCTCGCGGTCCGCCAAACTCAGGCCGGCGGTGCGCACCAACTCCACCCCGGCCTCGGCCAGCGCCGGCAGCAGCTCCCGGTTCAGGCAGGCGTATTGATCGTCGACCAGCGCGTGGGACTTGGCCGAGATCGATTCCAGCACCTGTTTGGGCGGACGCTGATCCGGCCCCAACGGGCCGGCCTCGGCCTCGGCGGCGCGGTGGACCAACGCCACCCGGACCATGAAAAACTCGTCCAAATTGCTCGAGACGATGGCCGCAAACTTGCAGCGCTCCAGCAGCGGGACCGCGGCGCTCTCCGCCTCGGCCAGCACCCGGCGGTTGAAATCCAGCCAGCTAAGCTCGCGATTCTGGAAAAACTCCGGCCCGGAGAGGGTATTCATATGGTCCGCCTCAGAGTCACCGCCCGGCCGGTAACCTCTTCAAACAGCCGCCCCTTCTCCCGCAGCGCTACATTTTCCACCGCCAACTCTTCGTTGGCTCGGGCGTGGATGACCAACTCGTCCTCACCCAGTTCGAGCCGCAGGCGGGAGACGGGCTGCCGGTGACTGCGGTCGAGCGCGTCGCCCACGCGCAGGATCGCCGCCAGTTTGATGACCCGCAGCCGATCCACGGCCGGCAGGGCGAAAAATTCTATATGTTGCGGCCGGGGGTGCGACTTGCGGTGGTAACGGGCAATATGGGAGGCCAGAATCCGTTGCTCCAGGGGCAGACCGACGATCTCGGCCCAGCGCACCAGATAGGCCGAATGCTTGTGGTGGGCCTGTTCGCTGATGTACATGCCGATGTCGTGCAGGATAGCGGCGACCTCCAGCAGCAGCCGGTCGTGACCGGAAAGATCGAGAAAACCGGCGATCTGGTCGAAAATTTGCAGGGCGAGCTTGGCGACCTGCAACGAGTGCTCGCGATCGAACTGGAATTTCTTGGCCACCCCCAGCGCCGAGCCGACCACCTGTTTGTGGAAGGCCCGCTCCGGATCCTGGCCTGTGCGGCGCAGGGCCATGTCGTGCAGGATGCCGCCCAGCAGGTCGACCTCGCTTAGCAGCACCCGCTCGGCCCGGACGTTTTCTAAAAATGATTCGACCACCAGCAGCGCCGGCAGCAGCAGCTCGGCCTCGCCGCGCCCGACCTCGAACCGCGCGCACAGTTCTTCCGCGGAAAGCTTCTGGGCTTCGGCCAGGCAGGCATGGAGCGTCTCGACCGGCACGAACAGCCCGCCGGCCACCTCGCGCACGCCGGGACGTTTGCTCAGCGCGCGGCGCAGCTGGGCGTTGATGATCACGCATTCGCTGAGCGAATAGGCCCGGCAGAGGTCGAGGGTGGAGCCGACCACGTTGCGGATCACGCTCTCCAGCAGGAGGTGGCTATCGCCGCAATCGGCCCCGCCCATGCCGTGGAACAGCCGGGAGGTGCCCAGCCGCCGGCTGCCGACGAAGACCAGATTGCCGCCCCGCAGGACCATGTATTCCGTCGAGCCGCCCCCCAGGTCGACGATCAGCGTATGCTTGGCCGGGGCCAGCAGTTCCGGATCGAGGCGCGGGAGGAGATATTGATAGGTGAAGCGCGTCTCTTCGACCGGGTCCAACACCTCCAGAGTCAGACCGGTCTCGTGACGAATGCGGTCGATCAGAACGTCCTGGTTGGCCGCATCGCGCACGGCGCTGGTGGCCACGGCCCGGCAATCGATCGCCCCGTACTCGCCCAGCTTGCGCTGGAAATTGGCCAGCACCTGGCAGAGCGCCCGGGTGGTCTTGGCGGTAACCTGGCCCAGCCGAAAGGTATCCAGCCCCAGGGCGACCGGATGGACCAGTTCCTCCAGCAGTTCCAGCTCGCCGGCCGGCCCGACCTGGGCCACGGCCATGCGGACGGAAGTCGCCCCCACGTCCACCCCGGCGATGACCACCGGGGCCGGAGCGTGGTCTTCAGCTTTGCCTTTGCTCTTGCCTGGCGACGATTTATCGGTATTCTTCTTGCCCATGGCTGAGGGGTTTCCCAAGTCATTTGGTTGCCAACGACTTTTAGAGCCTATGGATAGCGTCAACGCCTGTCAAGTAAGGGTTTAATTAGGCCCCACCATGATCGACCATCGCCACCAGCGCCGGCTGGAAAAACTCAAGGCCAGTTTTGCCGCGGCCGGCATCCGGCCACTGACCAAATTGGGCCAGAATTTCCTTCTCGACCGCAACCAGGTCAATTATATCGCCCGCACTGGAGCGGTCGGCCCCGACGACGTGGTGCTCGAGGTGGGTCCCGGCACCGGCTTTCTGACCCGGGAGCTGGCGGCCACCGGCGCTCTGGTCCTGGCGGTGGAGCTGGACCGCAAGCTGATCGAGGTCGCCCGCCAGGAGACCGCCAGTTTCCCCAACGTCTTTTTCATCGGCGGCGACATTCTGGCCGGCAAGTACGGCCTCAATCCCGCCGTGCCCGAGAAGCTGGCGGAACTGCTGGCCCTCAAGGGGCCGCGCGCCAATCTGAAAAGCGTCTCCAACCTGCCCTATTCGGCCGGCACCCCCTTTTGCGCCAACCTGTTCGCCTCGCCCCTGCCCTGGACCACGGCCGTCTTCCTGATTCAATACGAAGTGGCCCTGCGCCTGCTGGCCGAACCCGGAGATGAGGATTACGGCGGACTCTCGATCAGCCGCGCCTTGGCCACCAAGGCCGCCAAGCTGGAACGCAAGGTTCCGCCCCAGGTCTTCTGGCCCCGCCCGCGAGTGGACAGCGCCGTGATCCGCCTGGAGTTCAAACCGCCGGCCGAGCGCGTCGACCTGCCTTGGCGGCAGCTGCGCCGTTTGACGATGGCGGCCTTTGCCGCCCGCCGCAAGAGCCTGCGCAACGCCTTGTGCAGTCTGGCCGAGCGCGAGGTGCTGGAGACCGCGATCACCGCCGTGGGCCTCTCGACCGAGGCCCGCGCGCCGACCCTGGCGCCGGAGGATTTTTTGCGCCTGGCGCGGCAATTGCCGGTTCCGCCTGAACCGACGCGCGGTCGCAAATCCCGTCCCGCCGAATCCGACGACGCGGAAGGAGAAGATCCGGCCGATGTCGACGCCTGACCGCCTGCCCCCATTCGCCGTCGTGCTGCCGTCGCCGCTGGCCACCCGCGAATTCGGCCGCCGCCTGGGCGCTGCCTGCCGCGGCGGCGAGGTGCTCCTATTGAACGGACCGCTCGGGGCCGGCAAGACTTGCCTGGTGCAGGGCCTGGCTTTGGGCCTGGACGTGGCCGCCACCACCCCGGTCACCAGCCCGACATTCGTCCTGCACGGCCAATATTTCGGCCGTCTGGAGCTTAATCATCTGGACGCTTACCGGCTGGAAAATACGCCCGACCCGCGCGGGTTGGGCTTCGAGGAATTGTGGGGGCTGCCGGAAGCGGTGGCCGCGGTGGAATGGGCCGAATTTCTCGCGCCCATCCTGCCCTCCGCCCGGCTGGAACTGGAATTCGAGCTGGTTTCCGCCCAAGTCCGCCGTCTGACCTTGACCGCCACGGACCCGGCCCACGCCCGGTTGCTGGCGGCCGTCGGGGCGGCCAATTAGGCCCCTTATGAACCAACTGCTCGTGGTCTCGCTCAATTCCTGCCTCGACCGGACGCTGCGCGTCCCGCGCCTGCAACCCGGCGAGGTGCACCACGTCGAGCCGCTGGGCGATCGGCCCGCCGGCAAAGGCCTGAACGTGGCGCGCATCCTGGCCGCCCTGGGCTCCCGGCCGCGCCTTTTCGGTTTCGTGGGGGCGGCGGAAAGCGAAGCCTTCGGCCGGACCCTGACCGCCGCCGGCGTCGCGCACTCCCTGATCGCCCTGCCCGCGCCCACCCGGGTCAACACCACGATCATCGACGACGCCGGCCAGACCACGCATTTGCGCGAACGCGGCTCACCCGTGCCGCCCGAAAAACTTCACGCGCTCGAAACAGAATTGCGCGCCGCGGCAGCACCCGACGACTGGTTGATCTTCTGCGGCAGCCTGCCGCCCGAACTCTCCGCCGCCGCCTATGGCGCGATGCTCCGCCGCCTGCGCCCGAGCGGAGGCCGCCTGGCGGTCGATCATTCCGGGCCGGCCTTGGCGGCGGCCCTGGCGGCCGGCGCGCAGCTTATCAAACCCAACCGCGAAGAACTGGCCGAACTGCTCAATCAGCCGCCCGCCGAACTGGAGCTGCCGGCGGCGTTCACGCCGCTACTTACCTCCTGGCCCGGGCTGACGGCCCTGGTTTCCGACGGCGAGCGCGGGGCGTGGCTGGCCAGCGCGACCGCCTGCCGGTTGGCCCGCCACCGCCAGCCTCTCACGCCCGTCAATACGGTCGGCGCGGGCGACGCGCTCCTGGCCGGTTTTCTGCATGCCGCCGCCCAAGGTCTGGCCGAACCGCAGTGCCTGGAAATGGCCGTGCAGGTGGCCGGGGCCAGCCTGGGCCGGGTCGCCGCCGGCGAATTGGAATCCAGTTGGTTAGGCCGGGCCGTAGAAATACTTGCAGTCCGGCAGGGCAATCCATAGGCTTGTGTTTACGGCAGTTCACCTTTCGGCGGTCATTTTCGCTTCCCCGCCGGCAGCCAGCGATGAAGGATGCCCCATGCAGACCATCAGAGTCCCCAGCCTTGCGGAAAACGTCAATCAGGTCTCGGTCGGCGCCTGGCAAGTCCAGGAGGGCCAGAGCGTGGCGGCCGGTACGGATCTGGTGGAATTACTCACCGAAAAAGCCAATTTCATGATGCCGGCCGAAGAAGCCGGCACGGTCAGCGCCATCCTGGCCAAAGAGAAGAGCGTCATGCCCGTGGGCGCGGCGCTCTGCCTGCTGGACGCCAACGAAACGCAGGTCATTGCCGCGCGCGAGGAGAACCGCGAACTGATCCGCCAGCACCTGATGCGCTCGACCCAGGCGCTGGAGAATCCGTTTCTCGAAAATCCAACCGCCTCGCCGCCGGCCGCCGCCAACCCCGATGCCGTCCGCGCCACTCCGGCCGCGCGCCGGCTGGCCAAGGAGCACGGGTTGGACCTGGCGGCGCTCGCCCGTCAGCATGCCCAGGTCGACATCGTCCGCGAGGAAGACGTGCGGCGGTGGATGGAAAAGGCCTGATCCCGGCTTCTGCCGACCAAAACTTTCCGGCGGGACATGGTGGCTTAAAAAAAAAATCCGCCGGTTCTTGGCCACCGTTTATTCCTGTAGCGCCGCCTGGGCGCGCAGGATGTCGTGCAAGGTGAGCAACCCCACCACTTCTCCGGTCGCGGGCGCCACGGTCAGGATCATGCCCGAGGGCGCGCGGATGAAAAGCTCGGAAATCTCGCGGATCGCCTGGTCGGGCCGGGCCACCGCCGCCTCCTGAACCACCGCCGGCGCATTCACCTTGAGCGACTCGAAGAGCGCGTCGCGCGAGACGATACCGAGCTTGCCGTCCCGCAGGGCCGGGAAGAGGCGGTAGGGATGGTTGGCCAAAAGCCCCCGGAGCATCTCCGGCGTCCAGTCGCGCACGATCACCGGCCGGCGGTTGGTGATGGTTTCGAGCTTTAGATCCTGCCAGTCGTTGAGCGTCCGGGGCGGCGCCACCACGTGCAGGCTGTGTCCGTCCTGCATGAGAATGGCGTCGTAAAAATTCTCCGAGCCGAAGACGCGGGAAAGCCCCTGGCTGACCAGCGTGCTCAACAGCAGCGCGGGGATGATGCCGAAGCTGTGGGTCATTTCGAACACGATGAGCAATGCGCTCCAGGGCGCGCGCACCGTGGCTCCGAAACAGGCGCACATCCCCACCGCCGCCAGCAGGATCTTCTCGGGATGATTGAGCCCCCACCAGGATTCAAACACCCCCGCCACGCCGAATCCGGCCATCGCGCCCAGAAACAGGGAGGGGGAAAAAATCCCGCCGCATCCGCCCGTGGCGTAGCAGGCGATCGTGGCCAGCAGCTTGGTGACCAGAAACGTCAACGCCACCGCCAGAACCAGGTCCGACTGGAGCGCTTCCGAAAGGTCGCCGTAGCCCAGGCCGAAGACCGCCACCTTGCCCGTGGCCAGGTAGACGCCCGCGCCCAGCAACCAGGTGCACCAGCCGCCCAGGCAGGGCAAAAACCATCCCGGCAGCCGCTTTTGGCCCTTGCAGTACGCGCGCAGCTTGAGGCTGCCCTGCTGGAAGGCGGCCGCGACCAGCGCCCCCAGCGCGCCCACCAGCACCACCAGCGGATAGACCCGCCAGCGCGGCTCGGAAATCTCGGGCAGGGCGAAGGCCGGTTGCGGCCCGATCAGGCCGTGTACCACCAGCGCCCCCAGCATGGCCGCCAATAAAGCCCGCCCCAGCAACCGGCTGCTGAAATCCTTGATCACCTCCTCCAGGGCGAAGGCGACCGCCGCCATCGGGGTGTTGAAGGCCGCCGCCAGGGCCGAGGTCGCCCCGATGATCAGGGCCGAGCGCCGCGCCCGCCGGGAGATGCCCAGGGAGCCGGCCAGACAGGAGGCCAGCCCGCTGCCCATGAAAACCGACGGCCCCTCCCGACCGAGGCTCAGGCCCCCGCCGATGCTGACCGCGCCGGCCACGAACTTGACCCAGACCTCGCGGAAATTGACGACTCCGAATTCCTTCCAGAAGGCGGATTTGGCCTGGGGTACGCCGCTACCGGCCGCCTGCGGACAGAAGGCCGCCAGCAGCCAGCCGGTCAGCAACGAAGCCCCGGTGATGACCGCAAACGACACGAGTAGAAACTTGCCCGGGGAGTCTTTGAATTCCGGGCGGAGGAAGAAGGTCTCAAACCCGACGTTCACCACACTCATGAACGCCACCGCCCCGCCGGCGGCCGTCACCGCCAGAAGCGTGGTAAGCAGCACGGCCCGCGCGTCTTCCGGCAGTTTCTGAATGAGCGGTTCCACCCGCTCGCGGAGATATTTGATCGATGCCTTCACCGCTGCCGACTCCTCGGGGCCAAACGCTAAAAACGCATTCGCGCCGAGCGTGCCCGGCGCGAAGTTTTATGAACCAGCGATTGTAATTCTTTTGCCCGCGGCGATGCAAGTTCGGATTTGTGCGGCTAGCCAAAAAGCTCTGCCCGGCCGCAAAACTCCGCTTCGGGGCTGAGGTTAGCGCGAGGCGGCGTGGCGCAAGATGTACTCGACGACCGGAGCGGGGTCTTCCAGGCTATGGGGATGATGCCCAACGCCGGGCTTGAGGATGACCTCGATCTTCCCGCCCAAGGCGCGATAGCGTTCGGCCAGGATAGTGGTATTCTCTTCCACGGGCACAACCTCATCGACCGCCCCGCAGACATGGATGAGCGGAATGCCGGCCCGGGCCAGCGGTTCGAGGTTATCTATCGGATTGCCCGGATAGGTCAGAGCTTCGCCTTGGGTCAGACCGTAGGCCAGCAGGCACTTGCGCCAGTCTTCGGCGCTGCCCGGCCCGCGCCCCTTGCCGCCCGGCCAGCTCTTGAAATCACAGACCGGAGCGTCGGCATAGATGCAGGCGGTCTTTTCCGGATTTTGGGCCGCCCAGTTGTAGGCCATCAACCCGCCGCGGCTAAAGCCTTCCAGCACACCGCGCTTGGCCAGGCCCAGCTCTTCGGTCAGATAGCGGTAGAAGGCATTGCCGTGGGCCACGGCCCGGGGCGAGCCGTAGAGGTCCACCACGTCCAGATAGACCGCGTGGAAACCGCGCTCCAGCAGGGCCACGTCGACCTGCGGCCAGGCGTCCCAGAAGCGGACCCGCCAGATCCAGGGTCGGCCCGGGGATTCGTGTTTCGGGGGAACGTGGTAGGCGATCCGCCCGTCGCAGACGAACTCGCGCAGGCTGAACCCGCGCCACTCGCGAATGGTCTCGGTCACGTCGCGGAATCCTTGCCGGCTCAGGAGGGATCGCCGGGATTTATCTGATAGATGGTTTCGGCCATGGTGTCGATGCGCGGGTCGGACTCGACGTTGACGTC
The DNA here is from genome assembly GCA_964389915.1 of uncultured Planctomycetaceae bacterium. GTDB lineage: Bacteria > Planctomycetota > SZUA-567 > SZUA-567 > SZUA-567 > CAYMGG01. The sequence continues at coordinate 19,469 of CAYMGG010000046.1, forward strand.
CTTGACCTTCCAATCGGGGAAGAGTTCGCCCACGTATCGGGCCAGGGTGACGATGGTCGGACCGTAGCCCTTGTGGTACATCTCATATTCGAGGGCGTAGCCCAACTCGCCCGCCGACTGGAACCGCCGGCCCGGGTCGCGCTCCAGGGTCCGCATCAGGATCTTGACCACGCTCTCGGGAATGTCGGCCCGATAGGTGCGCGGGTCGGCGATGGGCATGGTCTTGACCCGCTCGATGATTTCGAAGACGTCGCCGCATTCGAAGATGTTCATGCCGGTCAGCATCTCGTAGTAAACCACGCCCAGCGAGAATAGGTCGCTGCGTCGGTCGGTGATGAGGTAGGAGGCCTGCTCGGGGGACATGTACTCCACCTTGCCCATCAGCACCTCGCCCTCTTCCTGCTCCATGTAGCGCACGGCCTTGGCCACGCCGAAATCGGTCAGCTTGACCTCGCCCTCGCTGTCGATCATGATGTTCTTGGGCGAGACGTCGCGGTGGACCACGCCCAGCAGTCGGCCGTCGTTGTCCTTCTTGGCGTGGGCGTACTCCAGCCCGCGGCAGACGCGGCTGATGATGAAGGTGCAGATGTCGAAGGGCACGGGTTTGCCCAGCTGGACGTGCTTGACCAGAAACTGTTCAAGGTTGATGCCGTCGAGGAATTCCATCGAGATGTAGTACATGCCGTCATGCTCGCCCAGGTGATACATCTGGACGATGTTCTGGTGCACCAAGTTGGCCACCAGCTTGGCTTCGCCGAAAAACATGGAGACGAATTCAGGATTGTCGGTGTACTTGGGCAGAATGGTCTTGATGGCCACGGTTTTGACGAACCCTTCGATGCCGTACTGCTCGGCTTCGTAAACCGAACCCATGCCCCCGGAAGCGATCTTGCGTTTGAAATGGTATTTGATATGCCCCGGGATGTCGCGCGGCAAACTCTCGCTGGCCATCGTCTCTCCTCACCTTATGCCCATGCCTGCCTGTTTCTTATATCGCTCCCTGACAGGTTCGGTCAAGCAAAATGCCGGGCCAGACAAGACCTTTCTGGTTTCGGGCGAGAATTTCAAAAATCCGCAGCAAATAAAACGGTCCCCGTTCGCCAGCGCTTGCTGGACAAAATAACGGGAACCGGGGTGAGGGGTCTTCTTTTTCGTTGAGCGGAAAAGTGCTCATCCCGCCAACGGTATTTACTATTGCATGTGGTGTGCCAGCCAGGCGAATCGCTCCGAATATATTACTAAGTGTTATATTATAAGTTTTTACAGGTTTATAGAAGGCGGCTGATATTTTTACAAGCATGTCCTTGTGTCCTTTCTGACACATTGCCGAAAATTCCTACCTTGAGTTCCGACTAAGGCAGAATTTTATATATCCAATTTGCGTAAAAGATGTTACCTGCTCAGGAATTGCGCCAAGTGCGAAGTGTGTCCCAGGTGACAGCTTCCGTTTGCTGCGCGTCGGTCAAATTGAACGGACCGATGGCGGTCCGAGTCAGGGCGGTCATGGTCGCCCCGCAGCCCAGTTTTTGCCCCAGGTCGTCGATCAGGGTTCGGACGTAGAAGCCTTTGGATACTTCCAGCTCCAAGAATGCCTGCGCCCGCTCGGGCTGAAACGCCAGCATTTCCAGACGAAAAACGGTCACCGGCCGGGGCGCGCGCTCCACCTCCTGTCCGGCCCGGGCCAGCTTGTACAGCGGCTGACCATCTTTCTTGAGGGCGCTGAACATGGGGGGCAGCTGCTCGATCGCGCCCCGAAACGGTGCCAGCGCATCATGCAGCCGGTCCGCCGTAATGGTTTTCGCCAATTCCGCAGCGGTCGCCACCACCTTACCGGTTATGTCTTGCGTGTCGGTGCGCAAGCCTAACTGCAATTCAGCCCGATAGGTTTTGGTGAAATTTTGGAGCGAATCGAAGAGGCGGGTACCGGAACCGAGGAGCACCAGCAGCAGCCCCTTGGCGAGTGGATCGAGCGTGCCGCCATGGCCGATCTTCTTCAACCGTAACTGGCGCCGCAGCCGGGAGACGATCGCCTGACTGGTCGGGCCGCTGGGTTTATCGATGGCCAACACGCCGGGAACCAGTCCCAGCAGCTCCCGTGGTGCCTGCGCGAAGCGGGCCAGCACCTGCGGAAAAGGCGGAGGCTCGGGCGCCGGTGACGAAGGTTCAGCGACCGGCATAAATCACCGCCGGTTCACCGCCCGGTTCGCCGCCGGGCAGAGAAACCACTATATTTTCCAGCAACCCGCCGCTGGTCGCCGGAGCTTGCAGGGTCAGCCCCGGAAGAGCCGGCCCCACATTCCGACAGCGCACCTCCAGCCGCCCGTCCTCCCGCCGCCGGACTTCGGCCGACAATTGGGCGGAAGCGGCGCGGTTGTAGTCGCAGAATTCGTAGAAATCCAGCGGGCTGAATTCGGGTTGGGCCTTGATCTGCCCGACGATCCAGCGGTAATTGTCCGCCATGGCCGGCATTTCCCGGACCTGATGGGGATGGAGCAGGTAGGCCAGCGGCACGCCGCCGCGGGCGTAGCTCTCGATATAACCGGCCAATCGCTGCGGCTCCTTCACCACATACTGGTCAAACGTTGTATGCTTCATGACCAGTTCCAGGCCGGATTCCTGCTCCGGAGTCGTCAGATAGGGCAAGGGATAAACGGAACTGATCCGCCCAAAGGAGTCAAAATTGATCGGTTTGACGTCGGGATGAACCGCCCGAACGGCCTGCAAAAAAGCCTCCTGCATCGGCCGTCCCCAAAAGCCGCCGCCGTCCTGACCGTGCGCGCAATAGCTGCGGATTACCTGGCCGCTCTGGTGTTCCTGCGCCCGCAGATTGGCGGCGATCCGGACAGCGTCGAGTCCCAAGCCCTGGGGGTTGTAATGGAATTCGTGGATCACCCCCAGTTCATTCAACTGCCGCCATTGGGCCGCGTCGAAGGGATCGAAGGCGTCATCCCACCAAGGGCTCCCGGGACGCAGGTCACCCCGCCCCTGGCGCTCGGCGAAAATACAGGCCAGCCCGGCCTCCCGGTCGATTTTGGCGACAAGCAGATTGCGGCTGAAGTCGCCGCTCTCGATGTCGTGTCGGGCGAAGGCGGCCCAGCGAATCCCGCGCGGATAGGGGCTGCGCCAGGGCAACCCGGCCTCGCCTGCCCCCCAAAGCAAAGCCGCCAGCCCCAAATCGGTCTGATCCAGGTCACCTTGCAAACAGTAGCATTTGAGCGGGGCCTGGGGTGAGGCGCAGTCAAAAGCGAGAATCCGGCCCCAGGCATCGAAGACCGGCAACGGCCGAAATAACGTCGCTCCCCTGCCCCGCGGATTGAGAATGCGATCATCGCCCAGGGCGGTATCGCGGTCAAATTTCCCGTCCAGGCCGGTGTCGGCCCAGATCCGCCCTAGCGCTTTGGCCGGAGGTCTGGCCGACCAAGCCCGCCAGGTCCGGCAATTCAGCTGCGCCGTAAAGCCGGTCTTCAGTTCCTCCCTTTCCCCGACCACCCAGGCCCGGCTGTAGCTGAACAATTTCTCTTTGTAAAAGCCGGCGTTGCCGAAGCGAGGTTGGACGACGACTGGATAGGCCCCGGCTTCCGGAGTCAACCACAGCAAAAAATCGGTGGGATCGGAAAAAGAGTCGGCGTAGCTCGCGCCGGCCGTGACCCCGAAGAAATCGGCGGCCGCGCCTTCGGCGATGGGGCCGGCGGCATAGACGCAGCCGCCGCCTTCGACATAAGCCTGCAAAGTGGGAATAAATGCGTTTAGCTTCGGATCACCCGCATCCCAGGGAATGATGAGCAGGAAGTACTGGGCCAACAATTCTTCGACCTTGAGACCGAGCGCTTCATTCAATGGCACTTCGCGCAGGTACAGCCCCCAAGCCCCATGCCGTAGAGCTTTGGCTCCGCCACAGGCGAAGGTGCCGGGCGTCGTCAGAAAGGCGGCCGAACGCCAGGGCGTGGCGGCGGACTCCGCCCCCCAGGCCGTCGCGGTCAACAGCAACGCGAACACCACCAAACCGGCCGCCCACCGCGTCAAACGGATCTGGCCGTCCCTTTTCTCATCGGCACTCATTCCATCAACTATATTCGTAGGCCGCCGAGAAGCCTAGCGAAAAAGACCGTTTGGCGGAGCGGATCACATTCAAACGACGCCGGTGGCGCGGGTTCTGCAACCCGCGCCACCGGCGGAAA
>CAYMGG010000047.1:0-16599 GCA_964389915.1 uncultured Planctomycetaceae bacterium
CCACGTGAAGCCGTTGGGGGGGTGGCGCGCCCCCATTCCCCTCCCGCGCCGGGGCGGGGGCGGGGGGGGGATGGTGTAGGGGCGACCGAAACTCTCGGGGTTGGTTTCGCCGGCCAAGGCGGTCAGCGGCCGATGCGGATTTTGCATGATACTGGCCTCCACCGAGGTTAGGGAAAAGTTAAGCTGCGGTTCGCTGGCCCTTATTTCAAGCATGAGCGATGCGTTGCTGGTTGTCAAATTTGGAGTTAGGGATTCCGGAGAAAGTGGAGGAATAAATTCCGCCCCGGCGGCGGCCAGATCCAGCGTGGTGCGGGCCAGGGTGGTGACGCGATAGGTGCCGGCGGGTTCGCTTTCGGCGGTCGAAAGCTCGCGTTTGTGCAGTTCGATTCCTGCCGGGCAGCGTTTTTGAAACCGGGGCGGCACGGTCAGATGAACGATTTCCGGCTGTGAAGCAAGGAGTTCTGGGTCATGGTGCAGACGGGCGCTGGCGTGGCTGATGACGGCTTGCGGCTGGCCCTGACGGTTACGGCTCCATAGAGTCCAGCGGGTGAACAGGGCGGGCAAGGAATCCGGGTAATCAGGCAACCGGAACAGCCCGGCTTCGATACGTTTCCAATGTTCAGATTTGGTATGGTAGGTATGATCGTGAGTGGTATAGCCAAGCTGCTTGGCTTGAAGTGCGGTAAAGTAACCGTATTGAGAGTTGGCCAAAGCCAGCAATTGCTCGGAACGCTCTTTGCGCAAATGACGCATGGCTGGGTCCATTCTCGTTTGGTCGTGTGGCTTTACCCCTTTATTTTAAGTTTATCCGCAGGATAAACCGCTATTCAAACACAGACACGTTATATTCACGCTTATAAAGCAAGCTTTTTCAGATATTTCTTACACGAATGGCGTGTAATCAAGCTTGTTTAGTCGAAAGCTAAAGCGCTGAGTACACGCTTGTCAGAGATTTTTTAATCAATTCATACTGCTTGAACCCAGCCTGATATATTGGCAGATGGTCAGGTTGGGGAACAATCAGCTCACGGGTGCGAATGCATTTATCCTTGGCTGCCGGCAGATGGGCGAAAAATCCCGCCATGACCCCGGCCGCCAGTGCCGCCCCATGCGTTGAGTCTCCCCACTCCAAGGTTTGCAGGGGGCGACCGAGAATATTGGCCAGAATCTGCGGCCAGACCCGGCTCTTGACCCCGCCGCCGACCAAGGCCAGGCGCGCGGGTAGGTCAGAACTTAAGACCCGCAAACAGTCGCGCAAAGAGTAGGCCGTTCCCTCCAGCACGGCCCGGACCAGAGCCGGGCGGCCGTGACTCAAGGTCAGACCGCAGAAACTGCCCCGCAAGAACGGTTCCCAGTAGGGCGCGCGCTCGCCCTGCAAATAAGGATGGAAAAACAGACCGTCCGCGCCGGCCGGGGCGGCGGCCGCCAGTTCGTCTAGCTGGGCAAAGGAAGGTTCGGTTCCGGTTTCGTCTCCCAGGCAGCTTTTGAGCCAACGCAGGGAGAGGGCGCAGCAATTGGTCGCCGCTTGCCGATAATGAAGACCAGTCAGGGGGTGCGGGTAGGTCAAAACTTCGCCGGCGCACTCGGCTTTATCGCCGACCAGCATTACGCCGCCGGCCGTGCCCAAGCGGACCAGTCCATCGCCCGGGGCCAGGGCCCCGGCCCCCAGCAACTCGGCCGCCGAATCGAGCATGCCGGTCTGGACCGGCGTTCCGACCGGTAGCCCGAACTCACCGGCAGCCGCTGGACTGACCCGGCCGCCGACGGCCAGGGCCGGCCGAATCGCGGGCAGGGCTGCGGGCGACAATCCGGCCAGGCCGGCCAGTTCCGGGTCCCATTCGTTTCGCTGGAGATCAAATAGCAGCGTGGCGGCGGCGCTGGAAGGATCGGCCGCCCGCTCGCCGGTCAGCAGAAAGAGCAGATAATCTTTGGAGGTGAGAAAACTCTGGGTGGCCGCCAACGCCTGCGGTTCGTGTTCGCTCAGCCAACGTAACTGCGGCAGAGTCCAGGCGCAGCCCGCCTGGTTGGCCGTGACTTGGGCCAAGCGTTCACCGTGGTGACGGTTCAACCATTCGGCTTGTTCCTGGCTGCGCCGGTCGTGCCAGAGTATGGCCGGACGCACCGGCCGGTCGTCTTGATCCAGTAGTACCGGGATGTGGGCTGCGGCGCAGAGCCCGATTCCGACCACCGCTTCCGGCAGGCAGCCGGCTTGTTTCCACAATTCGGGCAGCAGTTCTCGCAGTGCCCGCCGCCAGTCGTCCGGATCCTGTTCGGCCCAGCCGGCGGCCGGAATTCGGGTCGGATAGTCCCGTGCGGCCTGCGCACCCACCCGGCCCGACCGGTCAAGTAGCAGGCCCTTGAGGCTGCCCGTGCCCAGATCCAACCCCAGCACCCATTCACCCGCCCGTCGCTCCGGCGCGCTCATGCGCCGGCTCCTGATTCCCGCGACCAGACGCCACGCACGTCGGCCAGCCGCTGCTCCCAGGCGTCGAGCAGGGCCTTAACGTCGGTGTGAACGGAGAGAAAGCGCATGCCCGCGGCCAAATACCGGCCTGCCTGCTGCGGATCGTAAACGTGAATGCCGGTGGCGACGCCGAGTTTCTTGCCGGCGGCGATGACTTGGGCGATGGCCTGGGCCAGCTCCGGCTGGTCCGGCCGGTTGGGTACGCCCAATGAAGCCGAGAGATCGGCGCAGCCGACCAGAATCCCGTCCAGCCCGGGCACGGCCAGAATTTCTTCGAGCTTGGCCAAGGCCGGGGCGGTCTCGATCTGGGCGATAAGCAGGGTTTCGGCATTGGCCCGGCGCAGAAATTCCGCCTGGTCATGGCGGCGAAACTCGCCGTGCGCCCGCAGCGAACAGATCCCCCGGCTGCCCTGCGGCGGATACTTGGCCAAATCCACGCATTGGCGCAACTGCTCGGCCGTCTCCACGCCCGGCACGACCACTCCGGCAGCGCCCTGGTCCAGGGCGACGGCGAAATATTCCCGCGCCACCGCCGGCACCCGCACCAGTGGCGCGCAGCGCCCGCCCCGGAATCCGGCCAGCACGCCGGCCAGCAGTTCCGGGCCATAGATGCCATGCTCCTGGTCGATGATCGCGAAGTCCGCTCCGGCCGCGTCCAGCATCATACCCAGCCGCGGCGTGCGCAGCTCGCCCACCATCACGCCGAAAACGGCCTGGCCGGCCTGCAATGCCTGCTTGAGGAGATTGGGATTCATCCTGAACTCCTTTTCCGGGGAATTTTTTGTCCCTAATTACAACGCCTCATAATAAAGGGGCGATAATCGCCCTGGTCTCCATCCCCCACCGGGGGAGGGTCGGGGTGGGGGAGGCAGTCAAGGGGCACTCGGCACTCTCCCTCCCCCCAACCCCCTCCCGGAGGGAGGAGGAGACTTCAGGCACGGACACCAAGGTCCACCCCTGATTTGCGGGAGTTTTCCCGTTTACGCGGATATCCCGGCTCGGAGATCAACGCATGGCCGCCAGCAGCGAGGCCGCCAGGGCCAGGCCGCAGCCCAGCCAGTTGAGCGGGCTTAGCATCTCCCCCTCCACCGCCACGCCCCACAGCAGGCCCAGGATCGGCGTAAGCATGAACAAGGCTCCGCCACGTGCGGCGCTGACCCGGGCCAGGCCCTGGCTCTGGCAGAGCTGGCCCGTTCCGTCGCTCAAGGAAAGCAGCAGAATCGTGCCCCAGGCCGCCGGCGTACTCGGGGCGTGGCCGCCGATCAGCGCCGGCCCGGTCAGCAGGAGCGCGCCGAACAGCGACTGGCTCAGGAGCGAAACCCTATTGCCGTCCGTCCGGCGCAGCAGCCGGACCAATACCACGGCCACTCCCGAGCAGAGCGCGCCCCCCAACGCCAACCATTCGGCTCCCTGGGGCCAGCGCGCCCCGCAGGCTCCGAATACGCCGATCGTGGCCAAAAGCACCGCGCCCAGAACCCTCGGCCCCGGTCGCTCGCCGAGCAGCGGGATGCCGGCCACCAGACTGACTACGCCCAGCAGATAGACCAGCACCGAACCCCGCCCCAGCCCGACCCAAGCCACGGCCGTGAACATCAGAAACTGCCCCAGCGAACCGATCGCCCCGCGCCAGACGAAGATGGAGCGATTGACGACCTTGACCCGGCCGACCGTAAACGCCAGCATTACGATCAAAGCGAAAATAAAACGCAGCCAGCCGACCCAGTAGATGCTCTCCCCCGCCCGGACCAACCGGCAGACCATGATTGCCGTGGCCGAATAGCAGCAGACCGCCCCCAGGATCCAGAGTTCACCCGGGATCGCGGCGCTGAGGCGCTCGCCCAGGGAAGGCTCGTCTTCGCTGGTTAACGCCGGCGCGGCTTCGGTTGAACTGGGTTCGGACATTTGGGTCTGGTTCCTTTGGTTGTTTGATGGCTGCGATTTATTCTGGGGGAGCTTTTTTGCAAAAAAGCTCCCCCAGACCCCCGCAAAAAACCCTAATCCAGCTTCGCCTGCGCGAACGTTCATATGGACGGCTTCGGCGCACATCTTCGGTCGAACGTCGGACCGCGCGGCCCGATTCTCGGATTCACCCGATTTTCCACCCCGCGCTCAAGTCAAAAAGGTCGAGAGTTTTTTTGAAGGGGTTTGGGGGAACTTTTTTTGCAAAAAAAGTTCCCCCAAGCAGTCAAGGTAGTTGCGCGTCCTTGGCCGCCAGCGGCCGGTAGATCGGCATTTTCAGCCGCGACCGCGGCCCGGTCAACCGGCCGGCCAAAACGTCGGCCTCGGTGAACCGGCTGAGCAGGATCTCGCCCCGCCGGTCGCGCTCGCGGTCGTGGCTGATATAAATCGTGCCGTCCGGCGCTTGGCAGCCGTCGGGATAAGATATATTGTTCCGCTCATCAAGAACCAGGCCGCCCGTCCAGGTCTGCCCGTCGTCGGCGGAGATGAAGGCGGCCAGGTGCGACCGGCCGGCCGGGGCGGAATCGATTTGCGGGCCGTGCTTGACCAGCAGCAGATTGCCGGAACTGAGCCGGCGGATGAAGAAGCGGGCGTTGACGGTCTTGATCGCGCTCACTCGGGGTTCGCTCCAGGTCCGCCCCTGGTCGGTCGAGGTCGATTCCATCAGTGCGGTCTGGGTGCGGGCCAGCATCCAGAGCGAACCGTCGCGCCGCTCGATCAGCATGTGCTCGTCGAATTCGGGGTGAGGAAACCGCACCCCGCCCCGACGAGTCCAGGTCGCGCCCTGTTCTGCGGAAACGAAGACATTGGCCATGCGCCACTCGTCCAACTCGGCGTATTCCGCCTGTAGGCGGGGATCGCCGCCGATCTTGCCCCGGTCCCAGAGCGAGACGGGCAGCAGCCACTCGCCGTTTTTCAAAACCAGCGGCTTGTTGAGCGTGGCCCCGTGCCAGAGACGGCGCGGCGCGGACCAGACCGGCTCGGTCGCGTCGGGGTTATTGCAGACCGTGGCCCAGTCGCCGCCCCGACCGTCGAAATAGCCCAGGGATTGGTCGAAAAAGAGCCAGAGCCGGCCGAGCGGATCGGTCCAGAAGGTGCCGACCAGGATGCGCCGCCGCAGTTCCGGCAGGTCCGGCGGATCGATCGCCAGGCGCGGCCGCGACCAGGTCTCGCCGTCGTCGTCGCTGCTGGCGGCCAGGAAGAAGCCCAGGTCGCTGTCGCCGCCGCCGACCCAGGCGGCCCAGAGCCGCCCCCCGGGCGTGCGGTCTAGCCCGATGGTCATGCCGTAGTCCTGGGCTTCGGGCTGATGGCGCGGTCCGGGCGCGGTGTCGATGAATGGCGGTTCGAGAGCTTGGGCCAGCACTTCCTGAGAAAAACGAGCCTTGCTGGAGGTCACGGTTCTCCCCTTCTTTTATTTCGCGGATACGGCCAATTCGGTCAGCGGGATAATCGCCAATTCCGCACTGTTGTTATTCCATAGTTGCCGTTCTTTGCCGCCCCGGCCGCCACTGTTGGAATAACCCACGTACAGACGCCCCTGGTGTTCCACGGCATAGGGATAAGCCAGCGCGGCGCGAGGATTCGATTCGCCGCCGCCGGCGTGGACCGCGTCGCGGATGCGCCAGACCCGGCAGAATTCGAGTTCGCCGGGGCGGGTGACGGCAATGGTCAGCGGCGAGCGGCGATTGCCGCCGTCGGCGGTCATGGAGCCGATCAGATAGTGCTGGCCCGTACTGAGCGTGCCGGCATAGGGCTTGGAGCAGGCCATGGGCAGATTGCTGGGCTGCGAGGCGGTCCAGGTGCGACCGTAATCCTTGCTGACCGCGACCAGGACGCAGGGCCGTTCGTTGTGGCGGGCAAGGCTGAGAATCCGGGGGCCGTCCAGAATGACCGCCGACTCGCCCCACATTTTGCCTGCGGCCGGAGGGATTGTCACCAGAGTCCAAGCGGTCAGGTCGTCGCCGCGGCTGACCGCCACGGCGGCGGGATAACCTTGGCCGACTTGGAAGCCGGCCATGATCCAGTTGCCGTCGGCCATTTTTTGCGGCTCTTGCGTGGGCCAGAAGCCGTCCGAGACAACCTTTCCGCGCGGTTCCCAGGTGTGGCCCGATACGTCCAACACGAACGCCTGGGTGTGCAGATCGCGGGTGTCGCCGCGAAATACCCCCATGAAGGCCCAAAGCCGGCCGCCCTGGGCGAGGAAGGCGCCGTGGCTGGCCGCCCAGTCCGCTTGGTTATTGACCAGCTCGAGCGGCTGGCCCCAGGTCCGGCCAGCGTCTTCGCTAATGCAATACCGGGCCTGCTCGCTGCCGCTGTTTTCGCCGCCCCGGTTGTGACCGAAGGAGGCGTAAAGCCGGTCTTGGTGCCAGGCCAAGGCTACGCCGTGCAAGAAACGGTAGCCGTCGGCCTCTGGATTCCAGGCCTTGATGACGCTGAATTGAACGTTTTTCAACAGCGGGATGTCCGCGCTTTTAGGAAATTCTCCGCCGTTCCATAGTTTATAGACCGGTTCCGCCGACATGTTTTTTTCCTTTTTCCCGGCTGTGGCGTCGCTTTTGGCGCCAGGTTCCCCGGAGTTTGCGCTAAATACGAAAAGCCAGGCCATGGCCAGGATCAAACCGGCGCGGAGCGAAACATTCATATATATGCTCTCCAGTAAATCAGATCGTGGCGGTTGTAGTCGAAGGCGAAATGGATGGCCTTTTCCGCCGGATCGTAAAAGCCGTCGGGATATTGGAGCTGGCCGGGGAAGTCGGTCAGCACCCGCTGCTCGGGCCAGGTCTGCATATTGTCGGCCGAAATCCAGAGGGCCAGCGGATTGCGCTGGCCGCACTTCGGATTGGGGTTGTGCAGCAGGGCGATCCGGCCGTCGCCCAGGTCGAAGAGGCGGAATTTCGTACCCGGATTGGCAATGCCCGCCGGCTTGGGCTCCGACCAGGTCCGGCCGCGGTCGGTCGATTCACAGCGCAGCAGATGACCTTGGCCGTCGGCCCGGATCAGCATCACGATCCGTTCGCCCGGGAGTTCGATCAGGTTGGGCTCGGCCCAGCCGGGAATCGAACCCACGCGCGCCGAGACGGTCCAGGTTTTCATCTCGTCGGCCGTGATGAGCGCGCCCACCGCCGCCTGGTGCGAGCCGTCCTTGAGCGGACTGGGCAGCGGATCGGGCCGCGTGTCGTAGGTCTGATAGGGAAACAGCCACTCGCCCCAGGAGGTCTTGAGCAGGTTGCGCACGAAATTCCGCCGGGGCAGGGGCGAAAAATCTTCCGGCGCGCTCCAGGTCTGGCCGTTGTCCCGGCTGCGGATCAGATGCACCCGCCAGTCTTCGAAAAAACCCTCGTGGCTTTGCAGGAAAATGGAGATCTCGTCACCGTTAACGATGACCTCGGTCATGGTCCAGGCCCGGTCGGCGGCGCGGATGACGACCTGGGGTTTGGTCCAGCTGGCGCCGTTGTCGGCGCTGCGGCAGAGGGCCACGAAGTTCGCCCGTTCCGGTTCGGTGTTGCCGCCGGTCATATAGAACGCGCCCAGCGTGCCGTCCGGCAGGCGGCGCACCGCCTGGTCGCAGACGCACCAATCCGGGGCGAAGCCGCGATAGATCAACGTATAGAAGTCCCGCTGACTCATTTCTTGCCTCCCAGCAAATGTTCGTCCATCAGGCGGCACGCCGCTTCAACGTCGTCCGCGCGGATGGCGGCTAATAATTCGCGGTGCTTTTTGATCGTGGCCCGGAATTTTTCGGGCGTGCGAAACGGCCGGCGCACGGCCTCGCGGAACAGGCCGGCGATCACCCCGGCGAAGCATTGCAGCGTTCGGTTGCCGCAGGCGGAAAGCAGGGCCAGGTGAAAGGCCTGGTCCTCGGCGTCGATGGCTTCGACCGCTGCCGGCTCTTCCAGGCGGGCCTCCATGCGGTCGATGCAGGCGGCCGCGTCGCGCACCTGGGCCGGGGTGATCCGGCGGACCACCAGGGGCAGGATGGCCAGCTCGATCACCCGCCGCGCCTCCCAGGCGTCGGCCGGATCGAGCCCGCCCAGTTGGAAGCGAAAGTCCAGGTCCCGCCCGGCCCGCAACACGTCCAGATCGCGGACCACGGTGCCGCGCCGGGGATGGCGTTCGAGCAGCCCCTCCTGGCAGAAGGCGTTGAGCACCTCGCGGATCTTGGCGCGGGCCACGCCGAAATGTTCGGCCAATTCCAGTTCCGGCTCGATCCGCTCGCCCGGCCGATAGCCGCGCTCCAGGAGATGTTGCTGCAATTGTTCGGTCAGATTCATGCGCGCTATCCCGGTTTTTAATTGTTAACAAATAAAGCCATATTGTTAACATACTCCCTGATTCGGGCCTTGTCAAGGGGAGCGGGCCGAACCTTTGGCGTTTCGCCGGAAAAATTGCGCGCTATAATTGGCCGGTCGTTTCGATCCGCAGCTTGACGCTTGGAGCCGGGCATGTGGCAGTTTCTTTCGGCCGGGACGCTCGGGTGGCTGGCGCTCCTCCTGCCGGCCATCGCGATCATGTATTTTCTCAAGCTGCGGCGGCAGGAGCAGCCGATCAGTTCGGTGCTGCTCTGGCGGCGCAGCGTCCACGATCTGCGGGTCAACTCGCCGTTTCGCTGGCTGCGCCGCAATCTGCTGCTCTTGCTCCAGCTGCTGATCGCCACATTCATCATTCTGGCCTTGGCCCGGCCCTACACCCAGCTGACGCGGGCGGCCGGGCGCCGCGCCGCCCTGATCCTCGACTGCTCGGCCAGCATGGCCACCCGCGACGGGGAGGGCGGGCGGACCCGCTTTGCCGCGGCCCGGGAAGAGGCTTACCGGCTGATCGACGTCCTGGGGGTTAAGGGCGCGGGGGCGTCGCGGGCCGACGAGCTCTGTCTGATCGCCGCCGCCGAACGGCCGGTCCTGCTCTGCGGCCTGACTTCGGACAAGGCCCGGCTACGCCAGGCCGCGGCCGCCGCCCGGATTCGCGAGACGGGCACGGACTTGGCCGCCGCGTTGGAGATGGCCGTGGCGGTGACCGGGGCGGTCGGCGGCGCCGCCGCGCGGGAGCCTGGGGCGGATTCCGATCTGCCCCGGCCCGGCCGGCCGCTGGCCAACGTGATCGTCCTTTCGGACGGAGCCTATCCGCCGTTGCCGGCCCGGCTGGCGGCGCAGCTGAGCGGCGAGGCGGCCGACGAGGCGGTCGGCGCGGGCTCACGCTTCATCTCCTTCGGCCGGGAGGACACCGAGAATCTGGGGATCGTGACCCTCGATCTTCAGGCTTCGCCCGATCTGCTGGCCGGGGCCGAACGGGAGGAGAAACGGCTGTTCGTGCGGGTGGAGAACTCCGGACGGACGGTCCGCAAAAGCCGGCTGACCCTGCAACTCGACGGCAAATTCGTGGACGCGCGCGAGTTGGAGTTGCCGGCGGCAACCAATCGGGCGGCCGAAGGCGGCGCCGGCGAGCGGACCGAGATCCCCGGCCAGGCCGGCGCCATTTTCACCCTCCCCGGCGCGGCCACCGGCGTGGCCGAACTCTTCCTGGAGGGGGATTCCGCCTTTACCGTCGACGATCGGGCCTGGGCCGTGCTCGAAGCGCCCAAGCCGATCCGGGCGCTGCTGGTGAGCGAGGGGAATTTCTTTCTGGAACGGGCTCTGGCCGCCGACCGGGGCGGTATTGTTTTCGACACGCTCAAGCCCGCCGCCCTGCCCGGGCGGGAAACGGCGGCCGCCGGGCTGGCCGACGCCGGCGGCAATCCCTATGAGATTGTCATCTACGACCGGTGTGCGCCGGCCGAGGCCGACGCCGGTGCGGCCCTGTATATCGACGCCCTGCCGCCGTTGCCGGGCATAACCGCCGAAGAGCCGCCGCTCTATGCGCCGCGGGTGATCGACTGGAACCGCCTTCACCCGCTCACCCGCAATCTGACCCTGCTGGAGGAGTTGCGCATCCGCCAGTGCCGCCGGCTCAAGCTTGAATCCGGCTGGACGCCGGTGATCACCGGCGAGGGGCTGAACTTGAAAAATGCGGCGGAACTGGCCGATGCGGCCAAAGTGGCCGCCGCACCGCTGTCGGAGGCGCCGCTCTTGGCCTGCCGGTTGGGGCGGGAACAGCGCGCGGCCGTCCTGGCCTTCGACATCTTTCAAACCGAACGCTGGCCGCTGCGCGTCTCCTTCCCGCTTTTCGTCCGCAACGCCGTCCATTGGCTGGCCCGGCCGGGCGGGCTGTTCGGGCGGGTGGCCTGGCCCACGGGCGAGGCGCTGCGGGCCGATTTCACCCGGCCGATCAGCGGGGTCCAGGTGCGGACTCCGGACGGGACGACCGAACCGGCGGCCCGGGCCGGCGCGCGCGGCGCTTACTTTGCCGAGACCGGCCGGCGGGGCGTCTACCGACTCACGACCGGCGACGAGGAGCGGCGTTTCGCCTGCGACCTGCTCTCCAGCGCCGAATCGGCCGTGGCCGCCCGGCCGGCGCTGACCTTGGGGGATCTGGCCCTCACCAGCCAGCGGCCCAGCGGCCGCAGCCAGACCGAACTCTGGCCCTGGCTGGCCCTGGCCGCCCTGGCGTTTCTGGTGGTCGAGTGGTACGTCTACCATCGCCGGGTGCTGGGCTGAACATGGAAACGGCCGCCCCGGTTTCAACGACAGAAGTGCCGGCAGACCTATGCGGTTCGCCCGCTGGGCGGTTGGACTGGAGGATATGGGCGGCCGCCCTGACGCTGGCCGTCCTGCCGCGGCTCATCCGAATGTACTGGCCGCTGATCTGGATCGAAGGAAGCGCCCCGCTCTATCACGGCCTGGCTATGCAGCTGGGGCAGGCGCCGTTCCGGGACACGCTCAATCCGCATCTGCCGTGGTTCGAGAGCGGTTTGAGCCTGATCTTTCGCCTCGGGCTGCCCGCCCACCGGGCGGCGGAAATTTTGAACAACGCGGTGCTCGCCGGTTCCTCCCTGCTGCTCTTCGATCTGGCCCGCCGCCGCCTGCCGGCGGCGGCGGCGCTGCTGACCGTGGGGATCTTCTCCACTGCTCCGCTCCTGTTTCGCTATCACGTCTGCGAGCGGGTCAATTTCACGCTGGCCCTGGGTTGCGCCGCCCTGTGGCTGCTGACGGTCCGGCCGAACTGGCGCTGGAGCCTGCTGCTGGCCGGCGGCCTGGCGGGCTTGGCCGCGGCGATCAAGATCTCCGGTCTGTTCTGGGGCGCGTTGTTGTTGCCGGCACTCTGGCGGAGGCGCGATCGTGCGGCGGAGGGAGTGATCGGGTTTCTGCTCGTGGCGGGCGGAATCTATTCCTATTACTTCCTGCGCTACGGTTCGGAAGTTTTTATCCAGGTCTTCCTGCTCCATTTCGCCAAGGGGCAGGGGCACTCGGTCTGGATCAAGTTCAGCCAGATCCTAATCCCGAGCTTGGCCCAGCTGCTACCGCTGGGCGCGGGCGGCCTGATTCTTGCCTGCCGCCGCGAAGCGGAAACGCCCTGGCGGGAGAGCGGTCTGGTGGCCTTGCTCTTTTTCGGTTTTTACATTTTCCATAGCTCGACCATGTTCTTCCACAGTGCCATCGACCTGCTCCCGGCCCTGGCCCTGGGGGCCGGCTATGCCGGTGCCGTCTTGGGCCGAGGGCTCGGCGGCCGATCTGAAGAAAGGCGGGCAGGGCTGGTCGTGCTATCGACGGCGGCGGCGTTCGGCGTTCTGGGCGCAGTGACGCCGGCGACCGTGACGCACGGTTGGGACGGAGTGCCGCGCCGCGAACTGGACCAGGCCGCCGCCTTTTTGCGGGCTCACACCGACGCGGGCCGACCGATCGCTGCGCCGCACTATCTGGCCGCCGAGGCCGGCCGGCGCAAGCTGGTCGATTACCGCGAGATGATCGGGCCGTATCTCTGGGTGGAGGAGACCTGGCGGAGCCAGGGCTGGGGGATTTTGGGGGCGGCGCGGCAGTTTCGCGATTGGGACCGGATGATCCTCGCCAATCTCGACCGGTGGCAGCCGCTGGTCATCGGGGCGGTCGAGAACCGCCAGGTCGGGGCGGTGGTCTGGGACGACCGGGTGCCGGAATGGGCGCTGGCCACGCAAATCGACCGGCAACTGGAGGCGTCCCAAAAATTCCTTAGCCGCGCCGGCTACCAGATCGCCTATCGGCAGGGGCCGTATACGATCTGGCTGCCCGTCGATTGAGGGCGATTCCGGGGCACCTTTTTTGCAAAAAAGGTGCCCCGAACCCCGCCAAAAAACTCTCACCCGGCTTTTCCCATCCGAACGTTCAAAAGACCGGATTTATAGTTTTTGGAATTCGAACCACAACCGATTCGATGCGAATTATATTGAGCGGTTATTATTTGCCCTGCATGTGGGCGATGATCTTGCCCAGGGTTTCCGCCAGCGGCGTGGTCGGGGCGAAGCCGATCGCCGCGCGCAGCTTGCTCGTGTCGGGGCGGCGGCGCTCCATATCCACGAAATCCTCGCCGAAGACCTCCGCATAGCTTTTGCGCACGATGGGCGAAGCGCTGCCGGTCAGGCGCTTGATGGTTTCGGCCAGTTCCTGGATCGAGGTCTCGGCGTCCGCGCCGATGTTGTAGATCTCACCCGCGGTCTCGGGCTTCTCGGCCAGCCGGTAGAGGGCTTCGACCGTGTCGCCGACATAGGTGAAGCAGCGCTTCTGCGAACCGTCGCCGTAGACGGTGAGCGGCTCGCCCGCCAGGGCCTGGCGGACGAAGGTGGGCACGACCATGCCGTAGTGCCCCACCTGGCGCGGCCCGACGGTGTTGAAGAGGCGCACGGTCGTGACCGGCAGGGCGGTGGCGTAGTAATAGGCGTAGGCGTGGAATTCGTCGAGCAGTTTGCCGGCCGCGTAGCACCAGCGGCGGTGACGGCTGTTGCCGATGATGGCGCAGTCCTCCTCGGTGAAGGCGGCCTTGGGATTGGCGCCGTAGACCTCGCTGGTGCTGGCGATGAGCAGGCGCTTGCGGAAGAGGTTACAGGTCTTGAGCACGCTTTCGGTGGCGTGCAGGTTGCGCTCGATGGTCTCGACCGTGTTCTCCATCACCTTGCGCACCCCGACCACGGCCGCCAGGTGGAAGACCACGTCCGTCGCCGCCACCAGTTCGCGCAGGAGCTGCGGATCGTCGGCCGAGCCCACGTAGAAGGTGAAGCTCGGCCGGCCCTCGTGGGCGCGGATGTTCTCCACCCGGCCGGTGGAGAGGTCGTCGAGCACCGTCACCGCCCAGCCCTGGGCGCGCAATCGGTCGCAGAGATGGCTGCCGATGAATCCCGCCCCGCCGGTGATGAGCGCCCGTTTGCCGGTTTCGGCCATGTCTTCCCTCCCTTTTTCGTTAAGGCGGGGGATTCCGGGGGAGAACCTTTTTTATAAAAAAGGTTCTCCCCAGGCCCCCCCGTTCCCAAAAATTTTCATTCAGCTTCGCCGGTTCGAAAGCTTCGGCGGGTGAATCCGGCGCCCACCTCCGCGCGCGGTTTACCCATATAAGCCTGCCGGCAACGCGAAGCAGGCGATTAAAGTTCTTTGAAAGAGTCTGAGAAAACTTTCTTTCAAGCAAGTTTTCTCAGGAGTTTATCTGGGTTTTGTCTTCCCACAGCTGCCGCCCCAGCCGCCAGACGAAGCGCGGGTTGTGGTGGAAGTAGCGTTTCCACAGCCGGCGCGGCTCCATGGCCAGGCGGAAGAGCCATTCCAGGCCCAGGCGCATCAGCCAGCGCGGGGCCTGGGGCACGCGGCCGGTGAGGAAGTCGAAGGCCGCGCCCACGCCCAAAAGCACAGCTCCCGTCTTTTCCGCGTGCGCGCGCATCCAGCGTTCCTGTTTGGGCGCGCCCAGCCCCACCCAGACCAGGCCCGCGCCGGCGGCGGCGAACCGGGTCAGGACCGCCTCGTCCTCGGCCGGCGTCAGGTCGCGGAAGGGCGGGCTCTCCGCCCCGGCCACGCGGAATCCGGGGAAGCGCGTCTGTAGCGTCCGGGCCAGCTCCGCGGCCACGCCCGGCGCGCCGCCGTAGAAATAGCTGGGCGGCGCGTCCGGCCGAGCGGCGGCGTACTCGGCCCAGGCCAGCAGCAGATCCGGGCCGTAGACGCGCGCCTGCTCCGGCCGCCCCAGCCGGCGCAGGGCCCAGACCAGGGGCATGCCGTCCGGCGTGGCCACGGTGGCGGCGTTCAGAACCGCGGCGTAATCGGGGTCGTCCTGCGCCTCCATCACGGTGTGGACGTTGCAGACGCAGACATAGCCGCCGGTCCGGGCCCGGCCCCACTCGTCCAGGCCGGCGCACATCTCGGCTAGACTGGTGGCGCTGATGCCAATGCCCAATATCGGGATCTTCGGCGGAATCTGCATGCGGGAATTATATGCATCCTCCCGGCTCGCGGCGAGAAAAACCGGGCTTTATGCCGGCTGATGGATTAAGATGTAGGCAGAGGGGCGGCAGTTCGGGCGATCGATGACAGGTTGGCAGGCCATGACAGAAGCTGATATGCCCCAGACGACGCCGGGCGGGGCAGATCCCGAAGCTTTGGGCGCAGCGGGAGCGGTTCGTCACCCGCCTTATCACGACCAGCGCGAATCGCTGTTGGCGGCCCAACGGCTGACCGATCCGCTGACCAAGTCGCGGGAGCGGTTGGTCATCTTCGACCGGCTGCGGCAGAGCGGCCCGGTGGCGCTGGTGGCGGTCCGTGAGCTGCTGCGGGTCTTTTCGCGCCAGGATCTGAACATTCGTCAAGCCATCCTCGAACTGGTCGTCGAGCTTCAGTCTCAAGGCGTCGATCTGGGCGAAGAGGCGGGCGAAATCTCCCGGCATCTGACCGATGCGAACTTCAAGGTGCGGGCCCAGGCCAAGCAGGTCCTGCTGGCGCTGGGGCCGTCCGCCCAGCCCGCCACGCCGCGGATTCTGGCCTGCCTGCGCCATCCGTTGGCCGAGATCCAGGAGACGGGCGTGGATCTGGTCCGGTCCCTGGGGCCGGACTGCCTCAAGTTGGCCGAGCCCAAACTCCAGTTGTTGCTGCGGCAATTGGGCGACAACCAGCCCCTCCTTAAGCAGAAGACCGAGGAGACCCTGCGGTTCCTGCAGGGCCGGCCGGACATCGAGGCCCTGGACCGGATTGTGCTGGGCCAGAACGCTCCCGTCGGGCCGGTGGACCAGCCGCCGGAACGGCTGATGCGGGCGGTTGAGCCGGAGCCGGAACCAGCGCCGCTGAAGCCGCTGGCCCCACTGGCCCCGCTGACGCCGCTTCTGGCGACGGGGACGGTTTCCGGACTGGCGTTCCGGCGGATTCTCCTGTTGGAGGAGGGCAAGGCGGCGCGGCGGTTGTTGTCCGGGGCTTTTCGGGTCGAGCAGTGCCAGGTGCAGACCGCGGCCGACGGCGAGGAGGCATTGGCGAAATTGATCGCCGAAGCCGAAGCCGGCCGGCCGATCGAACTGCTTTTGGCGAGCGTGACTGTGAACGGAATTTCCACCGCCCAGCTGTTGTCCCGGGTGCGGAACAACTCCCGGCTGGGCCGACTGGCGGTCATGCTGCTGGGCAGCGCGGATCTGACCGAGGAGACGTTGCGCGCGGCCCGCTACGGGCTGGATGCCTATGCCGATCACGGCATCTCGCGGGCGCAACTACTGGAGATCGCACTGTCGGCTCTGGCCCGGCGGTCTTCCTGATTCCGTCGGCGCGGGAAAAAACGTTACCTTCCGTGCCGGTTCGGGATTGTTTTTGGTTGACGCCCTCTCCCCACTATACATATACTCCGTTTCCCAATAAAATTGCCCGCTGCCCAACGCGGCGCGCAATTGTGGTCCGACTGGAAAAATGTTCCCGCTCACGGGAGTGGCGCTCAATTTGTTGAGAAGGAGAAACGGCATGGCGAAAGCGACCGCCAAAAAGAGTTCCGGTTCCAAAGTCAAATACGTCTATTTCTTCGGCGGCGGCAAGTCCGAAGGCAAGGCCGAGATGAAGGCGCTGCTCGGCGGTAAAGGCGCGAATCTGGCCGAAATGGCCAACGCCGGTCTCCCCGTTCCCCCCGGTTTCACCATCACCACCGAATGCTGCGCCACCTATTACGACCTGGGCAAGAAGTGGCCCGCCGTCCTGTCGGCGCAGATCCGCGAGAACATGGCCAAGCTCGAGAAGACCACCGGCAAGCAGTTCGGCGGCAAGAAGAGCCCGCTCTTGGTTTCGGTCCGCTCCGGCGCGGCCGCCTCGATGCCCGGCATGATGGACACCATC
>CAYMGG010000047.1:16609-23487 GCA_964389915.1 uncultured Planctomycetaceae bacterium
CGAGACCGGCAACGAGCGCTTCGTGTGGGACGCCTACCGCCGCTTCATCCAGATGTTCGGCGACGTGGTCATGGGCGTGCCGCATCATGACTTCGAGCACGCGCTGGACACGGTCAAGAAGAAGTACGGCGCCAAGCAGGACACCCAACTGACCGCCGACAACCTGAAGGAAGTGGTCGCCGCCTACAAGGTTCTCTACAAGCAGCACACCAAGGAAGAGTTCCCCGTCGATCCCTTCGATCAGCTCACCAAGTCGATCAACGCCGTCTTCGGCTCCTGGAACAACCCCCGCGCCATCCGCTACCGCCAGATCAACGACATCCGCGGCCTGCTGGGCACGGCGGTCAACGTTCAGTCGATGGTCTTCGGCAACATGGGCGAGGATTCCGGCACGGGCGTGGCCTTCACCCGCGACGCCTCCACCGGCCAGAACATTTTCTACGGCGAATACCTGATGAACGCCCAGGGCGAGGACGTGGTGGCCGGCATCCGCACCCCGCAGCCGATCTCCCAGCTCAAGGAGGTCGACAGCAAGGCCTACAATGAGCTGGTGGCCATCCGTTCCAAGCTCGAAAAGCACTACCGCGACATGCAGGACATGGAGTTCACCATCGAGCACGGCAAGCTCTACATGCTCCAGACCCGTAACGGCAAGCGCACCGCCGCCGCCGCGGTCAAGATCGCCGTGGACATGGTTAAGGAGAAGCTGATCTCCGAGCAGGAAGCCGTGATGCGCGTCGAGCCCAAGCAGCTCGACCAGCTGCTGCACCCGGTCTTCGACGGCAAGGCCGAAAAGGCCGCCACCGTCATCGCCAAGGGCCTGCCCGCCAGCCCCGGCGCGGCCTCCGGCCAGGTGGTCTTCTCCGCCGAGGCCGCCGAGGCTGCCAGGGCCCAGGGCAAGAAGGCCATCCTCTGCCGCATCGAAACCAGCCCCGAGGACGTGGGCGGTATGGACGCCGCCGCCGGCATCCTCACCTCGCGCGGCGGCATGACCAGCCACGCGGCGGTGGTCGCCCGCGGCTGGGGCAAGTGCTGCGTGGCCGGCGCCGGCGAAGTGCTGATGGATTACAAGGCCAAGCAGTTCACCGCCGGCGGCCAGACGGTCAAGGAAGGCGACTGGATCAGCCTGAACGGCTCGACCGGCACGGTCTACCTCGGCCAGATCGCCACCAAGGACGCCGAGTTGTCGGGCGATTTCGCGACCCTGATGAAGTGGTCCGACAAGTTCCGCAAGCTGGGCGTGCGCACCAACTCCGACACCCCGCAGGACACCGAGCGGGCCGTGGCCTTCGGTGCCGAGGGTATCGGCCTGACCCGGACCGAGCACATGTTCTTCGAAGGCAACCGGATCAAGAGCTTTCGCCGCCTGATTCTGGTGGCCGAGGAAGTCAAGACCCTGCGCGCGGCTCTGGCCGGAACCGGCGAGAGCGAAGCTGCCGCCGTTCGCGCCAAGCTGGAAGCGCCCGAGAAGCAGTATAACCAGGCCCTGGCGGAGCTCCTGCCCCTGCAGCGCGGTGATTTCGTCGGTATCTTCAAGGCCCTGCAGGGCCGGCCGGCGACCATCCGCCTGCTGGACCCGCCGCTCCACGAGTTCCTGCCCCAGGACGACGCCGGCCAGCAGCTCATGGCCAAGGAAATGGGCGTGCCGGCCGCGCAGGTCAAGGCCCTGGTCGACTCGCTGCACGAGTTCAACCCGATGCTGGGCCACCGCGGCTGCCGTCTCGGGGTGACCTATCCGGAAGTCACGGCCATGCAGGTCCGGGCCATCATCGAGGCCGCCATCGAAGTCAAGAAGGGCGGCGTCAAGGTTCAGCCCGAGATCATGATCCCGCTGGTGGGCAACGTCAAGGAACTCGAGCACCAGCGCAAGGTCGCCGAGGACACCATCGCCCTGGTCTTCGCCGAGAAGAAGGTCAAGAAGAGCGAGATCGCCTACAAGATCGGCACGATGATCGAAGTGCCGCGCGCGGCCGTGACCGCCGACGAGATCGCCAAGGTGGCCGAGTTCTTCAGCTTCGGCACCAACGACCTGACCCAGATGGGCTGCGGCTTCTCGCGCGACGACGCCGGCAAGTTCCTGGGCGACTACGTCAAGATGGGCATCTTCGACTACGATCCGTTCCAGGTTCTCGACCGTGACGGCGTGGGCAAGTTGGTCCAGATCGCCGTGGAGAAGGGCCGTCAGACCCGTCCGGACATCAAGCTGGGCATCTGCGGCGAGCACGGCGGCGACCCGATGAGCGTGGAGTTCTGCCACCAGGTCGGCTTGAACTACGTCAGCTGCTCGCCCTTCCGGGTGCCCGTGGCCCGGTTGGCCGCGGCCCAGGCGGCGATCAAGGAAGCCTGCGCCTGCAAGTGCAAGACGGGCGCCAAGAAGCCGGCCAAGAAGCCGGCCGCCAAGGTCGCCAAGAAGGGCAAGAAGAAGTAGGACCGAAACGCCCGCGGCCCCGGACCGACAGCGGTCCGGGGCCGCGTTTTTCCTCCGTTTGTCGCCGGCAGCGGCCAATGGAGGATCGTCGCCGAGTCGGCGAACCTTATACTATCAAGAATAACCGTGGTCTTGTCGCAGTAGTCGGGATTAGCGGACGGGGGCCGACCGGCTCCTTTCGTTGTTCGGGCTTTGAATATCAGCGGCAAGGCTGCGGATCAGCGCCTCAGGGATCCTCGCAGCTTGACCGCATAGATCGTTATGTGGAGTTGTCCTGGGCGGTTGGGGACGCCGTCCAGCAGTGAAGCAAATGAGTCCGAACTGAACCGAAAGGGGGGCAGGCATGGCCAAGAAAGTAGCCAAGAAGGTAGCGAAGAAGGTCGCCAAGAAGGTGGCCAAGAAGGTCGCTAAGAAGACCACTGCCAAGAAAGTGACCAAGAAGACGGCCGCGAAGCCTGCGGCCAAGAAGACGGCGAAGAAGGCTCCGGCCAAGAGCGCCGCCAAGAAGCCGATGAAGAAGTCCGCCAAGTGCGGCTGCAAGTGCTAGGTCATATCTGACAATATCAGATACGAACCAGCGGTAAATCTGCAGAAAAGCGTAGTTTGGCCCGGAACGATGTCCCCTCGTTCCGGGTTATTTTTTTCTGCCAGTCGCCACAGGCTGAGCAATTTGGAATTGGTTCTGCGAAGCAACCGAATGGGCCAGTTCGGTGAGGTTAGGGCTCCGGGCATCGCATCTCTTGGGCAAAAGGTGCCCCAAAATCACGCTAATTGGAGTCGGCATTCTTGGCTTGAGTGGAGCGCTGCCGGCGGCGCAGGGCCTCGGCCAGCAGCAGGCCGGCGGCGGCCAGGGCCAGGGCCACGGCTTCGGTTCCCAGGACCACGGCCGAGCGATTGGGTCCGACCGGAGTGCGGGCGGCCCGCGGGGGGGCGACCACGGCCAGCGGCGACTGACCCTGCTCCTTCTCCTGACGTTTTTGCAGCATCTCCCGACGCTTGAGCTTGCCGCTGAGTTCGGCCTCCGCCTCGGCGGTTCGGGAGGCCAGCAGCCAGTACCCCCAGCTCGGATAATCCCCGCGGCCGGCGCTTCCGGGATTGGCGGTTTCGGCGGCGCCGGCTTCCGGCTTGGGGTGGGCGTTCAGGTTCGCGCGCAGGCTCTCCGCCCTGGCGCGGCTTTCGGCGATATCCGCGTCCAGCCGGTCCAGATCTTCAGTCTGGTCGGTCAGCATGGCTTTGCCCAGCCTTTCCTGCCCTAACGCGACCAGCTTTTCCGCCGCCTGGCGGGCCGTCTCCGGATCGCGGCAGAGGGCGAAGACCGAGAACCCGGTTCCGTCGCGATTGACCATTACGCCGATCCGCTGGCCGCCGCGCCAGAAGCTGGAGAGCCAGCCTTTTCGCTCGCTTATCGGCAGGACCTCCAGTTCGTCGCCGCTGGCGGCGAAGAAGGCGGCGGCCGTCTTGATCGCCAGGCCGTTGCCGATCAGCATGTTGCGGTTCTGGTCCGGGCTCAGGCCCTTGGCCGAGGCCAGGGTAGCCGTGCTACGGTACTCGTCGGGCAGCATTCGGGCATATAGGCTGGAGCAAGCGCCGGCTACGAGCAAAGCGCCGAGTAGCCAGCGCCAGCCGCGGCACCAGATTTCGAACCAATTCAGCCAATCCAGGCCGTCAGTCGGGGGGGTTACTAAAATCACTTTCGGGATATTGGCTTGGCATTCATTGGCGGACATAGGCGAAATATTCCCTTTGGATGATAAGTGGTTAAATCGTTGACAAGCCCGGCTTGGCCAAAGAAAGTAAGGGTTTGGCCGATGCCGATCGTTCGGCCTGCCCGAGCCCGGCGACGCCGGCCAAAACAAAACTATCCGATTGAGTGCGATTTGCCAAGGAGAATGAAGTCATGAAAGCGAGTCTGTGGCGCCGAGGCGCAACGTTCCTGGCCGCTGTCTGGCTGGTGGCCGGGATGGGGATGGGCGAGGACGTTCACGCTCTGGCCATGAAGGGCAACCTGCCCGAGCTGGAGAAGGCGCTGGCTGAAAATCCGGGAGCCATCAATGCCAAAAACAAAAACGGTTTCACCCCTTTGCATCTGGCGGCCTTCGGCGGCCACGGTGAGGTGATCAAATTGTTGCTGAAAAATGGCGCCGACCCCAAGGCGACCAATGATGACGGATATACGCCCCTGCACGGCGCGGCCATGCAAGGCCGGGCGGAGGCGGCCACCTTGCTGCTGGTGGCGGGAGCCGACGTCAATGCGGCCAGCCGCAAGGGGCAGACTCCGCTGCATGAGGCGGTGATCGCCCAGCAGGTGGAGGTGGCCAAGCTGCTTTTAGCCAGCGGCGCCGATTTGAAACTCACCAATAGCGAAGGGGCCACGCCGCTGCACCTTGCGGTGCAGGTCAAATCCGAGCCTCTGCTCGAACTCTGCCTCGCGGCCGGGGCGCCGCTGGAGGTCAAAGATGGGGAGGGTTATACGCCGTTTCTGGCCGCTTGCTTCCTCAATAACCTGCCGGCCGCGCGCCAGCTGGCCGAAAAGGGGGCGGATCTGAAGGCCGTGGCCAGCCCGCCGGGGCCGTCGGCCCTCTGCCTGGCGGCCAAAAACGGGGCCGAGGATGTCGCCGCCTGGCTGCTGGAGAAAGGGGCCGACTGCCAATTCAAGGATGTCAACCAGGGCACGCCGCTGCATTACGCTATGAACAGCGGTTCGGCCAAAATCATCGACAGTCTGCTGGCCAAGGGCGTCGATGTGAACGCCGCCGACAAGGAGGGCATGACGCCGCTGATTCTGGCGTCCATGCTGGGCAATCGGGCGGAGGTGGAGACGTTGCTGGCGCATCAGGCCAAAGTGTTGTTGAGCAACGCCCAGCGGCGGACGGCGATCTACGCCGCCGCCCAGGGCGGTCATCTGGAGGTGGTCAAGCTTCTGCTCAAGCACGCCGCGGACGCCAATTGCCGCGACCAGCAGGACCTGACGCCGCTGTATGCCGCAGCCGGGGAGGGGCACGCCGCGGTGGTCAAGTTCCTGCTCGAAAACGGGGCGGATCCGAAGCTCATGGACGTTTACGGGCTGACGGCGTTGCACGTGGCCGCGGCGGGCGGGCATCTGGAGTGCGCGCAGCTGCTGTTGGAGCACGGTGCCCGACTGGACGGTCATAACGGCCTGACGCCGCTGCACATGGCGGCCAATAACGGTTTCGTCGACGTGGCCAAATTGCTGCTCGGGCACGGCGCGGACGTCAACGCCGCGGACCTCAAAAAGATTACCCCCCTGCATGGCGCGGCCTACAACGGCCGTTTGGATATGGTCAAGCTGCTGCTTGAGAAGGGGGCGGACCTGACCCTCAAGACCAAGGCCGGCCAGACTCCGCTCATGCTGGCCGAAGCGCAAAAGCATGCCGAGATCGGCGATTTCCTGCGCCAGAAGGGCGCGAAGGAATAGCCGTTGGCGGGGTGGCGGGTTGACCCGGTTTAGAAGAACAAAAAGGAATTTCGATGGAAAAGCTGCTTTCCGGAAAAACCGCGATCGTTACCGGGGCCAGCTCCGGCATCGGCCGGGCCACGGCCCTGCGGCTGGTCCAGGCGGGCGCGGCGGTGGTCGTTCAGGCCCGCCGGCAGGAACGGCTGGCCGAGCTGGTCGGGCAGATTGCCGCCGGCGGCGGCCGGGCCCTGGCTGTGGCCGGCGACGCCGGGCGCGCGGCCGATATCGACCAACTGCTGGCCCAAGCTCTGGCCTGGCGGGAGGGCGGGAACAAGTATGACATGGTGGTGGTCAATGCGGGCCGCGGTCTGGCCGGCGGCCTGCTTGAAAGCGACGAGGAACAGTGGGACGAGCTTTACCAGACCAACGTGCTGGGGGCGGCCCGGCTGCTGCGCCGCGCCGGCCGCTACCTTAAGGAGCGCAAGCAAGGCGGCGACCTGGTCGCGGTCGGATCGGTGGTGGGCCGGAATATTTCACCCTTCAGCGCTTTTTACGGTTCGAGCAAGTTCGCGGTGGCCGGTCTGGCCGAAGGTTTGCGGCGCGAACTGGCCCCGCATGGGGTACGCGTCTCCCTGGTCATGCCGGGCATCGTGGCGAGCGAGTTCCAGCAGGTGGCCGGCTATACGGAAGACAACTTCGGCAAGAGCGTCGCCCAGTTCGGAAAATTGCTGACGCCGGAGGATATCGCCGAGGGCATCGGCTGGCTGCTGGCGCTGCCGGGGCATGTCAACGTCAACGAGATCATGATCCGTCCCACCGGTCAGCCCTATCCCTAACCGCTATTCCGGGGGAACTTTTTTGGCTAAAAAAGTTCCCCCGGACCCCCTCAAAAAAAACTACAGCCTAGCTTCGTGTGCCGGATTGTTCAGATGGGTGAATTCGGCGCAAATTCCGTCAGCCGGCTTTCGTTTGGGATAAGCTGGGGGGAGTAATTTTAAATGGGCGGCGGAGGGTGGGGGGCTTTTTGTACACAAG